>NZ_KB895841.1:0-128363 GCF_000374985.1 Micromonospora sp. CNB394 | reverse complement strand
CCCGCCGGCCTCGGCCGGGCACCCGACCGCGCTGCTGCGAACCCGGGGCGGACGGAGAGGCGTCGGTCCGGACGTCGACGCGGCACGTCCGGGTCTCCCCGACAGCACTATCGCCCAGGGGAATGGCCTGGTGGGGCGGGCGGGGTTCGAACCCGCGACCGAGGGATTATGAGTCCCCTGCTCTAACCGGCTGAGCTACCGCCCCGTGACCGCGCCGGATCGTAACCCGCCGATCGTTGCGCGGACCACCACCTACCGGGCAGAAACACGGCCGCGACAGCACGATGGGCAACGCGAGGATAACAACGCGCAACCCGCCGACCAATCGCTCAGGCGCGCCGCAACGCCGCGAGGACCTCGCCGACCGTACGCCACCCGCTGGCGAGCGCCCCCTGGATGGACGGGCTGTCCCGGTGGTCCCCGGCCACGTACAGGCCGTCGCCGAGCGCCACCGGCTTGCGCAGCCGGCCCTGCGGTGGCGGGGCGGCGGGGAGCGCATCCGGCACTGTGACAGTGGTGAGGTGGGTCCAGTCGGCGGTGGAGCGGCCGTAGAGGCGGTCCAGTTCGCGCCGGATCACCGGTTCCGGCGGGGCCTGCGGGCCGACCACCGAGGTGGCGACCAGGTGCTGGCCGTCCGGCGCGTACGTGGGCGCGGCCCGGCTGATCACCACCGTGTTGGCGACGAGTTCGCGCCGGTCGCCGTCGAGCAGCAGGATCGGCTCGTCCAGCGGCGCCGTGCCGGTGCGGTGGTAGTAGGTCGTGTACGCGTGCATGCGTACCCGATCGAGGCCGGGCAGCAGCGTGGCCGCCGCGGGCGGATCGACGGCGACCACGACGGCGCGGCACGCGATCTCGCCGGAGGGGGTGCGGACCCGGCCGGGCGCGACCTCGGTGACCGGGGTGTTCAGCTCGATCAGCTCGGCAGGAAGCGGCGCGGCGAGCGCCTTCGGCAGCGCCTGCATCCCGTCCGCGGGCAGGCCGATCCGGCCCCTGGCGAAGGAGCGCATGATGACCGCGAGGACGTGGCTGGAGGTGGCCAGCTCACGGTCGAGCAGCACGCCGGACAGGAAGGGCCGGAGCAGTTCCTCGATGATCGCGTCGGAGAGCCCGGCCCGGCGCAGCGCCTTCTCGGCGCTGGTCTCGGGTGTGCCGAGCAGCCGCCCGACCGGCACTGTGGCGTAGCCGGCGGCGAGCGCGGCGAACCGCAACCGGTCGGTCAGCGATCCGATGCCCGCAGTGAGCGTGCCGGGTGCGCCGGTGGGTTCGCGCAGCGGGTTGACCAGACGTTCCAGGCGGTCGCCGCGGCGCACCAGCACGCCGGAGGTGAACCAGCCCATGCCGAGAGTGCCGACGTCGACCAGGCCGGCCAGGCGCGGGTACGCGGTGTTCAGCACCTGGAAGCCCCGGTCCAGCAGGAACCCGTCGACGCGGTCGGTGGCGACCCGCCCGCCGAGTCGGTCGCCCGCCTCCAGCAGCCGCCACGGCACGCCGGCGCGGTGCAGCCGCCGGGCCGCGGCGAGGCCGGCCAGGCCGCCGCCGACGATCACCACGTCCGGGTCAGGCACGGTCCACCCCCGCCCCGGCGGGGTCGCCCGCGCGGTGCGACCGCGACAACCGGCCCGGCCACCAGACCTTCGGCCCGATGTCGTACGCGGGCGCGGGCACCAGCGGCGAGCGGACCACGACGGTGTCCAGCAGGACGCCGACGGCGACCGCCACGCCCAGCCCGACGGGCACCACGAGCGGCAGCACGGCGAGCGCCTCGGCGCTGGGCACCTCGGCGAAGTGGGCCATCTCCACCGTCCTCGAATCGACGCATCAATCGACGCAGTGGGAGTCTAGGTCGACGCCGACCATCCTGCCGGGCGAACGAGGAGCCGGGGGCGGAAACCGGGCAGCCCGGGGCGCGGGCGGGGCGCGGGAACGACGAACGCCCGCCGACGATGCCGACGGGCGTGACGTGGAGCGAGGCTCCCCCGATTGGACTCGAACCAATAACCTGCCGGTTAACAGCCGGCTGCTCTGCCAATTGAGCTACAGGGGACCGTGCACCGCACGGTCCGGATCTCTCCGCTCCGTGCGACGGGGACAAGAGTACAGGACATCGGGGGGTGGTGCGCCAGGGGGTTACCGGAGGAGGGCCGGACCGGCTGACGCACCAAGATTACGGACAAATCGTCATCTCGGCACAGGGAGGCATGAGCGGAGAGCAGGATGGGTAGTTAGCCGTCGACAGAGAACGCAGGCGCGAGACGGTCGTTCCGCCGAGCTGGCGGAGACCGGCGAGAGCGTCAGGTACGGAAGGAGCCGCCATGCGCGGAAAGATCATGTTTCTTGGCGGGCTGGCTGCGGGATTCGTCCTGGGCGCCCGTGCCGGCCGGGAGAAGTACGAGGAGCTGGTGGTCCGCGGGCGCAAGGTGCTCGACCACCCGACCGTCCAGGAGGCGGCCGGGGTCGCGCAGGCCCAGGCGACCCGGCTCTACTCGGAGGGCAAGGACAAGCTGGGGCAGACCAAGATCGGCGAGAAGCTCGCCACCAACGGTGGCAAGCCGGGCATGACCGACGCCGACAAGCCGTTCGCCGGCACGCCGGCCGCGGTCGGCAGCCGCAGCGCCAACGGCACGGGCTCGACCAGCGCGTCCGGCTCGACCACGACCGGCACGAGCACCAAGCCGTCCAGCACCGGCAACACGCTCTGATGCAGACGGACAGCGGGCCGGTCACCTCCGGGTGACCGGCCCGCTCCCGTGTGCGCGGGCACGGATGTGGCACATTCTCCGTGGGGAGGTGGCCACATGCCGATGCTCGGACCGGAGACGGCGGATCAGGCGCGACTGCTGCGCCTGCCGCGCGACGACGGCCCTCGCTCCCGGGTCGAGCTGGCCGACCTCCTCGGCCCGCCCCGGGCCCGGTTGCCGCGCCGGCCTGGTCGGGGCGGCGCGCCTGGTCAGCGACCAGGTCTACGCCGCCCGCTGACCGTTCAGTCGCGGCTGCTGCTGAACGCCGCGTCGAAAGCCGCGCTCGGGGCGTCGAACGCCAGGCGGCGGACGAACTGGAGTGCCTCCGGCGCGCCGACCAGGCGGTCCATGCCGGCGTCCTCCCACTCGACCGAGATCGGGCCGTCGTAGCCGATCGCGTTCAGCGCCCGGAAGCAGTCCTCCCACGGCACGTCGCCGTGGCCGGTGGAGACGAAGTCCCAGCCGCGCCGCAGGTCGGCCCAGGGCAGGTGGGAGGAGAGCCGGCCCCGCCGCCCGTCGCCGGTACGGACCTTCGCGTCCTTGCAGTCCACGTGGTAGATCCGGTCGGCGAAGTCGAAGATGAAGTTCACCGGGTCCAGTTCCTGCCAGACGAAGTGCGACGGATCCCAGTTGAGCCCGAACGCCTCCCGGTGCCCGATCGCCTCCAGCGTGCGCTTCGTGGTCCAGTAGTCGTAGGCGATCTCGCTGGGGTGCACCTCGTGCGCGAACCGCACCCCCACCTCGTCGAACACGTCCAGGATCGGGTTCCACCTGTCGGCGAAGTCCTGGTAGCCGCGCTCGATCATGGCCGGCGGCACCGGCGGGAACATCGCCACCGTGTGCCAGATGGACGAGCCGGTGAAGCCGACGACCGTGCGGACGCCGAGCTTCGCCGCCGCCCGCGCGGTGTCCTTGATCTCCTCGGCGGCCCGCTGCCGTACGCCCTCCGGCTCGCCGTCGCCCCAGATGCGGGCCGGCAGGATGTCCTGGTGCCGCTCGTCGATCGGGTGGTCGCAGACGGCCTGCCCGACCAGGTGGTTGGAGACGGCGAACACCTGGAGGTTGTGCTTGGCGAGGGTGGCCCGCTTGCGCTCCACGTACGAGTCGTCGGCGAGCGCCCGGTCCACCTCGAAGTGGTCGCCCCAGCAGGCGATCTCCAGCCCGTCGTAGCCCCACTCGGCGGCGAGCCGGCAGACCTCGTCGAACGGCAGATCGGCCCACTGGCCGGTGAAGAGCGTGATGGGTCGCGCCATTTGTCCTTCTCCCCTGTGGTGATGGGGGATTCCGTCGCGGACCGGGGCGAGGACGACCGGAGGCGGCGGCGCGTGGGCACCGGTGGACGCCGGAGCGTCTGCTCCCGGAGGGGTTGCGCCTCCCGCCGGGTCACCGGCCACCTCGCGGTCGCCGCCTCCACTCTATGGCTCCGTCAGGGCAGGGTCCAGCGCTGGGGCAGGTGCGCGGTGGCGGCGTGGGCCCGGTCCTCGAGCTTCACCGTGGCGCCAAGCGACAAGTGGGTGTCACTCGTGGCGGTCGACCGCCCGCTCCGCGAGCGCGGCCAGCACCCGTCGCGCCGGCTCCGCCAGCGGCAGCGCGTCCAGCGCGACCAGTGCGGCGTCGGCCCGGGTGCGGATCATCCGCTCCACCGCCTCCCGGGCGCCGCACTCCTCCACGACCCCCCGCACCTCGGCCGCGCCCGCCTGGTCGAGGCCGGGATCGCCGACCAGCTCTGCCAGCCGGGCCACGGCGGCCGGGGAGGCGGACGCCCGGGTCAGCGCCAGCAACACCGTCGGCTTTCCCTCCCGCAAATCGTCCAGGTTGGACTTGCCGGTCACCGACGGATCACCGAAGACACCGAGCAGGTCGTCGCGGAGCTGGAACGCGTCCCCGAGCGGGTCGCCGAACCCGGCCAGCGCGGCCACCTCCTCCGGCGCTGCACCGGCGAGCGCGGCGCCGATCTGCACCGGGCGGGTCACCGTGTAGCGGGCCGTCTTCAGCCGCACCACGGTGAGTGCGTTCGCCACCGAGCCGTCCCCGGCCGCCCCGACCACGTCCAGGTACTCCCCCGCGATCACCTCCGAGCGCATCCGCGCCAGCAGCAGGTGCCCCCGGCGCAGCCGCTCGGGCGGCAACCCGCACCCGTGGAACATCTGCGCCGACCAGGTGGCACAGAGGTCACCGCAGAGCACCGCCGCCTGCCGACCGTACGCCGCCGGGTCGCCCGGCCAGCCGCAGCGGGCGTGCAGGTCCGCGAAGAGCCGGTGCAGCGTCGGCGCGCCCCGGCGGCGGTCGCTGCGGTCCACGATGTCGTCGTGGATCAGCGCGAACGCGTGGAACAGCTCCAGCGACGCCGCGGCGACCACGATCGGCGAGGTGTCCGGGCCACCGAACCCCCGCCAGCCCCAGTAACAGAACAGCGGGCGCATCCGCTTGCCGCCGGCCAGGACGAACCAGCGCAGCGCGGTGTGGACGGCCCCCGTACCGTCGTCCGGCCGATCCGGCTCTCGCGCGTCCAGGAACGCGGCTAGCGCGGCGTCGAAGCAGCCCCGCAGCAGGGCCGGATCGGTCGGTGCGACGGTTACGGTCATGGTGCCTCCCAGGCCGGTCCGGCGAGTTCGAGCAGCAACGCCTTCACGTCGGTGGCCTCCACCCGGGGCCGGATCGCGGCCCGGTCAGCGCCTCGCGCAGCACCGGCACCGTAAAGCGCGGCGGCGGCTCGGGCGGGGCGTGCAACGGCACGTGGTAGTGCACCCGCCAGGCCCCCGGTAACCGCGCGTCGAGTGCGGCGTCGAGGTCGTCGGCCGCGTACGCCGGATCGGCCGGGTCGGGCGACTCGACGGCTGCGGACACCTGGATCTTCACCACCGGCAGCCCGGCGGCACGCAGCCCGGCCAGGGCATCCGCCGGCTGCTCCCAGGCGCACGCCGGGTCAGCGAGATCCACGCAGATCCCGAGCCGGTCGGTATCCATGTCTGAGAATACCTCGCGTGCTTGTCCCGTCGACACCGAGCCACGGACGGCGTCGTCGGGCAGCAGGTCGGCGAGCACCCGGGCCAGGTCCAGCGTGTACGCCGGCCGCTGCGGCGTGGTCCAGTCCGGGTGGTTCACCGCGCCCTTGACCACCGGGGCCTGGAACGCGGCGTACCGGAAGCCGTTGAGCGTGACCACCTCCAGCCCGCGTACGGTCAGCTCGTGGCGCAGCCGGCGGCGGGTCGGCGGCGAGCGCGGCGGCCACCGGCGCGGCCAGCCAGAGGCCGAGCCCGAGCCGGCCGGCGCCGAGCGCCCGGCGGACCGCCACCGCGTACGTGTCGAGAAGCCCAGCCAGCAGCCGGTGTCGCTGACCAGCTCCACGGTCACCTCGTTGAGGTGGTCGAGCACCCCCCGGCCCGGCGCGATGCCCGACTCGGCGACCACCGCGAGCGTGCGATCTCGGGTCAGCGGGAGGGCGCACCGCCCTTCTTGCGCAGCTTGCGGTCGTCACGCAGCTCGACGTAGGGCTCCTCGTCCGCCGGGTGTCCGGCGGCGATCGCCCGGCTGCGCTCCAGCTCGGCGTCGAACTCCGCGCCCAGCAGGATGGCGATGTTGCTCAGCCACAGCCAGACCAGGAAGATGATCACGCCGGCCACCGCGCCGTACGTCTTGTTGTACGAGCCGAAGTTGCTGACGTAGAACGCGAACAGGCCGGACACCACCAGCCAGAGCACCACCGCGAGCACGCCACCGGGGCTGATCCAGCGGAAGCCGCCGTGCCGGGCGTTCGGCGAGGCCCAGTAGAGGATCGCGAACATCAGGCTCACCAGCACCAGCAGCACCGGCCACTTGGCGATGTTCCACACCGTCACGGCGGTCTCGCCGAGCCCGATCGCGTTTCCCGCCTGCTCGGCCAGCCCACCGGTGAACACCACGATCACGGCGCTGATCAGCAGCATCACGCCGATCACCGCGGTCACCCCGAGGCGTATCGGCAGCGTCTTCCAGATCGGCCGCCCCTCCGGCACGTCGTAGATGCTGTTCGAGGCGCGCATGAACGCGGCGATGTAACCGGAGGCCGACCAGAACGCCGCCACCAGACCGACGATCGCGGCGATGCTCGCCAGCCCGCCGGACTGGCCCGCCTGGTCGATCGCGCTCTCGATGATGCGCTGGATGTTCTCCTCCGGCACCGCCTGCCCGACGGTGTCCCGTACCCCCTCGGTGGCCCGGTCGCCGAGCAGGCCGAGCAGCGAGATCAGCACCAGGAGACCAGGGAAGATGGAGAGCACACCGTAGTAGGTGAGCGCGGCCGCCCAGTCGGTCAGGCTGTCGTCCTGGAACTCCCGGGCGGTCCGCTTGAGCGTCGCCATCCAGCCCGTGGCCGACAGATCGGCCGGGCTGTCCGGCCCGTCCTCCGGCCCCACCGGTCCGGTGCGCTCCCGCCCGGCCGGTCGGCCCGGCCCGGCGGGAGCGTCCTCGCGGGCAGCGGGGGCGTCCTCGCGCCCGTCACGGGTGTCGTCGTGGACACCGTGGGCGTCGTCGCGGGCGGCCATGGCACCTCCTCGTCGTCATGTCGTCCCGCACGACATGCCCTGACGAGGGCAGCGGTAACCACCGCACCCGCAATCCGGCCGCCCCGGACGTCGGCGAGCGCGCCGCCACTTCCCCGCCGGTTCCCTCCACGGCAACGCCCCGTCCGTACCTCCGGGCCGCACTCACCCCACTCCTCCGACGACACCGTCTCTCCCCCGCCGCGTCCGCTCTGCAGCCACGCACGCGGCAGGGACGCTCCGTAACCATGTGCTCCCGTGGATGCAGAGCAAAGGCGGCGAGGGCGGCACTCCCACCGGCGCCC
This sequence comes from Micromonospora sp. CNB394, assembly GCF_000374985.1. Classification (NCBI taxonomy): domain Bacteria; kingdom Bacillati; phylum Actinomycetota; class Actinomycetes; order Micromonosporales; family Micromonosporaceae; genus Micromonospora; species Micromonospora sp. CNB394. Next base: position 120,800 of record NZ_KB895841.1, on the reverse strand, counting down.
ACGGCGCCTCGTCGAGATCTCGGCGAGGCGCTGTGGCTGCGTCGCGACCACCAATCGGCGAAGTCACGACGAGTGGGACACCACGGGTGTCAAACGCGGCCGGAAGCACCCATGACGTTCCACTCGCCAAGGGCCGCCCGGGCGCGAGTGAGACGCGGCCCGCAGGCGGCAAGGATCAGCGGGCCGAAGTGACGCGTGATCGACCTTCCCACGCCGCCACCTCGGCGAAAGGGAGTTGATCAGAAAAGGGCGACACGGCGGAACACGCGCTCCGGCCATTCCCGGCGGGTGAGCGCGGCGGGCTGCGGGCGCACACCACCCGGCGCGAGCCGGTGCTACGGGCACCGACCCGCGCGATCCACCACGGAGAAAAGACCCACCTCAGTGGACACGCTGCGTGACCACAAGCGTCTTGGAAACGCCCGTTATTCATCGTTGTGAGCGATATCGGGAGAGAGCCCGGAAGGGGCCGTCTCCCGACGACGCGAAACAGTTCGAGAAATCTGCGACACGTGTGAGCGAAGCTCCATTCCGTCACTCATCGCAATCATGATCGGCAATGTTCCCCACGGTGCGCGCTGTTCGCGTATCGTGCCCCCTCGTGCCGTCCGTTCGCCCCTCCGACGCGACTCCTCCCAAACCCCGGCCGCCGACCGGCGGGCAACCGGGGTCCGACGTGGACGCCGAGATGGTGTCGCTGCCGCCGGACGAAGGAAGCGTCGGCGGACCCGAGTGGGCCGACGACGGGCCGGGCGAGACGCTGCACCACAGCCGAGCCGAGGACCAGGCCCCGGACGAGAGCGACACCCACACCCCGGGTGAGACCGATAGCCGCAAGGAGCCGCCCCCGGACCAGGCCCGGCAGGACGCCCGCGAACTGGCCGCCCGGTTCGAGGAGGAGAAGCCGGGACGGGTGCTCGCCGGACCGGTCGGCGTCCTCTTCACCGGCATCACCGTCGCGGTCGGGCTGCTGACGCTCTGGCAGGTGTTCTTTCCGCTGGCCCAGGGCAGCAAGTACTACCTGATCTTCTTCCTGGCCGGCGTGCTGCCGACGGTGTTCCTCGCGTACCCCTCCGGGGTGCGGCTGCGGCGCACCGCGACCGACGTGGACGACCGGCGCGGCCCCACGCCCGTGGACTGGCTGCTGGCCCTCGCGGCGCTCGTGGTCTGCCTCTACCCGGTGCTGCCGGTCGCCGTCGGCGCGGGTGGCGGCGGGTACGACGCCTTCCTCGACCGGCAGGGCCTGCTGGATCCGCTGGACGTGGCCTTCGGCACCGGGCTGCTGCTTCTGCTGCTGGAGGCGTGCCGGCGTACCACCGGGTGGATCCTGCCGGCGGTGTGCGTGCTGTTCCTCGGATACGGCTACTACGGCGGGCTGCTGCCGCAGGCGTGGCCGGTGGCGCACGCGGGGCTCGACTTCGGGCAGCTCGTCGACGCGTTCTACAACTCCGACAACGGCTTCTACGGCACCCCGCTGGACGTGGCCGCCTCCTACATCGTGCTGTTCACCATCTACGGCGCGGTGCTCAACCTGTCCGGTGCGGGCCGGTTCTTCGTGGAGTTGTCCGCCGCCGCGTTCCGCCGCTCCCGGACGGCCGCCGGGCGCACCGCCGTCGCCTCGGGCTTCCTGCTCGGCACCGTCTCCGGTTCCGGCGCCGCCACCACCGTCAGCATCGGCGCGGTGACCTGGCCGATCCTGCGCCGCGCCGGCTACCCGGCCGAGCGCGCGGGCGGCATGCTCGCCGCCGCCGGTGTGGGGGCGATCCTGTCCCCGCCGACGCTCGGCGCCGCCGCGTTCATCATCGCCGAGTACCTGGGCGTGTCCTACCTCCAGGTGCTCGGCTGGGCGACGGTGCCGACGATCCTCTACTACCTCGGCATCCTGCTCTCCGTCGAGATCGACGCCAGGCGCTCCGGCGTGCGGCCGGTGGTCATCGACACCGGCTCGGCGTGGCGGCTGCTGGTCCGCTTCGGCTACCACTTCCTCTCGCTCTTCGTGATCATCGTGGTGCTGGCGCTCGGCGCCTCGGCGATGCGCGCGGTCGTCATCGCCACCGCGCTCGCGGCCGTACTGTCCTTCCTGGACCGGCGGCACCGCCTGACGCCGGCCCGGCTGGTGGCGGCGCTGCGCGACGGCGTACGCGGGGTGCTCGCGGTGAGCGCCGTCTGTGCCGCGGCCGGCATCATCACCGCCACCACCACGAAGACCGGCCTCGGGCCGCAGGCCGCCGCGCTGCTGATCGACGGCGCGCAGGTGGTCAGCTCGGAACCGGCAGTGGTGCTGGCGCTGACCGCCGTGCTCGCCGCGATCGCGCTCAGCCTGCTCGGCCTCGCGGTGCCGGTCACCGCGTCGTTCGTCATCGGCTGGGTGATCATCGGCCCGGCGCTGCTGAACCTGGGCGTCGAGGCGCCCGCCGCGGCCATGTTCGTCTTCTACTTCGCGGTGCTGTCCGAGGTCTCGCCGCCGACCGCGCTCGCCGCGGTCGCCGCCGCCGCGGTCACCGGCGGCCGGCTGGTGCCGACCATGTGGCAGACCCTGCGGTACGCGCTGCCGGCGTACCTGATCCCGCTGGCCTTCGTGATCACGCCGACCGGTCTCGGGCTGCTCGGCATCGGCGGGCCCGGACGGATCGTGACGGCCGGCCTGGTGTCGGCGCTGGGAGTGGCCGTGCTGGCGGTCGCGGCCGGCGGCTGGCTGCCCGGTGTGGGCCCGGCCGGCGTGCCGGAGCGGATCGTCGGCGCGATCGCCGGGCTGGTGCTGCTCCGGCTGGAACCGCTGCCCATGGCGATCGGCGCGGCGCTCGCCGCGCTCGCGGTCGCGGGCGTGTACGTCCGACGTGGCGCCGCCGGGCACCCCGGCCGCCCGGCGGTCGAAGAATCCGTGGACCTTGGGGAGGAGAGAGAGTGGGACGGATCGACACGAGGATAGTGGCGGGTGTCGGGGCGCTCGTCCTGGTCGCCGCCGGTGCCGCCGGCTGCGGGGGCCGTCAGGACGGCGCGGCGAAGGACGACGCCGCCCGCGAGGTCAGCTGCAAGGTCACAAAGGACACCCGGGTCGGTATCGCCACCGGTAACGCCACCGGCGTCTACTACGTGGTCGGCAATGCACTCGCCGGTGAGCTGAGCAAGACCACCGACGGCAAGCTCACCGGGACGGCCGCCGAGACCGGGGCCTCGGTGCAGAACGTCGAACAGCTCGTCGCCGGCCAGTACGACGTGGCGTTCTCGCTGTTCGACACCGCCGTCAACGCGGTGCAGGGCAAGGGGAGCTTCACCGCGCCGCAGCCGGTGCAGGCGCTGGCCCGGATCTACGACAACTACACGCAGGTGGTGGTCCGCGCCGACGCGGGGATCACGTCGGTGGCCGACATGAAGGGCAAGAAGATCTCCACCGGCTCGCCGAAGTCCGGCACCGAGGTCATCGCCAACCGCCTGCTCAGCGCCGCCGGCCTGGACCCGGCCAAGGACGTCCAGGCGCAGCGGCTGGACCTCACGAAGACCGTCGACGGCATGAAGGACGGCAGCATCGACGGCTTCTTCTGGTCCGGCGGCGTGCCGACCGGCGGGGTCACCGACCTGTTCACCACGTCCGGCGACAAGGTGACGTTCGTCGACATCAGCCCGCTGCTGCCGAAGATGGCCGAGCTGAACCCGGCGTACCAGGCGGGCACCATCGGCAAGGACATCTACCGGACCTCGGCCGACGTGCCCACCATCGTGGTGCCGAACGTGCTGCTGGTGCGCGACAACCTGGACGCCGACGTGGCCTGTGCGGTCACCCGGACGGTCTTCGAGTCAAAGGACGCCCTGGCCCAGGCCAATCCGGCGGCGAAGGGCATCGAGCTGGGCAACGCCCGCAAGACCGACCCGGTGCCGCTGCACCGCGGCGCGGAGCGGGCGCTGAGCGACCTCGGCGCGAGCTGACCCGATCGGGCCGGGCCGGACGCGCGTCCGGCCCGGCCCACCGACCGACCGACCGGGAGACCCCGTGCCGCTGCCCCACCCGGCCCGCGTACGCCGGCATCACCGCTCCGCGGACCGCACCGGACACCTCCGCTCGGTCCGCGTCCAACTGCTGGCGCCGATCCTGGTGGCCACCGCCGGCCTGGTCGTGCTGGGGGCGGCGCAGACCGACGCCGCGCTCGACGCGTCCGCCGACGCCGACCGGGCCCGCGTGCTGGCGGGCACCGCCACCGCGACCGTACGTCTGGTGCACGAGCTGGAACGCGAACTGGGCGAGACGACCGCGTTGCGCCAGCGCGGCGGTACGTCCGGCCGTCCGCTCGTGGACGCGCAGCGCCGGCGGGTGGACACGGCTGTCGAGCGCTACCGCTCGGCGCAGGATGACGCCCGCCGTGCGGCCCCCGACTTGAAGCCCGTGCTCAACGATGCGAGCCGGCGCCTCGACAAGCTCACGCCCACCCGGGAACTGGCCGTGACCGGCGAGGGCGCCGACCTGGCGTACGTGTCGCTCGTGGAGTCCCTGCTCGCGGTCGCGGACGCGCTGCCCAGTCAGCTCCGCGACGCGGGCCTGGCCAACCAGGCGCGCGAGGTCGCCGCGGTGGCCGCCCAGGAGCACCTGTCCGCGCTGGAACGCGACCTGCTGCGGGCGGTGTTCGTCAGGGGCGGGCTGGAACCCGGCGAGCTGGCCCGGCTCGGCCGGCTGCGGGGCGCCCGGGAGCAACGGCAGGCCGAGTTCCTGCGGATCGCCTCCGGACCGGCGAGCAAGGCCTGGTACCAGCTGATCGACGGCACGGACGTGCTCACGGCCCGGCGGATGCGCGACACAGTGCTCGACACCGACGGCACGCCGGAGGCGCTGAAGACCGACGGCGACGCCTGGTACGTGGCGCAGAGCGGCGCGATCCGCCGGTACAACCTGCTCGGCCGGAACCTGTCCGACGGGCTGGACCGGGACGCGGCGGACCTGGCCGGGGCGGCCCGGCTGCGGGCGGTGCTCACAGCGGGCGCGACGAGCACCGTCGCGCTCGGCTCGCTCGTCACCGCCGTGCTGCTGGCGGTACGCACCAGCCGCCGGTTGCGCCGGCTGCGGGTGGCCGCGCTGACCATGGCGAACCGGGAGCTGCCGGAGCGGATCACCGCGATCGCGGCGGGCGAGCGGACCCCGGCGGAGGGCCCGGCGACCCGGATGACCGACGGGATCCGGCGCGGCCGGGACGAGGTGGCGCAGGTCGCCGAGGCGTTCGACACGGTGAACCGGGCCGCGTTGCGGCTGGCCGGGCAGCAGGCCGAGTTGCGGCTGGACGTGACCCGGATGGCGGAGGCGCTGGCCCGGCGCATCCGGACGCTCATCACCCGGCAGCTGCGGCTGCTCGACGACTTCGAGCGTGAGGAGACCGACCCGGACGCGCTGGCCCGGCTGTTCGCCCTGGACCACCTCGCCGCCCGGTTGCGCCGCAACGGGGAGAACCTGCTGGTGCTCGCCGGTGGCGAACCCGGCCGGGGACACGAGTGCGCGTTGCTGCTGGAGGACGTGGTCCGGGCGGCGGCCTCCGAGATCGAGGACTACCCGCGGGTGGAGATCGACGTGCCGACCGCGGCGGTGCACGGCGCGGCGGTGGGCAATCTGGTGCACCTGCTGGCCGAGCTGCTGGAGAACGCCACCGTCTACTCGCCACCGGAGGCCCGGGTGCTCGTCGACGGGCGTCGCACCGTCGACGGGCTGGTGCTGCGCGTCCACGACCAGGGCATCGGCGTCAGCGAGAGCCGGCTGGTCGAGATCAACGAACGGCTGGCCGCGCCGGCCATGCTGTCCAGCGCGGCGGCGGGCAGCATGGGCCTGCACGTGGTGGCCCACCTGGCCGCCCGGCACGGGATCCGGGTGCAGTTGCACGACCTCGGCACCGGCACCGGCACCGTGGCGCAGGTCGACGTACCGGAATCGGTGCTGACCCGGGTCGAGTCGGTGGCGTCCCGGCCGGCCGCCGAGCGGCGACCGCGCGCGGCGGCCTGGTTCAAGTCGGGGCCCGCCGCACGGCCGGCGGCCGGCGCCCGCAACCTCGTCACCAGCGCCTCGACCGTCGGCCCGGTACGCGGCGTCGCCGCCGTCCGCACGCCCGGAGGCGCGTTGCCGGCGCCGAGCGCGGCGCGGATCCGGCCGGTGAGCGTGCCGCCGACGCCGACCACCGCCGCCGGTCTGCCCCGGCGGCAGGTGGGCGGTCACCTGCCCGAGCCGATGCCGGACGCCACCGCGCCGCCGCCGGCTACCGACCTGCTCGACCCCGAAGTGGTACGTGCCCGGCTGTCCGCCCTCGCCGAGGGGGTGGCCAGCGCGACCCGCCGTGCCCCGACCACCACACACCACGGGAGAAGACCATGACCTCACCGTCCTCCACCGGCCTGGACTGGCTGCTGGCGAACTTCGCCGAGCAGGTGCCGGACGTCTCGCACGCGCTCGCGGTCTCCGAGGACGGGTTGCGGCTGGCGTCCTCGCCGGACCTCGCCCCCGACCAGGTCGACCAGCTCGCCGCCGTGATCAGCGGGCTGGCCAGTCTGACCGTGGGCGCGGCCCGGCTGATGTCCGCCGGCCGGGTACGGCAGCAGATCGTCGACATGGACGGCGGAGTGATGCTGGTGATGGCCGTGGGTGAGCGGGCGCTGCTCGGCGTGCTGGCCGCACCCGGCTGCGACCTGGGCCAGATCGGCTACGAGACGGCGACGCTGGTGCAGCGGGTGGCGGAGGCGCTGGAACCGGCGGTCCGCCGGTGACCGGCCGCGCGCTGCGGCTGACCGCCGCGCTGATGTCGGCGGTGCTGCTGGCCGGGTGCGCGGCCGAGGACTCCGCGCCGGAGGCGTGGCACGGCGGGCGGATCTTCCTGGCCACCGGCAACACCACAGGCGTCTACTACCAGCTCGGCGGCGGGTACGCCGACCTGATCACCCGCCACCTGCCCGGGTACGAGGCGCGGGCCGAGCCGACCGGCGCGTCGGTGGAGAACATCACCCGGGTGGCGAGCGGGGACATGGAGATCGCGTTCAGCCTGGCCGACACGGCGGCGGACGCGGTCGACGGGCGCGGGGCGTTCGACAAGCAGCCGCAGCCGGTACGGGCGCTGGCCCGGGTCTACAGCAACTACACGCACGTGATCGTCCGCACCGACGGCAAGATCGGCAGCTTCGCCGACCTGCGCGGCAAGCGCATCTCCACCGGCTCACCGAAGTCCGGCACCGACATCATCGCCGGGCGACTGCTCACCGCCGGTGGCATCCACCCGGACCGGGACATCCAGCGGTTCAACCTGTCGCTGCCGGAGACGGTCAAGCAGATGCGGGCCAAGGGCCTGGACGCCATGTTCTTCTCCGGCGGCCTGCCGACTCCCGGCGTCAAGGACCTGCTCTCTTCCGCACCCGGCACGTTCCGGCTGCTGCCGCTCGGCGATCTGATCGAACCGTTGAGCGCCCGGTTCGGCGCGGTCTACACCACGGCGACGCTGCCGAAGGAGGTCTACGGCACGCCCCAGCCGACGCCGACCATCACCGTGGCGAACGTGATCCTGGTGGCGGCGGACATGCCGGAGCAGCTCGCGTACGACCTGACCCGGGTGCTGTTCACCTGGCAGGGCGAGTTGATCCAGGTGCACCCGGAGGCGGCGAACTTCAACCGGTCCAGCGCCGCGGCGACCCGGCCGATCCCGCTGCACCCGGGCGCGCAGCGGTTCTACCGCACCGGCTGAGCCGCCGACTTCGGAATCGGCGCGTGACCCTGCTGCTGGACACCCCCGTCGCGCTCTGGGCCACCCGCGACGCCTCCATCCCGCTCTACGAGGTAGACGTCCTCAAGGTGCAGGCTTCAGGCGTCGGCGGGGGTGGTGGCGGCCCGCGCCGCCGCGACCAGCCGGGCGGTCTCGGCGGTCACCGCCTCGTCGTCGGCGGGCGTCCCCGGGTCGTAGCGGACCGTCCAGGTCAGACCGTCGACGCCGGGCACCCGCCGGGCCGCGATCCGCCCGGAGCCGCCCGGCACCTCGTGGTGCGAGGTGTACGCCACCGAGCCGGTGACCCGGGCCCGGACCTGGTGCGGCAGGTCTCCCGGGTCGACGAGCAGGCACGTCTCGGGTAGGCCGTCCGCGACCACCAGGTAGCCGTCGTGCTCGGCGACCGGCTCGGCCGGGGTGACAGTGAGTTCGCGGCCGGACCAGACCGCCTTGAGGATGTCGTGCCAGCCGAGGCGGTCGACGCGGCCGGGCAGCCAGAGCCCCCGGTTGCTGGCGACCAGTACGCCGTCGTTGCCGCCCTCACCGGTGCCGGCGGCGGCCCAGGCGAGCACCCGCTCGTCGGCGGCCAGCGGCGGCCGGTCGGCCGAGGGCAGTTTCGGCCGGCGGTTGAACAGACCCATCACAAACCTCCGGCGGCCTGCTCGCGCAGTGCCCGTGCGTGCTGTTCCAGCGAGAGCAGTTCCCCGAACAGGGCGAAGTACTCGTCCTTGTTGCTCACCGGATTGATCCGCTGGATCTTCGACTTCAGGTCACGGATGCGGCCGGTGACCGAACTCCACTGGAGCCGGGCCATGGTGATCGAGACGTACCGCGGGTCGGGCTCGCCGTCGATGCGCAGCGGTTCCACCGCCAGCTCACCGACCAATGCCTGCCCGGCCAGGTCGTCGCAGGCGTCGCGGACCCGCTCGATCCAGACCGCGCCGCCGGTGGCGCCGGACGCCCCGCCGGCCGCGGCCACCGCGGCGCGTACCGCGACGTGCACCGGGTGCTGGTAGTCGGTCGCCTCGACCGCGTCGAACATCGGGCCGGCCAGGACCGGCTCCTGCAACGCCAGCTTCAGCGCCTCCCGCTCCACCATGGACCGGGGGCTGTCCACCGAGGGCACCCCCGGGCGAGCGGGCGCTGCGTGCGCACCGGCCGCCGGCTGCCCGTTCCCGGCGGCGAGCACCGCGCGCTGCACCGGCTCGATCTCCATGCCGAGGTCGCCGGCGAGTTTGCGCACGTACTCCGGGCGCTTCTCCCGGTCCTTGATCTTCGCGACCAGAGGCGCGGCGCGGCGCATGGCCTCGACCCGGCCGTCGACGGTGTCCAGGTCGAACCGGTTGATCACGTGCCGGAGCGCGAAGTCGACGAGCGGCTCACGGCGGGCCACCAGGTCGCGCACGGCCAGGTCGCCCTTTGCCAGGCGCAGGTCACACGGGTCCATGTTGTCGGGGCTGACCGCGATGAAGGTACGCCCCACGAAGCGCTGGTCGTCCTCGAAGGCGCGCAGCGCGGCCTTCTGCCCGGCCGCGTCGCCGTCGAAGGTGAAGATGATCTCCCCGGCCCGCTCGTCGCTGTCGAACAGCACTCGGCGCAGCACCGAGATGTGGTCGCCGCCGAACGCGGTGCCGCAGGTCGCCACCGCTGTCGGCACGTCGGCGAGGTGGCAGGCCATCACGTCGGTGTAGCCCTCGACCACCACCACCTTGCCCTGCTTGGCGATCTCCCGCTTGGCCTGGTCGATGCCGTAGAGCACGTGTGACTTCTTGTAGATCGGCGTCTCGGGGGTGTTCAGGTATTTCGGGCCGTCGTCGTCGTCGAAGAGCTTGCGGGCGCCGAAGCCGATCACGTCGCCGGTGATGTCCCGGATCGGCCACATCAGGCGCCGGCGGAACCGGTCGATCAGCGAGCCGGAGCGGGCCGGGCGGGACAGGCCGGCGGTGACCAGTTCGTCGTGGGTGAAACCATGCTGGCGCAGGTGCTTGGTGAGCAGGTCCCACCCGTCGGGGGCGAAGCCGCAGGCGTACCGCTCGGCGGCGGCCCGGTCGAAGCCGCGCCCGGCGAGGAACTCCCGGGCCGGGCGGGCGCCGGCGGTGGTGAGCTGGGCCCGGTAGAACTCGACGGCGGCGGCGTGCGCGGCCACCAGGCGCTGCCGCTGCCCCTGCTGCGGGCGGGGACGCGGCGCGGACCTGTCGTCCTCGACGTAGCGCAACTGGATGCCGGCGCGGGCGGCGAGCCGCTCGACGGACTCGACGAAGCTGAGGTGCTCGGCGTCCATCAGGAACTTGATCGCGTCGCCGCCGACCCCGCAGCCGAAGCAGTAGAACACGTTGCGGGCGGGCGAGACGTTGAACGACGGGCTCTTCTCGTCGTGGAACGGGCAGAGCCCCTTGAGGTTGCCGCCGCCGGCCGACTTGAGCGTCACCACCTCGGAGATGACGTCCGCGATGGCGGTGCGCTCGCGGACCAGCGCGATGTCCTCGTCCCGGATCCGCCCCGCCATGACCGCCACCCCCTCGGCGTACATCCTGCCCTGCCGGACCGACGTTGCGGCGGCCGGGGGGACGGGCGTGTGGCCGGCCACGCCCGTCCCCGCCGGCTCAGGCCGAGCGGGCCGTCGCGGGGTCGCCGATGCGCGGGAACGGCTCGATGGAGAAGACCACCTCGACCGGCACCTCGAAGTACGCGGCGATGCGCAGCGCCAGGTGCAGGCTGGGCCGGAACTCGCCGCGCTCCAGGTAGCCGACGGTCTGGTAGTGCACACCGAGCGCGTCGGCCAGTTGCCGCCGGGAGATGCCCCGTTCGGCGCGCAGCACCGCGATGCGGTTGTGCACGGTCTCGCTCATCGACGCCCTCTCATCCGACCCGCTGCATGGCCCGCTCCCGCCGGGCCGCGACCCGCGAGCCGGACTCCCGGCGGGCCATCCGGCGCAGCACCACCGGGGCCAGCACCAGCCCGAGCACCGCCCAGGCGCCGAGCACGCCGACCGTCTCCAGGTGCCTCCAGGAGCCGCCCAGTTCGACCGCCGCCAGATCGCCCGGGAGCAGCGCCGAACGCATGCCCAAGCCTAGCCAGTAGAGCGGGAAGACCTGGGCGACGCCCTGGAGCCAGCCGGGCAGGCCGTTGATCGGGTAGAAGATGCCGGACAGCGCGATCAGACCGAAGATCGGCATCACCACCAGGCCCATGTTGCGCGGGTTCTCCACCAGCGAGCCGATCACCGCGCCCAGCGGCAGCGTCGCCACCAGCCCGAGCGGCACCACCCAGGCCAGCGTGAGCCAGGCGCCGGGGTCGCCGAGCCGCAGGCCGTCGAGGAAGAACAGCCCGGGCGTGAGCTGGATGACCACGCCGATCAGCGCCACCGCCGACACCAGCACGATCTTGCCGACCAGGTAGCCGAGCATGCCGTCCGGGATCGCCTTGGCGCGCAGCAGCGTGCCGTCCTCCCGGTCGATGACGAGCTGGTTGGCCAGGCCGAGCAGCCCGCCGAAGAGCAGGCCCATGCCGAGGGCGCTGGGCAGCGTACGGGCGCCGAGGGAGAAGTCGGTGCCGGGGACCGTCGAGCCGCGCATCCAGAACACGGCGATCAGCAGCACCACGGTGGGGAAGAAGTAGGTCCAGAGATCCTGGCCGTTGGTGAACGTGGCGCGCAGCTCGATCGCGCCGCGCCGCAGCCCGGCCCGCAGCGCGTTGGTGGTCGGGTTCATCGGTTCGCCTCCTGCTGCCACACCCGCTCGGCCCGGCCGGTACGGATGCCGGTCTCCTCCTCGTGCACCAGCGCCAGGTACGCGTCCTCCAGGCTGGCCCGGCGTACCTCCAGCTCGCGTATCCGGTCGCCGTGCTCACGGAGCAGGTCGCGCAGGAAGGCGGTGGCGTCGGCGGTGGCGTGCACGTACCGCTCGCCGTCGCGGGCCCAGCGCACCTCGGCGTCCCCCGCCACACGCCGGGCGAGCTGGTCGGGCGACCCCTCGGCGATGATCCGGCCGCCGGCCAGGATGAGGATGCGGTCGGCCAGCTTCTCCGCCTCGGCCAGGTCGTGCGTGGTCAGCACGATGGTGGTCTCGTCCAGGTCGGCCAGCCGGTGCACCAGCTCGTGGAACTCGCGCCGGGCGGCCGGGTCGAACCCGACTGTGGGCTCGTCCAGGAACAGCAGTTCCGGCCGGCCGACGATGCCGACCGCGACGTCGAGCCGGCGGCGCTGGCCGCCGGAGAGCCGGGCCACCCGGCTGCCGGCGTGCGCGCTCAGCCCCACCGTCTCCAGCAGCTCGTCGACCGGCCACGGGCGCGGGATCCGGTCGGTGGCGTACGGCGCGTAGAAGTCGCCGAGGTGGGCCAGCAGCTCCCGCACCCGCCACTTGCCGTGGTCGCGCCAGGACTGGAGCACCACGCCCAGCCGCGCGCGCCAGCGCTCGTCGCCCCGGGCCGGGTCGGTGCCGAGCACGCGCACCGTGCCGGCCGAGGGCAGCCGGAAGCCTTCGAGGATCTCGATGGTGGTGGTCTTGCCCGCGCCGTTGGGCCCGAGCAGTGCCACCACCTCGCCCCGCCGGGCGGTCAGGTCGACGCCGCGCAGCACGTCGACGGCGCCGTAGCGCATGCGCAGATCCCGCACGTCGAGGACGAGATCCTCGTCGGGAGGTCGGGGGGACGCGGCGGCCCCCGGAAGTTCGACCACAGTCATACCGCGAAATGTAGCATCCCTACTACGAAATGAGGTACCCCCGCTCAGGGGCGAGGGCGATGGAACCAGCGCGTGACGGGAGCCGGATCCTCCTCCTCGTACGACCGCGCCGCGTTCACCGCGGCGGCCAGGCCGGAACGGCGGGGCCGGGGCCCGGCGCGCAGCATCGGATCGGCCGCCATCTCCCGGAGCACCGCGACGGCCAGGCCCAGCATCACCACGACGAACGGCAGCGCGACCAGGATGGTCGCCTGCTGCAGTGCGGCCAGGCCACCGGCCAGCAGCAGCGCGGCCGCGACCGCGCCGATCAGCACGCCCCAGAGCACCACCACCCCGCGATGTGGCCGTAGCGCGCCGCGCGAGCAGAGCGAGCCGAGCACCAGCGACGCCGAGTCCGCGCTGGTGACGAAGTAGAGCGCGATCAGCACCATGGTGAGCACGCTCGTCAGCGTGGCCAGGGGCAGCGCGTCGAGCAGCCCGAACAGCGCCTGCTCGGAACCGGCGCCCACGTCCGCCACCAGGTCCCGGGTGCCAGTGGTCTGCGTACGCAGGGCGGTCCCGCCCATCACCGCGAACCAGACGGTGCTCGCGCCGCTGGGTATCAGCAGCACCCCGACGAGGAACTGACGGATCGTACGGCCGCGCGAGATGCGGGCGATGAACGTGCCCACGAACGGCGCCCAGGAGATCCACCACGCCCAGTAGAAGACGGTCCACGAGCCCAGCCAGGCCGGGTCGGAGAACGCCCCGGTACGCGTCGACATGCGCACCAGGCCGCTCAGATAGTCACCGACCGAGGCCGGCAGCACCTCCAGCGTGTAGACGGTCGGACCGACCACGAACACGAACAGCATCAGCGCGACGGCGATCAGCACGTTCGTGGTGGACAGCCACTTGACGCCCCGGTGCAGTCCGGAGAAGGCGGACACGACGAAGGCGAGCGTGAGCGCGCCGATGATCGTCAACTCGACGGTCCGGCTGTCCGGCACCCCGACCACCAGGTCGAGACCGGCCGCCACCTGGAGCGCACCCAGCCCCAGACTCGTGGCGGAGCCGAACACGGTGGCGAAGACGGCGAGCAGGTCGATCCCACGGCCGAGCGGGCCGTCGGTCCGGTCCCCGAGCAGCGGCGCGAACGCGGACGAGATCCGGTTGCCCCGCCCCTTGCGGAACGTCGAGTACGCCAGGGCCAGCGCCGCGATCGCATAGATGCCCCACGGGTGCAGCGTCCAGTGGAACAGCGTGTACTGCATGGCCGCCGAGGCGGCGGCGCCGGTCTGCGGCTCGACACCGGAGGCCGGCGGCGGCGTGGCGTAGTGCTGCATCGGTTCGGCGACGGCGAAGAACACCAGGCCGATGCCCATGCCGGCGCTGAACATCATGGCGACCCAGGCCAGGGTGTTGAACTCCGGCCCGTCGTCGTCGGCGCCCAGCCGGATCCGGCCGAACCGGGAGGCGGCCACGACGACCGCCAGCACCAGGAAGGCGTCGGCCGCGACCACGAAGAACCAGCCGAACGTGCTCACGGCCCAGGCCAGGCCGGACTCGCCGAACCGGGCCAGTGAACCCCGGGCGAACACGCCCCACAGCACCACCGCCAGCACACCGGCGACCCCGGCGCCGAGCACCACCCGGTCGACCTGCTGGGCCACGGCCCGCCGCCCCGATTGTCCCGTCATGCCCCCATCGTCGGCGGGCCGGGCGCACCGCCGGGCCGGAATGCCGCAGGAACCGCGTCAGGACACGACGGCGGCTGCCTCCTCGGCCTCCACCGCGGCGTTCCAGGCCGGCTTGGTGGACCGCCAGCCCTCGTCGTCCATGCCGCGCCGCCAGTAGCCGGAGATGGACAGATCACCCCGAGGCACGCCCCGCTCGACGCGCAGCAGCCGCCGCAGTTCCTTCATCGCGCCGGCCTCCCCGTGCACGAACGCGTGCACCCGGCCGGGCGGGAACTCCAGCGCCCGGACCGCCTCGACCAGCGGCTCGCCGAACGGGCGCCCGTCGCGGTGCAGCCAGCACACCTCGACCACACCCGCGCTGGTCAGGGGCAGCTCGTCGGCCGGGCCGCCGACCTCGACGTACACCTTGGCGGGCGCTCCCGCCGGCAGCCGTTCCAGGGCGGCGGCGATGGCCGGCAGCGCGCTCTCGTCGCCCGCCAGCAGGTGCCAGTCGGCGGCCGGGTCCGGCGCGTACGCGCCGCCCGGCCCGGCGAACAACACCCGGTCGCCGGGACGCAGCGCCGCCGCCCACGGCCCGGCCACGCCCTCGTCGCCGTGGTGCACCACGTCCACGGTCATCTCACCGGCAGCGGCGTCCCAGGCCCTGATCGTGTACGCGCGCAGGCGCGGCCACTGCTCCGCCGGGAACTCGAGCTTGATCGTGGCCAGGTCGACCGGGTACGGGTAGGTCACCCCGGCCGGCGGGAAGACGAACTTCACGTAGTGGTCGGTGTACGCGCCCACCGGCAGCCCGGCCAGCTCGGCGCCGCCCAGGACCAGGCGGATCAGGTGTGGGGTGGGCCGCGCGGTCCGGACGACCGTGGCGGCGGTGAACGTCTTCGGGCGATCCGTCATGCCGCTTAGGCTAGCCTAAGCTCCGCACGAGTGATCCGGTCAGTTCGGCGACACCAGCCGGGCGTGCCAGGCCAGCGCGGCCGGATCGGTGAGCGAGGCGACCTGGTCGATCACCACGCGCAGCCGCGTGGCGTCGTCCCCCGCGTCCCGCCACAGCGGCGCGAACACCGGGTCCAGCGCGTCCGGCGCCCGGTCCAGCAGCGCCGCGACCAGCCCGCACAGGACGTCGCGCTGCCGCGCGTACCGGTCCTGGGCGCCTGGGCGGCGCATCACGTACCGCAGCGCGATGCCCTTGAGCAGCGCGCACTGCGCCCGGATCCGGCGCGGCACCACCAGGTCGGCGTCGTAGCGGCGGTGCGGACCGGGACCGTGACGCTGCTCGGTCGCGGCCACCACCCCGGCGGCGAACCGGCCGGTGAACACGCTCGTGGTGGTCTTCAACGCGGCGAGCGCGCGATGGCTGCCGTCGTACGCGGCCAGCGGAGCGAGCACCGGGTCGGCCAGCAGGTCGGCGAGCACCTCGCCCAGGTCCTCCGGCGCCTCACCCGAGTAGGCGGCGGCCACGTCCGCGCAGAGTGCCCGCCGCTCGTCCGCGTCGACCAGCAGCGGACGCAGGTCGACGTACCCGCCGTGGATGCCGTCCTCGACGTCGTGCACCGAGTACGCCACGTCGTCGGCCCAGTCCATCACCTGGGCCTCCAGGCAGCGCCGGGCACCGGGCGGGGCGCCCGCGCGCAGCCAGTCGAAGACCGGGCGGTCGTCGGCGTACACGCCGAACTTGCGCTCGCCGGGCCGGCGCGGCCACGGGTACTTGCTGACCGCGTCCAGCGCGGCCCGGGTCAGGTTCAGCCCGGCCGAGCGCCCGTCCGGGGTGAACACCTTCGCCTCCAGCCGGGTGAGCACCCGCAGCGTCTGCGCGTTGCCCTCGAAACCGCCGCAGTCGGCGGCCAGCTCGTCCAGGGCGTACTCGCCGTTGTGCCCGAACGGCGGGTGCCCCAGGTCGTGGGCCAGCCCGGCGGTGTCCACCACGTCGGGGTCGCAGCCCAGCCGGGCACCCATCTCGCGGGCGATCTGCGCGACCTCCAGCGAGTGGGTCAGCCGGGTACGCAGGAAGTCGTTCGTCCCGGCGGTGTGCACCTGCGTCTTAGCCGCGAGCCGGCGGAACGCCGCCGAGTGCAGGACCCGGGCCCGGTCCCGCTCGAACGGCGACCGGCCGTACCCGGTGTCCTTCGGTGCCTCGTCGACGAGCCGGGCCGCCGCGTCAGCCCCGGTCACCGTTGCCGCGTTGGCGCAATGGCCGGAGGTCACGACTGCGGGGCTCGCAAGACCGGCTCACTCCTCGCGCTCCCGGAGAACGCAGAACTCGTTGCCCTCCGGGTCGGCCAGCACCGTCCACTCCACGTCCCCCTGCCCGATGTCGACGTGCCGGGCACCCATGTCGACCAGGCGCTCCACCTCGGCCTCCAGGTCGGCCGGGCGCAGGTCGATGTGCAACCGGTTCTTTCCCTTCTTCGGCCCGGCGACCGGGACGAAGACGAGACCGGGCCTCGTGTCGGGGGTCCGGCGGATCTCCACCTCGTCCAGCTTGTCGGTGATCACCTGGTAGCCGAGCGCCTCCGCCCACCAACTGGCGAGCCGGGACGGATCCCGGGCGTCGATGGTCAGGTTCTCCCAGACGGCGGTCATGCGGCCACCCCTCCTGATCGACACGTGGCGGAAGCTCAGGTTACGCCGGGAAGGCCGGAAAGGCGCGCCGGGCGGGCGCGGGGCCGCCGGTGTCCACCGGCGGCCCCGCGCCCGCTCAGCGGGAGTCCGAACCGGTGGTGGTGATGGCCGCCCGGCCGGCCTCCAGCCGGGCCACCGGCACCCGGAACGGCGAGCAGGAGACGTAGTCCAGTCCGACGGAGTGGAAGAAGTGCACCGAGTCCGGGTCGCCGCCGTGCTCGCCGCAGACGCCGAGCTTCAGCCCCGGGCGGGCCGCCCGGCCCTCCTCGGCGGCGATGCGGATCAGCCGGCCGACGCCGTCGGTGTCGATCGACTCGAACGGCGAGATGCCGAAGATGCCCAGCTCCAGGTAACGCCAGAAGAACGCGCCCTCCACGTCGTCGCGGGAGAAGCCCCAGCCCATCTGGGTCAGGTCGTTGGTGCCGAAGGAGAAGAACTCGGCCGCCTCGGCGATCTGCCCGGCGGTCAGCGCCGCCCGGGGCACCTCGATCATCGTGCCGATCAGCACCTCGACGCCGCTGTCCCCGACCACCTCGGCGATGATCCGCTCGGCCTCGGCGCGTACCGTCTCCAGCTCCTGCACGGCCCCCACCAGCGGCACCATGATCTCCGGGCAGGCGGTGCCGCCGTCGCGGACGACCGCGACGGCGGCCTCCGCGATCGCGCGGACCTGCATGGCGAACAGGCCGGGGATGACCAGACCGAGCCGGACGCCGCGCAGGCCCAGCATCGGGTTCTCCTCGTGCATCCGCCGAACGGCGGCGAGCAGCGCCTCCTCCTTCGCCACGTCCTCGCCGCGTTCCTGGGCCACCGCGACGTTGACCGCGAGCTGCTCCAGCGGGGGCAGGAACTCGTGCAGCGGCGGGTCGATCAGCCGCACGGTGACCGGCAGGCCGTCCATCTCCCGGAAGATCTCGATGAAGTCGGCCCGCTGCAGCGGCAGCAGCGCGGCGAGCGCGTCCTCCCGCTCCCGTTCGCCGGAGGCGAGGATGAGCCGCTCGACCAGCTCCCGGCGGTCACCGAGGAACATGTGTTCGGTGCGGCACAGGCCGATGCCCTCGGCACCGAAGCGCCGCGCCCGGGCCGCGTCCGCGCCGGTGTCGGCGTTCGTGCGTACCCGCAGCCGCCGCGCCGCGTCGGCGTGCGTCATGATCCGGTGTACGGCCCGGACCAGCGCGTCGTCGGTGGTCTCCGGATCGAGTTCGCCCTCGAAGTACTGCACCACCTCGGACGGCATGACCGGCACCTCGCCGAGGTAGACCTTGCCGGTGGTGCCGTCGATCGAGACCACGTCGCCCTCGTTCACCACGTGGTCGCCCACGGTGAACCTCTTCGCCGGCACGTTAACGTCCAGCTCGTCGGCGCCGGAGACGCAGGTCTTGCCCATGCCGCGGGCCACCACCGCGGCGTGGCTGGTCTTGCCGCCCCGGGAGGTGAGGATGCCCCTGGCGGCGATCATGCCGTTGAGGTCGTCCGGGTTGGTCTCCCGGCGGACCAGGATCACCGCCTCGCCCTCGGCGGCCAGCTCGACCGCCCGGGCCGAGGTGAAGACGACCTTGCCGGACGCGGCGCCCGGCGAGGCGCCGATGCCCTTGGCCACCGCCTCGAACTCGTGGTCGAGCTGGAAGCGGGGGAACATCAGCTGGGCGAGCTGCGCACCGTTCACCCGGTGCAGCGCCTCGTCGAGGTCGATCAGCCCCTCGTCGACGAGTTGCCCGGCGATGACGAACGCGGCGGCGGCGGTGCGCTTGCCGACGCGGGTCTGCAGCATCCAGAGCTTGCCGCGCTCGATGGTGAACTCGATGTCGCAGAGGTCCTTGTAGTGCTCCTCCAGCCGGGCCATGATGCCGAGCAGCTGGTCGTAGGAGGTCTTGTCGAGCTGCTCCAGCTCCTGCAACGGCACCGTGTTGCGGATGCCCGCGACCACGTCCTCGCCCTGGGCGTTGGCGAGGTAGTCGCCGTAGATGCCCTGCGCGCCGCTGCCCGGGTCGCGGGTGAACGCGACTCCGGTACCGGAGTCGGGCCCGAGGTTGCCGAAGACCATGGCCACCACGTTGACGGCGGTGCCCAGGTCGGCCGGGATGCGCTCCTGGCGGCGGTAGAGCACCGCCCGCTCCGCGTTCCACGAGTCGAAGACCGCGCGGATGGCGAGGTCGAGCTGCTCGCGCGGCTCCTGCGGGAACTCGCGGCCGGTGTGCTTGGCGAAGATCTTCTTGTACGCGCCGACCAGCCCGCGCAGGTCGTCGGCGTCCAGGTCGAGGTCGTCGTGCGTACCCTTGGCGCGCTTGATCTCGTCGAGCGCGTGCTCGAACTCCTCGCCCGGCACCTCGCAGACGGTCTTGCCGAACATCTGGATCAGCCGCCGGTAGGAGTCCCAGGCGAACCGGTCGTTCCGACCGGCCTGGGCGCTCAGGCCGACCACGCTGCGGTCGTTGAGACCCACGTTGAGGACGGTCTCCATCATGCCCGGCATGGAGAACTTGGCGCCGGAGCGCACCGAGACCAGCAGCGGGTCGTCCGGGTCGCCGAGGCGCCGGCCCATCTCGCGCTCCAGGGACTCAAGGTGCGCCTCGATCTGCGCGGCCAGGCCGTCCGGCTCGCGCCCGGTCGTCAGGTATGCCTTGCAGGCCTCCGTGGTGATCGTGAAGCCGGGCGGAACCGGTAGACCGAGATTCGTCATCTCGGCCAGGTTGGCCCCCTTGCCGCCGAGCAGATCCTTGAGATCCTTGTTGCCCTCGGCGAAGTCGTAGACGTACTTCCGCTCGACCGAATCGTGCGCTGCCACCAGAGCCTCCCACGCGCGCCATTGACACTTAACGAAGGTTCAATTCGGACATACCCCGGTAGCGACCACCGGCAATCCCGGCTCGTCAGCGTCGGTGGGCCGAAGGCTAGGCGAACTTCGCGAAACCTGGGAGCGTTCGGTGACTTTCGGCACAACAGCCACCACGATCCGCGTTCGTACGGGTCTCTGGGAACGCTTCCACGAGCACGATCACGCAAGTCGGATTCCCCTCGTACCCTTGACGTCACTGCATCTCGCGGAACCTGACCTTTGCCATATCCCGCGCGAATACACCCCTCGGAGCGTCGCCGTGCCGACCAACCCCGCCGCCCCGGAGACCGGGCCGCAGCCGTCCGACACCCGTTCCACCAGCCCTTCCCGCCACGTACCCGCCGTGCCACTGCCCGGCGTGCCGGCACCCGCCGCCGAACTGGCCCGGGCCGCGGAGGGCCGGGCCGCCGGGACGCTGGCCGGACCGGCGCCGGTCCGGCTGGGCGACCTGGTGCCGGCGCCCGAGCAGGTACGCCCGGACCCGGCCGGTGACTTCACGCTGAGCGCGGACGCGGTGCTGCGGGTCAGCCCCACCGGGCGGGACGTGGCCGAACAACTCGCCGGCTGGCTGCGCCCGGCCACCGGCTTCCCGCTCCCGGTCACCGACACCACCGAGGACGGCCCGCTGACGCTCACGCTCTCCCCGGCGGACGTCGCCGGGCCGGCGGACGCCGTTCCGGCCGCCACCTCCGGCGCGGCGGACGGTGCGCGCCTCGGGGACGAGGGCTACCGCCTCGACGTGACCACCGGCGGCGTCCGGGTCACCGCCCTCACCCCGGCCGGGCTGTTCCACGGCGCGCAGACGCTGCGGCAGCTGCTGCCCGCGCCGATCGAGAGCCCGACCGCCGTCGCCGCGCGCTGGGCGGTGCCCGGCGGCACGATCGTCGACCGGCCGCGCTTCGCCTACCGGGGCGCGATGCTCGACGTCGCCCGCCACTTCTTCGCGGTCGAGGACGTGCTGCGGGTGGTCGACCACCTGGCCCGCTACAAGCTCAACCACCTGCACCTGCACCTCACCGACGACCAGGGCTGGCGGATCGCCGTGGACTCCTGGCCCCGGCTCACCGAGGCCGGCGGCGCGACGGAGGTCGGCGGCGGCCCGGGCGGCTGGTACACCCGTGACGACTACCGCCGCATCGTCACGTACGCCGCCCGCCGCCACGTGACAGTGGTGCCCGAGATCGACCTGCCCGGCCACACCAACGCGGCGCTCGTCGCGTACCCCGAACTGGCACCCACCAAGATCGCGCCGCCGCCCTACACCGGCACCGAGGTCGGGTTCAGCTTCGTCGACCCCGCCGACGAGCGGACGTACGCCTTCGTCGCGGACGTGGTCGGCGAGGTGGCGGCGCTGACCCCCGGACCCTGGCTGCACCTCGGCGGCGACGAGGCGTTCAAGGTGCCGGCCGGCAGCTACCGCGCGTTCGTGGAGCGGGCGCAGCGGCTGGTCGCCGCCACCGGCAAGACCGTCGTCGGCTGGCACCAGCTCGCCCCGGCCGCACACGTCGACGGGCGCGTCCTGCAGTGGTGGGGCACCGACGGTGACGACCCGCAGACCGCCGACGCGGTACGCCGGGGCGCCCGGCTGATCCTCTCCCCCGGCAACCACGCGTACCTGGACATGAAGTACGCCCCGGACACCCCGATCGGGCACGACTGGGCCGGTCTGATCGACGTACGCCGGGCGTACGAGTGGGATCCGGGCAGCCACGTGCGGGGCGTGCCGGCCGAGGCGGTGCTGGGGGTGGAGGCCCCGCTGTGGACCGAATCGGTCACGACGCTCACCGAGGTCGAGTACATGTTCTTCCCACGCCTGCCCGCCGTCGCCGAACTCGGTTGGTCGCCGCGCGAGACGCACGACTGGTCCGGGTTCCGCAGCCGGCTGGCCGCCCACGGCCCGCGCTGGACCACCGCCGGCATCAGCTTCCACCCCTCCCCGGAGATCCCCTGGCCCCACAAGAACCCAGGCATCCCCACCCAGCCCACCCCCCACACGCGCCGTACCACCCCCACCCCCTGACCGTGGTTTGGGTGGGGTCGATGTCCGGAATCGGGGTGGCCGGGGTCACCGGTGGGGTGGAATCGGGGGCGGGCGCGGGGCGTTGTACATGGCAGACCGCGCCGCACCCGCCGACCGCCCGCCCCGTGGGCCGGGAATCAGGCCGCGACGCCGGTCGTTACATCCCCCGGAGCCGCCGAGCAGGCCAACCCCCTGGCCGCCCGAGCGAGCCGCCGGCCCGACGCACATCCCGGGCCACCTGATCTTTCTCCGCGGCATCCCCCATCGCCGCGAACCCCCGACAGAGAGGCAACTGATCATGGCTACCACTCTGCTGCGCAAGACCGCTCTGACCGTCGCCGGCATCGCCGCCACCGCCGGCGGCATCGCCGGCCCCGCCATCGCCGCCCAGGCCACCCCGGCCGAGCGCGCCGCCCAGGTCGTCACCACCGATCGCGAGCACGGCGAGCGGGAGCTGGACGTGCGCTACGAGGCGCAGCCCAACTTCTACTTCTGCGGCCCGGCCGCGGCCCGTAACGCGCTGAGCGTGCAGGGCAAGAACATCGACGTGCACGCCATGGCCGAGGAGATGGGCACGACCGAGGCCGGCACCAACTCCATCAACGACATCACGCCAGTGCTGAACAAGGAGACCGGCAAGGACGTCTACAAGTCGACCGAGATCCCGGTGGACGAGGTCGGCGACAAGGTGGAGAAGCTGCGCGCCGACGTGGTGCGCACGGTGGACGACGGCCGGGCCGTGGTGGCGAACATCGCCGGCACCGCGACCGACACCGACGGCAACACCCACGCGTTCGAGGGTGGCCACTACATCAGCGTGGTCGGCTACCGCGACGGCGGCAAGGTCGTGACGATCGCCGACTCGGCGAACCCGGACCAGGCCTCCTACCGGATGGACGTGGACGAGCTCGCCCGCTGGATCGCCAGCCGCGGCTACAGCTCCTGACCGAACACCGAAGGGCCCGACCCCACTGCGGGGGTCGGGCCCTTCGGCGTGTCCGGGGTCAGGCGTGTCCGGGATCAGCCGCCGGAGTCGTCCAGTTCGGCGCCGTCGGGCGGGGTGTCGTCGTCGCGGCTGGCCAGCCAGCCGTCGGGCAGGAAGACCTTGCCCGGGGAGTTGGTGCGGCCACGCGGCTGCCCGAGGTTCTCCACCGGGAACGGTACGGCCGGATCCAGCTTGCCGAGCAGGTCGTCGAGCTGCGCCAGGCTCTCGATCATGGCGAGCGA
This sequence comes from Micromonospora sp. CNB394, assembly GCF_000374985.1. Classification (NCBI taxonomy): domain Bacteria; kingdom Bacillati; phylum Actinomycetota; class Actinomycetes; order Micromonosporales; family Micromonosporaceae; genus Micromonospora; species Micromonospora sp. CNB394. The sequence continues at coordinate 98,025 of NZ_KB895841.1, read as the reverse complement.
GCGGCGCAGCTCGCTGCCGATCGGGAAGCCCTTCAGATACCAGGCGACGTGCTTGCGGAAGTCGGTGCAGCCGTCCCGCTCCCCCCGGGCCGGGTTGCGGGCACCCGCCACGAACTGCTCCACCAGCAGCTCGGCGTGCCGGCGCATGGTCACCGCCACCTCACCCAGGCTCGGCAGCCACCGCTCGGGTCTCCCGTTGAACGCGGCCTCCAGGTCGGCGAACAGCCACGGCCGGCCCAGGCAGCCGCGCCCGATCACCACGCCGTCCACGCCGGTGTGCGCGACCATCCGCAGCGCGTCGTCGGCCTCCCAGATGTCGCCGTTGCCGAGCACCGGCACGTCGAGCGCCGACTTGAGCGTGGCGATCGCGTCCCAGTCGGCGGTGCCGGAGTAACGCTGCGCGGCCGTACGCCCGTGCAGGGCGACCGCCGCCACGCCCGCGTCCTGGGCCGCCAGCCCCGCCTCGACGTACGTCAGATGGTCGTCGTCGATGCCCTTGCGCATCTTGACGGTGACCGGCACCCCGGCGGGCGACGCGGCGTCCACGGCGGCCTTTACCAGCCGGGCGAACAGGCGGCGGCGCCACGGCAGGGCCGAGCCGCCGCCCCGGCGGGTCACCTTGGGCACCGGGCAGCCGAAGTTGAGGTCGATGTGGTCGGCCAGGTCACGCTCGACCACGATCCGCACCGCGGCGGCGGTGATCTCCGGGTCGGTGCCGTAGAGCTGGAGGCTGCGGGGCTGCTCCTCGACGCCGAAGGCGATCATGCGTAGCGTCTTCGGGTTCCGCTCGACGAGCGCCCGGGTGGTGATCATCTCGCACACGTAGATGCCACCGCCCTGCTCACGGCAGAGCCGGCGGAAACCCACGTTGGTGATCCCGGCCATCGGCGCGAGCACCACCGGTGGCCAGACCTGGTGCGGCCCGATGGTCAACGCGGGCAGGGTCGGGGCAGTCACCGCCCAAGTGTAAGGAAGGGCCCCCTCTTAACGTCTCCGGTAGAGCAGGGGCCCCTTTTTAACAGGGCACATATCACAGCCGGCCCGCCACGCGGACGTTCTCCACAACGGGGTCCGCTGTCCACAGGCCGGGCCGGCGGGCAGGAAGGGGACGGGCCGAGCGCGCAGGCTGCCCGGCATGCGCGAACAACCACCCGAACTCAGCGACCTGGCGGAACGCCAGCAGCAGATCGTCACCCGGACGCAGCTTCTCGGCGTCGGATACGACGACATGTACCTGTACCGGCAGACCCGGCGCGGCCTGTGGCAGCGCGTCCTGCCGGCGACGTACGCGCTCGTCACCGGCACCCTCACCGACGAGCAGCGACGCATCTCGGCGGCGCTCTACGCGGGCGCCGACGCGCAGCTCACCGGTCTCGCCGCCTTGATCTGGTACGGCTTCCGGCACAGCCCGCGCACCGCTGACGTACACCTGATCCTGCCGCACCACGTGCGGCGCCGATCGGCCGGTCACGCGGTGATCGCGCGGGCCCTGGAGCTTGATCCGCGGGCCCGGCGGACCGCGCTGTACCCGGTGTGCTCGCCGGCCCGGGCGGTGGTGGACGCCGCTCGCGACCTGCGCCGGCTACGGCCGGTACGGGCGACGGTGGCCGAGGCCGTGCAGCGCGGGTTCACCGACCTGGACGCCCTGGACGCGGAGATCCGCCGGGCCCGGCGTAGCCGCACCGCCCTGATCCGGAAGGCGTTCGCGGAGATCACCGACGGGGTCCGCTCGGCGCCGGAGACGGAGCTGCGGGAGTGTCTGAGCAGCAGCGGGGTGCTCGGCGGAATCCTGTGGAACCCACGGCTGTCGGCGGCCGACGGCGCCCGGCTGCCGACGCCGGACGGCTACCTCGCCGACTGCGCGGTGGCGCTGGAGGTCGACTCGCGGGAGTACCACCTCAGCCCGGACGACTGGGCGCGGACGCTGGACCGGCACAACGAGCTGAGCCGGCACGGGGTGCTCATCCTGCACTTCACGCCGGCGCAGATCCGCCGGGAGCCGGGCCGCGTGCGGCGCACGGTGGAGGACGCGTACGAGGCCCGGCGCGGGCTGGGCGCCGCGACCGGCGTACGGGCGGAGCCGATCTCCCCCGGCGACGGGTGTTAATAAGGGGCCCCTTCTCTACGCGAGACGTTAAGAAGGGGCCCTTCCTTACATCGAGTCAGCAGCCGGGGAGGCGCTCGATCAGGTAGCGCTCGACCTGGTCCAGCGAGACGCGCTCCTGGGCCATGGTGTCCCGGTTCCGGACCGTGACGGCGTTGTCGTCGAGCGTGTCGAAGTCGACGGTGACGCAGAACGGCGTGCCGATCTCGTCCTGCCGGCGGTAGCGGCGGCCGATCGCCTGCGAGTCGTCGAACTCGACCACCCAGCGCTTACGCAGGTCGGCGGCGAGCTGCTTGGCCTTCGGCGACAGCGCCTCGTTGCGCGACAGCGGCAGCACGGCGACCTTGACCGGGGCCAGCCGCGGGTCGAAGCGCATCACGGTGCGCTTGTCCACGCCGCCCTTTGTGTTCGGCGCCTCGTCCTCGTCGTACGCCTCGAGCAGGAACGCCAGCACCGCGCGGGTGAGGCCGGCGGCCGGCTCGATCACGTACGGGATCCAGCGCTCGCCCTTGCCCTGGTCGAAGTACGACAGGTCGACGCCGGAGTGCTTGCTGTGCGTGGACAGGTCGAAGTCGGTGCGGTTGGCGATGCCCTCCAGCTCGGCGAACTCGCTGCCACCGAACCGGAACCGGTACTCGATGTCGACGGTGCGCTTCGAGTAGTGGGAGAGCTTCTCCTTGGGGTGCTCGTAGAAGCGCAGGTTCTCCTCGGACAGGCCCAGGTCGAGGTACCAGTTCCAGCGCTCGGAGAGCCAGTACTCGTGCCACTGCTCGTCGGTGCCCGGCTCGACGAAGAACTCCATCTCCATCTGCTCGAACTCACGGGTCCGGAAGATGAAGTTGCCCGGGGTGATCTCGTTGCGGAACGACTTGCCGGTCTGCGCGATGCCGAACGGCGGCTTCTTCCGGGCGACCGTCTCCACGTTCTTGTAGTTGACGAAGATGCCCTGGGCGGTCTCCGGGCGCAGGTAGTGCATGCCCTCGTCGCTCTCCACCGGGCCCAGGTAGGTCTTCATCAGGCCGTTGAACATCTTCGGCTCGGTGAAGGTGCCCTTGTTGCCGCAGTTGGTGCAGTTCAGTTCGGTCAGCGACGTCAGCGGCTTGCCGTGCTTGGCCTCGTACGCCTCTTCCAGGTGGTCGGCCCGGAACCGCTTGTGGCAGGACTGGCACTCGGTGAGCGGGTCGACGAACTCGGCGATGTGGCCGCTGGCCTCCCAGACCTTGCGGGCCAGGATGACCGCCGAGTCGAGGCCGACGACGTCGTCGCGCTGCTGCACCATGGTCCGCCACCACTGCCGGCGGACGTTCTCCTTCAGCTCGACGCCGAGCGGACCGTAGTCCCACGCCGACCGGGTGCCCCCGTAGATCTCGCTGGAGGGAAAGACGAAACCCCGGCGCTTGGCGAGGCTGGTGACGGCGTCGATACGGTCGGCTGGCATGTTTCCTCCTACGCCGGCTGGCGGTCGGCGCGGTCGAGATGGATGGAACCGGGCTGTTCGGGACAACGGTACGGTCGTGTCCGTCCCGAGCCCAGCAGAATACCGGGGCCCGGTCAGCTCACCCCGCAGACCTCCACGCCGCCCGTCTGCTGGTCCGGCGCGAGCGTCACGGTCTGCGCCTCCCGCCGGCCGCCGGCGAGCGTGACGTCCACCGGCACGGTGAGCGTGGCGAGGTCGACATCGCCCACCCGGTAGCCGGAGACCTGCGGCTCGGTGGCCACCCGCCGCTCGAACTCCCGCCGGGGCTCACGCCGGCGGAGGTCGTCGCAGAGCGTGTCGTACGCCTTCGACCACTCCCGGGCCACGAGCGCCTGGTAGTAGTCGTTCGTGACCGCCCGGCCCTGCTCGCCGATCGCCTGGGCGTTGCTCACCGCCAGGCCGACCACCGCCGTGCCGCCCCCGCCGCAGCAGATCAGCACGGCGAGGGCACCCGCGCCGAGGCCGAGCCAGAGCCGGGTCCGCCCACCCTCGGTGGGTGGGGCGGCGAACGGCGGCGCGGCGCCGGGCCCCTGCGGCGGCGCGGGCACCCCGGGTTCCGCCGGCAGCGCGGGCGGAACTGATGACGGGGGCGGCGCGGCCGGTCCGGGAGCGGTCATACGCGCCAGGGTAGTGCCCCGGCACTCAGCGGTACGGACCTGCGGCACGATCGCTGGCGGCGACGACGATCTCACCGTCGGGGGCGGCGCTGGCGAGTGTCTCGTACGCCGACGGCTCGTCCATCGATCGGGCGAGCAGCGGCACGGCGGTGACCTTGACGTCGAACCCGCCGAGTGCCCGCCGGTACGCCCCGACCGACTCCCACTCGGTGACCAGGAGCCAGTGGTCCGGGTCGTCGAGCGCCCGCAGCAGTTCACCGCGCAGGTAGCCGGGGCGGGCGGCGAGCGCGGCCAGCGCGTCGTGCGCCGCACGGGTGAACTCGTCCACCGTTTCGGCTTCCACCACGAAGCGGTTGGTGACCAGCACGGGGTTCCTCCTCGTAGAGTCTGTGGCATGCAGCGTACGCAGAGTCCCGGGCTGGCCCGGTTGGCACGGCTCAACCCGACGGTGGTGTTCCTGGCCGCGCTGGCCCTGGTGCTCGTCGGCCTGTTCGCGCCCGGCCCGGCGGGTGGCGGCCTGCTGCTCGTGCTGGCCGGCGGGCTGGTCTGGCTGATGTCGGTCACCTGGCCGGTGCAGGCCCCGGCGACCCGGATGCTCCGGCTGGTGATGCTCACCTTGTTGGTCGCGGTGGCGCTGGCGAAGCTCACGGTCGGCTGAGGCGCGGACGGATCTCATCTGCGCTGACATGCAATCATGCGTTTTTGACAATAATTTTCGTTGTCACGGACAGTTGAGTCCATGACCGTACGCACATCCCGCCGCATCCTGACCACCACAGCCGCCGCCCTACTCGCCGCCGCCGGCCTGACCGCCTGTGCGGACGACTCAGGCGACGTGAGCCAGCCGGGCGAGGTCGGCGTGGTGGCCGCGTTCTACCCGCTCCAGTTCCTCGCCGAGCGGATCGGCGGCGACGCGGTCACGGTCAGCAACCTGACCAAACCCGGCGCCGAGCCGCACGACCTGGAACTCAACCCACGACAGGTCGGCGAGGTCGTCGACGCCGACCTGGTCGTCTACCTCAGCGGCTTCCAGCCGGCGGTGGACGAGGCGGTGGAGCAGAACGGCGGCGACCACGCGTTCGACGTGGCGGGCGTGACGCCGCTGCGGGACGCCGCCGCCGGTGACCACGACCACGACCATGAGGGCGAGGGCGAGGGCGAGCACGCCGAGGACGAGCACGCCGAGGACGAGCACGCCGAGGACGAGCACGCCGAGGACGAGGGCGGCAAGGACCCGCACGTCTGGCTCGATCCGACCCGGCTGGCCACGATCGGCGACAAGCTCGCCGAACGCCTGGGCAAGGCCGACCCGGACCACGCCGCCGACTACACCGCGCGGGCCGGCGCGCTGCGCACCGAGCTGACGAAGCTGGACACCGAGTACGCCGACGGCCTGCGCACCTGCCAGCGCCGGGAGATCGTCACCAGCCACGCCGCGTTCGGCTACCTGACCGACCGCTACAAGCTGGAGCAGATCGGCATCAGCGGGCTCACCCCGGAGGCCGAGCCGTCTCCGCAGCGGCTCGCCGAGGTCGCCGAGGAGGCCCGGGAACACCAGGCCGGCACGATCTTCTTCGAGACGCTGGTCAGCCCGAAGGTCGCCGAGACCATCGCGCGTGAGGTCGGGGCGAAGACGGCCGTCCTGGACCCGCTGGAGGGCCCGCCCGCCGACGGCGACTACCTCTCCGCGATGCGCACCAACCTGCAGACCCTGCGAACCGCGCTGGGCTGTTCGTGACCCCACCCGTGATCGAGATCGCGCACGCCACCGTCGGCTACGACGGCCGCCCGGTGCTGCGTGACGTCTCGTTGACGGTGACCGCTGCGGAGGTGGTCGCCGTGCTCGGCGCCAACGGCTCCGGCAAGTCGACCCTCGTGCGCGCCGCACTCGGCCTGGTGCCGGTCGGCGCCGGGTCGGTCGCCCTGTTCGGCACGCCGCAGCGCCGCTTCCGGCAGTGGCACCGCATCGGGTACGTGCCGCAGCGGCTCGGCGCGGGCAGCGGGGTGCCCGCCACGGTGCGCGAGGTGGTGGCGTCCGGGCGGCTGGCCCGCCGGGGCGTGCTGCGGCCCGCCGGCCGGGCGGACCGGGAGGCGGTGGCGGCGGCGCTGGACGCGGTCGGGCTCACCGACCGTGCCGGTGACCCGGTGTCGACGCTCTCCGGCGGCCAGCAGCAGCGCACCCTGATCGCCCGCGCGCTGGCCGGCGGGCCAGAGCTGCTGGTGCTCGACGAGCCGACCGCCGGGGTGGACGCGGCCAGCCAGGAGGCGTTCTCCTCGGCGCTGCGCGCGTTCCGCGACGGCGGGGGCACGGTGCTGCTCGTCGCGCACGAGCTGGGCCCGCTGCGCCCGCTGATCAGCCGGGCCGTGGTGGTGCACCAGGGCGGGATCGCCCACGACGGTGCGGTGCCCGAACCGGCCGGCCACCACGCCGACCCGGGCCACGAGCACGTGCACCCGCACTGCGACGAGGAGCCGGCCCGGCTCTGGACAGGCATCTGAGATGGACCTCTTCCAGTACGACTTCATGCTCCGCGCCCTGGTCGGCGCGCTGATCATCGGGCTGGCCGCCCCGGCGCTCGGCATCTACCTGGTGCAGCGCCGGCTGGCGTTGATCGGCGACGGGCTCGGGCACGTGGCGCTCACCGGCGTCGGCGCGGGACTGCTGCTCAACCACTCCCCCGTGCTGGTGGCGGTGATCGCCGCGACGCTCGGCGCGGTGCTTATCGAGTTGGTCCGCGCGTACGGGCGCACCTCCGGTGACCTGGCGCTGGCGTTGCTGTTCTACGGCGGCATCGCCGGTGGCGTGATGCTGGTCGGGCTCTCCGACGCCAGCACCGGGTCGCTCAACGCGTACCTGTTCGGGTCGCTGACCACCACCTCCCGCACCGACCTGATCACCATCGGCGTGCTCGGCGTGGTGCTGCTGGTGACCATGCTGGTGCTGCGCCCGGCCCTGTTCGCGGTGTGCCACGACGAGGAGTACGCCCGGGTGTCCGGCCTGCCGGTGCGGGCGCTGAACCTGCTCATCGCGGTCGGCACCGCGGTCACGGTGACCATCGCCATGCGGGCCGTCGGGGTGCTGCTGATCAGCGCGCTGATGGTGGTGCCGGTGGCCACCGCGCAGCAGGTGACCCGGGGCTTCCGGTCGACCATGACGGCGGCCATGGCGCTGGGCCTGTTCGCCGCCGGCACCGGGGTCTGGGTGGCCGCCACCGCCGACACCGCGCCCGGCGCGTCGGTGGTGCTCGTGGCGATCGGCTCGTTCCTGCTGGTCGCGCTCGCGGCGGCGGGCCTGCGGGCGCTGCGGCGGCGGACCCGGACCGACCGGGCGACGCCGCCGGCCGAGCCGGCCGAGCACGAGGTGCTGCTGCGATGAGGCCCTAGCCGCCGACGCGCCTGGGATTGGTTACCGTTACGGGGTGACGACCGGCACGAACGGGTACGACGCCTTCGAGGGCGCGGGCGACCTGCTGCGCGCGCTCTCGGCCCCGATCCGGCTCGCGATCGTGAGCGAGCTGGCCGCGGGGGAACGCTGCGTACACGAACTGGTCGAGAAGCTCGGCGCGCCGCAGCCGCTGGTCTCCCAGCACCTGCGGGTGCTGCGCGGCGCCGGCGTGGTGCGCGGGTCGCGGCGCGGCCGGGAGATCGCGTACGCCCTGGTCGACGACCACGTCGCGCACATCGTGGCGGATGCGGTCAGTCACGCCGACGAAGGGTCGCACTGAGCGGGAAATCGGCCAGGTGCCGACGCGCCCGTGCCGTGGGACGCTGTCCGGCGTGAAGATCTACGCCGACCGTTTTCCCGTCGCCGTCCGCCAGTTCCTCACCGACCTGCTCGTGGTCGTCTGGGTGTACGCGGCGATCCGCTTCGCGCTGTGGCTGCACGACCTGGTCGAGAAGCTCGCCGTACCCGGGCAGAAGCTGGAGGGGGCCGGCGGCGGACTCGCCGACAACCTGGCCGACGCGGGCGGCAAGGTCGGTCGGGTCCCGATCGTCGGCGACGAGTTGACCGCGCCGTTCACCCGGGCCGCCGAGGCCGCCCGCTCGGTAGCCGAGGCGGGCCGCGACCAGCAGGAACTGGTCGGGCAGCTCGCGCTCGGGCTGACCATCGCGGTGCTGGTGTTCCCGCTCGGCCTGGTGCTGTTCGGCTGGCTGCCGCTGCGCCTGCGCTGGATGCGCCGGGCCGGCGCGGCGAAGGCCCTGGCCGGCGTGCCGGCCGGCCGGGATCTGCTGGCGCTGCGCGCGCTGGCCGGCCAGCCACTGTCGAAGCTGACCCGGATCGCGCCCGACGTCGCCGAGGCGTGGCGGCGCGGCGACGACGCGACCGTCGACGCGCTCGCCGCGCTGGAGTTGCGCGAACTGGGGCTGCGCGGAGGCCGCTGACCTCCCGGTTCCCGGGGCCGACGCACTCCCCGCGTTATGACTCCCAGTCCTATTCATGACCGAGGGTCATAACGCGGAGAAGAGTGTCCTTCCTCCACGCACCGACACACGACCGCCACCCCGGACGGCGGCCGTCCGGGCGGGACGACCGCCGCGCGGGCACAGCACGGGAGCGGCGGATGGTCAGCCGGTGGGCGGGATGCGACGGCGGACGTCCTGCTCGGTGGACGGCCCCGGTTCCCAGCGGGCGACCCAGGGGAGGTCGGCGGGTGGCGTGACGACACCCTCCTCCACCGAGGCGTACCGGCCGGCGACGATGCGCTTGGCGGCGGCCACGTCGACCGAGTCGGTGTTCGACCACAGCCCGGTGAACAGCTCGTCGACGCGCAGCCGCGCCTGCCGGCAGAACAGGTCGGCCAGCTCGACGTTCTCCGGGTGCGCGTCCCGCTCGGCGTAGGCCCGGACGCAGACCGCGCTCATCGCGAACAGCTCCGCGCCGATGTCCACCACCCGGCCGAGGAACGCCTGCTTGCGCTCCATCTTTCCCTGCCACCGCGACATCGCGTAGAACGTCGACCGGGCCAGCTTGCGGGAGGTCCGTTCGACGTGGCGCAGGTGCCCGGCCAGCGGCCCGAACTCCTGGTACGCCCCGGGCGTCTGTCCCTTGCCGACGGCGAGCGTGGGCAGCCACTTCGCGTAGAAGGCGCCGGCCCGCGCGCCCGCCCTGGCCTTGCGGCCCAGCCCGGCGTCGGGGTCGATGATGTCGCCCGCGACGGACAGGTGGGCGTCGACCGCCTCGCGGGCGATCAGCAGGTGCATGATCTCGGTGGAGCCCTCGAAGATCCGGTTGATCCGCAGGTCGCGCAGGAGTTGCTCGACGGCGGCCGGCCGTTCCCCCCGGGCGGCGAGCGAGTCGGCCGTCTCGTAGCCGCGGCCACCGCGGATCTGGATCAGCTCGTCGGCGATCCGCCAGGCCATCTCGCTGGCGTAGAGCTTGACCAGCGCCGCCTCGATCCGGATGTCGTTGCGGTCGTCGTCGGCGAGCATGCAGGACAGGTCGAGCATCGACTCCATGCCGTACGTGGTGGCGGCGATGAACGACAGCTTCTTCGCCACCGCCTCGTGCTCGCCCACCGGGCGGCCCCACTGGACCCGGTCCGCCGCCCACTCGCGAGCCACGTTGAGCGCCCACTTTCCGGCACCGACGCACATGGCCGGAAGCGAGAGCCGCCCGGTGTTCAATGTGGTCAGCGCGATCTTGAGGCCCTTGCCCTCGCCGCCGATCACGTTCTCCTTGGGCACGAACACGTCGTGGAACCGGGTGAGGCTGTTCTCCAGGCCACGCAGCCCGACGAAGGAGTTGCGCCGCTCCACGGTGATGCCGTCGCTGTCGCCCTCCACCACGAATGCGGTGATGCCGCCGCGCCGCCCCTCGCCGGCCGGCACCCGGGCCATCACCACCAGCAGCGTGGCGAGCGTGCCGTTGGTGGCCCAGAGCTTCAGCCCGTTGAGCCGGTAGCCGGTGCCGTCCGCCGTCGGCTCGGCGGTGGTGGCGAGCCGGGCCGGGTCGGAGCCGACGTCCGGCTCGGTGAGCAGGAACGCGGAGACCTCACCGGCGGCGAGCCGGGGCAGGAACCGTTCCTTCTGCTCGGGCGTGCCGAACATCTTCAGCGGCTGCGGCACGCCGATCGACTGGTGCGCCGAGAGCAGCGCGCTGACCGCCGGGTTCACCGAGCCGACGAGCATCAGCGCCCGGCAGTAGTGCAGGTTGCTCAGCCCCAGCCCGCCGTACTTCCGGTCGATCTTCATGCCGAACGTGCCGAGCCCGGCCAGGCCGTGGAACACCTCGTCGGGGATGCGCGCGTCCCGCTCGATCGCCTCGCCGTCCACCTCGGACGTCAGGTACGCGCGCAGCGCGCCGAGGAACTCGTCGGCGCGGGCCACCTCGGCCGGGTCGGGGCGGGGCCACGGGTCGATCAGGTCGAGCCGGAAGCGGCCGAGGAACAACTCCTTGCCGAAGCTCGGCCGGTCCCAGGCCGACTCGCGGGCCGCCTCGGCGACCTGCCGGGCCTCCTTTTCGGAGACCTGGCCCGCCTCGGTGGGCAGCGGCCCCGCACCGTCTGGTGACTCGGGCCGGCTGTTCTGTGTCGTGGTCACGGCTGCCTCCTCGTCGGTCCGGCTGCGTCGACGCGTGCGACGAAAACGACGCTACCCCCGGGTGTTACCCAGGGGTAGCGTCGCGTGCACGTCCGATTTGGCGGACCGTCAGTCGCCGGACAGCGTCTGCGGGTCATCGTCCTCGTCGTCGATGTCGTCCTCGCCCCAGTTACGGCGGCTGAACGGCAGGATCGCCCAGAAGGTCAGGAACCAGATCCCGGTAGCAGCGCTGAGCACGAACGCGACCGGCCGGGGCAGCACGAAGTCGGTGACCAGCAGGACCGCGCTGACCATCGCGATCAGCATGAAGAACAGGCCACCCGAGGCCATCCGGTGGGCGAAGCGGACCAGCTCCGGCTTGCGCCCCTGACGGAACAGAGCCCGGTGGAACGCGACCGGCGAGATGATCATCGCGGCCGCGGCGGCAGCGGCCAGCAACGCCACGATGTAGACGTCGCGCTGGAAGTTGGTGGTCCGGGTGAAGGCGTTGCTGAACGGCATCGTCAGCAGGAAGGCGAACAGGATCTGCACGCCGGTCTGCGCGACCCGCAGCTCCTGCAAGAGGTCGGCGAAGTTGCGCTGCCAGCGCTGCTTCTCGGATTCCTTGGACACCTCGTGAACCTCCGGTGAAGACGGCACGACCGGTGGGGAAACGCCCACCGGCAGGACCGCCTGTGCCCCGCAGGAGCGATCACGAAACCGGTTCAGGAACCGCGGCGGATCCGACCCGCGTACCGTGCCTCCAGCTCGGCGTTGTGCTCGTCGCCGCCGGTGATGTTCGCGGACAGGTAGACCGGCGGGCGCCGCCCCGCCGCGACCAGCCGGGCCACCACCTCGGCCACGATCTGCTGGGCGAGCAGCGCCGCGGTGATGGAGGAGACCGCGCCGACCGCGCCGCCGCCCGGCAGCGGCAGCGTGGCGTCGCCGTACGGGGCGCCGTTGTCCAGCACCACGTCGGCGAAGTCGGCGAGCTTGCGGCCGGACGGGTGCCGCGAGGTCATCCGGCCCGAGTGCTGCGCCGACGTGATCGCCACCAGGCCGTGCCCGCGTTCCTTCACCACGGACGCGAACTCGACCATCGCCCCGTTCACGCCCGAGTTCGAGGCCAGCACGAACACGTCCTGCGGCCGGATCGGCGCCAACTCGTACAGGCGGTGCGCCACGGCCGGGTCGCGTTCCAGCTTCGGGCCGAGCACGTCGGCCGGGTCGCCGCCGATCAGCACCAGGTCACGCAACGCGATCCGGTTGGTGGGCACCAGACCGCCGGCCCGACCGGCGATCTCCATGGCCAGCGCCTCGGAGTGCCCGGTGCCGAACGCGTGCACCACACCGTCGGCGCGCAGCGCCGCCGCGATCAGGTCGGCCGCGTCGGCCACGTTCTGCCGCTGCTCGGCCGCGACCCGGCCGATCGTCTCGGTCACCACCGCCAGGTACGCGTCGGCGCTCACCGTCATGCCTCCTCCGTTCCTGCGCACCGGGCGAGGATCGCCTCGGCCAGCGGGCCGGGTGCCTCGTCCGGGATCCAGTGGCTGACCCCTGGCAGCACCACGAACCGGTAGTCACCCGTGACGTGCGCGGCGCACGCCTGCGCGGCCGTCCGGCCGATCGCCACGTCCTTGTCGCTCCACACGAACGTGGTCGGCACCCCGACCGGGGCGACCCCCTTCATGTCCGCCCCGGTCATCGCGCGGTACCAGTTCAGTGCCGCCGTCAACGCCCCCGGCTCGCGCATCGGCTCGGCGTACCGGGCGACCGTACCGGCGTCGCCCACGCCGCTCAGCAGCTTGCGCAGCGTGGCGCCGTGCCACGCCAGCAGCACCTTCTCCGCCATACCGGGCTTGCGGAACAACGCGATGTAGGCGGACTTGACCTTCTGCCGCGGGTCGGTGGCCAGCGCGTGACCCATCGCCGAGGGGTGCGGCACCGACACCGCGGTGAGCGTCCGGACCCGCTCCGGGTGGGCCGCCGCCAGGCCCCACGCCACGATCGCGCCCCAGTCGTGGCCGACCACGTGTGCGCGTGCCACCCCGAGGGCGTCGAGCACCGCCGCCGCGTCGGCCACCAGCTCGGGGATCCGGTACGCCCCGACGTCCGCCGGGCGCGCGCCGGGCGAGTAGCCGCGCTGGTCGAGCGCGTACGTGCGCAGCCCGGCGGCGTGCAGCGCGGGCGTGACCGCGTCCCACTCGCCGGAGTGCTGCGGAAAGCCGTGCAGCAACAGGACGGGGTCACCCCCCTCGGGGCCGCCAGCGCGCACCTCGAACGTCAGTCCCCGCGCATCCACCTGCATGATCGCCACCATACCGACACTCGCCCTACTGGGCCGGAGACCGTCGTCGGTGCTAGCGTCTGCGACGAGACAACTTCACATCCGACAGGGGAGCGCACAGCGCTGAGAGTGCGGGCCGGTGCCCGCAGACCCTCGAACCTGATCTGGGTAATGCCAGCGCAGGGAGTTCGGTCGACCTCCAGCCGCGTCGCCGTCCGGTGACCACCGGGCGCGGCGTGCGTCTTCTCCTGGTTCACCTAGACGAACTGGGAGCCATCCGTGAACCACACCGACAGCAACCGCTGGCGTACCGTCGACATCGTCGTCGCCTCTGTCATCGCCGTCGCCTTCGGCGTCGTGTTCCAGCTCTGGAACATCCTCTGGAAGGGCAGCGACGGGCCGTTCGCCTTCTTCGCCCCGCTCCAGTCGGTCATGTACGGCGTCTGGCTCATCCCGGCCGTGCTGAGCGCGCTGATCGTCCGCAAGCCGGGTGCGGCGCTGCTCACCGAGACCGTCGCCTCGACCGTCTCGGTGCTGCTCGGCTCCCCGTACGGCGCGATGGCGATCCTCCAGGGCGCGGTGCAGGGCCTGGGAGTGGAGAGCGTCTTCGCGGCCACCCGGTACCGCAGCTACCGGCCGGTCACGGCGGCGCTGGCCGGGGCGGCGGGCGGCCTCTTCGCCACCGTGTTCGACGTCCTCTACTGGTACCCGGCCACGAGCTGGACCACGTTCCGGCTGCCGTACATCGCGTTCGGTGTGCTCAGCTGCCTGCTGGTGGCGGGCCTGGGCGCCGTGGTCCTCACCCGCGCGCTGGCGAACACCGGCGTCCTGGACCGCTTCCCCGCCGGCCGCGACCGGGCCCTGGTCTGACGGCTCACTCCGCCCCGGTGATCAAGGAGTTCGCGTCCGTCGGGCATGGTTTCCCGGACGCGAACTCCTTGATCACACGAGCTGGGCCGGGAGAGGGGGTGGGTGGTTCGTGAGCGCTGTGGTGCTGCGGGGGTTCGGGTGGCGGCACGGGGGACGGAAACGTTGGGCTCTGCGCGGCGTGGATCTGCGCGTGGAGAGCGGCGAGCGGGTGCTGCTGCTCGGGCCCTCCGGGGCCGGTAAGAGCACGCTGCTGGCCGCGCTGGCCGGGCTGCTGCCGGAGGACTCCGGCGAGCAGGAGGGTGCCGTCGAGATCGACGGGCTGGACCCGCGCAAGGCGCGTGAGCGCGTCGGCATCCTGTTCCAGGATCCGCAGACCCAGCTCGTCATGGCCCGCTCCGGCGACGACGTGGCGTTCGGGCTGGAGAACCGCGGCGTACCGGCCGGCGAGATCTGGCCCCGCGTCGACGAGGCGCTGCGGCGGGTCGGCTTCCCGTACGACAGGGACCGCCCGACCGCCGCGCTCAGCGGCGGCGAGCAGCAGCGGCTGGCGCTGGCCGGCACGCTCGCGCTGCGCCCCGGACTGCTGTTGCTGGACGAGCCCACCGCGAACCTCGACCCGGCCGGTGCCGCCCTGATCCGCCGGGCCGTCGCGAACGCGCTCGACCCGGACACCACGATGATCCTGGTCGAGCACCGGGTCACCGAGGCCCTGCCGCTGGTCGACCGCGTCGTGGTGCTCGAACCCGGCGGCGGGGTCCGCGCCGACGGGCCGCCCGAGACGGTCTTCGCCGCGCACGGCGACGCGCTGGCGGCCACCGGAGTCTGGGTACCCGGGCACGTCGCGCCACCCCGGCACGCCGCCGCGCCGCCCGGCGACGTGCTGCTCACCGCCGGCCGGCTCGGCCTCCCACCCCGGCTGGCCCCGACCGACCTTCGGGTACGCGCCGGCGAGGCGCTCGCCGTCCTCGGCCCGAACGGGGCCGGGAAGTCCACGCTGGCGCTGCTCCTGGGCGGCCTGCTGAAACCCGGCACCGGCACCGTGACTGCGTCGGCGGAACTCGCCGGGCGGGACGCGCGCACTCCCCCGCACCGCTGGCGTGCACCGGCGCTGGTCCGCCGGATCGGCTCGGTGTTCCAGGACCCGGAGCACCAGTTCGTCACCGCCACGGTCCGCGACGAGCTGGCGCTCGGCCCCCGCCGCACCGGTCAGCCCGACACGGCGGTGACCGCCACTGTCGACGGATTGCTGGAGCGGCTGCGGCTGGACAAGCTGGCGGGCGCCAACCCGTACACCCTTTCCGGTGGCGAGGCGCGGCGGCTGAGCGTGGCGACGGCGCTGGCCACCGCGCCCCGCCTGCTGATCTGCGACGAGCCCACGTTCGGCCAGGACCGGCGCACCTGGCTGGAGCTGGTCGACCTGCTCGCCGAGCTGCGCGACGCCGGTCACGGCGTCGTGGCGGTGACCCACGACGAGGACTTCGTCGCCGCGCTGGCCGACCGGACACTCACCCTGGACCGGTCACCGTCCGGCGCGGAACGCTCCCCCGACGGGCGGTCCGCGACCGGCGTGACCGAGGCCGCGCGCGCGGGCGACGACGGCCCGGCTGCCGGAGGTGTGCCGTGATCGGCCTCGAACTGGTCGCCGTACCCGGCGCCCCGCTGGCCCGCCGCAACCCGGTGGCGAAGCTGGCCGCCGCGCTGGTCTTCACGGTGATCCTGGTGGCGACGCTCGACCCGGTGGCACCGGCCATCGCCATCGCCGTCGAACTCGCGGTGCTGCCGCTGTTCGGTGTCCGCTACCGGGTGCTGGCCCGGCGGGCCTGGCCGCTGCTGGCCGGCGCCGTCGGCATCCTCGTCACACTCGTGCTCTTCGCGGCCGACCGCTCCGGCCCGGTACTGCTCCAGGCCGGGCCGATCCTGGTCACCGAGGGCGTGCTGACGACAGCGCTCGGGCTGGTGCTGCG
The DNA here is from genome assembly GCF_000374985.1 of Micromonospora sp. CNB394. Taxonomy (NCBI): domain Bacteria; kingdom Bacillati; phylum Actinomycetota; class Actinomycetes; order Micromonosporales; family Micromonosporaceae; genus Micromonospora; species Micromonospora sp. CNB394. The sequence continues at coordinate 82,187 of NZ_KB895841.1, read as the reverse complement.
GATGGTCGCGGTGGCCCTGCCCGGCATCGTCGTGTTCGCCACCACCGATCCGACCGACCTGGCCGACGCGTTGATCCAGAACGCGAAGGCGCCGGCCCGGTTCGCCATCGGGGCGCTCGCCGCGTTCCGGATGGTGCCGCTGCTGGAACAGGAGTGGCGGATGATCAGTCTGGCCCGCCGGGCGCGCGGCGTGGACGCCGGACGCAACCCGGTGGCGAAGCTGCGGCTGTTCGCGTCCACCGCGTTCACGCTGCTGGTGGGCGCGATCCGGCGGGGCACCCGGCTGGCGGTGGCGATGGACGCCCGGGGGTTCGACGCGGGCACCCCGCGCACTGTCGCCCGCCCCCAGCGCTTCACCCGCGCCGACACCCTGCTGGTCGCCGGAGCCGCCCTCCTGGCCGGAGCCGCCTTGGCGACAAGCATCGCCCTGGGCACCTTCCGCCCCTTGATCGGCTGACCCGGCCCACCCCGGCCAGCCCAGCGCCCACCCTCGCCCCGTTGACCATGAACTTGACGGCAAAGAGTGCCCGATTTGTCGCCGCCAACCTCATGGTCAACCACGACCGGGCGAGACCTTGGTACGGAGTGGCCCCCATAGGGTCGCCGGGGACCGCGGAAGGCGCAGGGCTGGCCCGCGGTGGGAAGGAGCGGGTGACGCCCGCCGGGGCAGGCTCCGTTGTCGGGCCCGCCCGGCGAGCAACGGCAGGGATCGGGCTGTAGGTCAGCTGCGGCGGAAGGCGTAGAACCGGGTCTGGCCGGCCCGCTGACTACGCCCGGTCAGCCGCGGCTGCCGTCCGGCCGGTGGACCGGAGCGGGGCGGCGTCGTGGACGCGCCGGGCGGGACCGCGATCTCCGGGGAACCGACCGGCGACCCGGGCTCGGTGGGAAGCACCACCGCTGGCGGCGTCGCTGTGAGCACGTCGAGGTTCGGCGCGGTCACCTGCGGCGCGGACTGCTTGCGGGATTTCTTTGGGTTACGCTTCGCTGGCATGCGCGGGCCTCCTGTCGTACGGGCGCGCCGATCGGGACGCGCCGAGCGAGGGCTCCGGTGCGATCCGATCGCGACAGACACCGCTACCGACGGTGGCGGAAAGGGATGCGGACGCCCGGAGCAGGACGGATCCACGGCACTGGCGGCAGTGGACCGGGCTCGGAGATGTGGCGTCACTTACGCATGCCGTCACGCTATCCCGCGGCCTGAGCGCCCCGCATCCGAATTAACGCGAGGGGACGCACTGCCACCCACCGGCGTCGTCGCATGAGGAGGGCGAGCTGTGGCACGCACCATCACCGGGTGGATCCACGCATCGTCGGGGAGATATCCGGCCGGACCGGTGTTGCCGCCACCTTCGAGTGACCACGCCGGCGTTCGTCAGGCGGGCCGCGGAACCGATCAGGGCGGCCGGCGGCAGCACCCTTGATCGGTTGCCGGACCGCAGCGACGGAACCGCCGGAGCCGAGGTACCGGACGCGCACCCGCAGCCACCGGGAACTCACCGCCCGTCGACGACCCGGTCCACCGCGTCGCCGATCGCGATACGGTCGCAGGCACAGCAGCACGAACGAGAGGTGGCGGTACGCATGGCAGAGCAGGCGACGGCGCAGATCGGAGTCACCGGTCTGGCGGTGATGGGCCGCAACCTGGCCCGGAACCTGGCCCGCAACGGTTTCGCCGTAACGGTGCACAACCGGTCGCCGGAACGTACCCGCAGCCTCGTCGCCGAGCACGGCGACGAGGGCACGTTCGTGCCGTCGGAGTCGCTCGCGGACTTCGTCGGCTCGCTGGAGCGGCCCCGCGCGGTGATCGTGATGGTGAAGGCCGGCGCGCCCACCGACGCCGTGATCGACGAGCTGGTCCCGCTGCTGGAGGAGGGGGACATCGTCGTCGACTGCGGCAACGCGCACTTCGCCGACACCCGCCGCCGGGAGGAGGCGCTGCGCGAGCACGGGCTGCACTTCGTCGGCACGGGCGTGTCCGGCGGCGAGGAGGGCGCGCTTCTCGGCCCGAGCATCATGCCCGGCGGGTCCGCCGAGTCGTACCGCAAGCTGGGGCCGATCTTCGAGCGGATCGCCGCGCAGGTGGAGGGTGAGCCCTGCTGCCGGCACATCGGGCCGGACGGCGCGGGCCACTTCGTGAAGATGGTGCACAACGGCATCGAGTACGCCGACATGCAGCTCATCGCCGAGGCGTACGACCTGTTGCGGGCCGGGCTGTCGGCGAGCCCGGCGGAGATCGCGGAGATCTTCCGGGAGTGGAACGGCGGCGAACTGGGGTCGTTCCTCATCGAGATCACCGCCGACGTGCTCGGCCACACCGACGCGGCCACCGGGCAGGCGTTCGTGGACGTGGTGCTCGACCAGGCCGAGCAGAAGGGCACCGGCCGCTGGACCGTGCAGAGCGCACTCGACCTCGGCATCCCGATCACCGGCATCGCCGAGGCCACGTTCGCCCGGTCGCTGTCCGGGCACGCCGACCAGCGGGAGGCGGCCCGCCGCGTGTTCGCCGACGCGGGCGACGAGTGGCAGGTGGACGACCGGGAGGCGTTCGTCGAGGACGTGCGCCGCGCGCTGCTGGCCAGCAAGATCGTCGCGTACGCGCAGGGGTTCGACCACATCCGGGCCGGCAGCCGCGAGTACGACTGGGACATCGACCTGGGCGGCACGGCCACCATCTGGCGGGGTGGCTGCATCATCCGGGCCGGTTTCCTGGACCGGATCCGGGAGGCGTACGACGCGGAGCCGGACCTGTCGACGCTGCTCGTCGCGCCCTGGTTCGCCGAGCGGGTCAGCGACGGCGTACCGGCCTGGCGACGGGTGGTGGCCGACGCGGCCCGGGCGGGCGTGCCGGCCCCGGCCTTCGGGTCGTCGCTGGCCTACTTCGACGCGCTGCGGTCGCAGCGGCTGCCGGCCGCGCTGATCCAGGGGCTGCGGGACAACTTCGGCGCGCACACCTACCACCGGGTGGACCGGGACGGCTCGTTCCACACCCTCTGGGCGGGCGACCGCTCCGAAGTGGAGGCGTGAGCCGCACCGACGTGGGCCGCATCGACCCCGGCCCCGGCCGCCCCAGCCCAGCCGGACGGCTCACCAGGCCCGCTGACCGTCCGGCTCGGGCGCCCAGCCGGCGGCCGGCTCCACCAGGTCGGCGACGGCCAGGGCAGCAGTCATCTCGTACCGGAGATCGCGCATCCTCCACCCCCGTGGCGGGCGCGCACCCGGCGGCGCGCCCTGCGCCGATCGTAGAGCGCGACGCCCCGCGCCCGGCGGGAAAGCCGGATGCGGGGCGTCATGCTCGGGCCGGACGGTGGCCGCGGCCACCTCGGCCGGACGTCGCGGTCAGAAGAACCGGCGACGCTTGGCCTTCTGCGGCCGGATCAGGTCGGCGCCCTTGGTCAGCAGACGGCTCACCCCGGACGGGCCGCGACGGGCCTCCAGGGTGTGGCTGAGCCGGCGCGCGCCGGCCGCCGCCAGCGGCACGGCGACCGCCATGACCGCCCACTGCGCGATCCGCTTCTGAATCATGTGGTTCACCTCCGCGTTTGCTGTCTATCCGTATCGGTACCCAGCGCGGCGCGTCGCTAAGCGTGACCTCAGGCGCCCGGGGCGACCGGGTTGGGCAGGGCACCGCCGAAGCGGCGGTCGCGCTGGGCGTACAGCTCGCAGGCGTACCACAGGTGGCGGCGGTCGAAGTCCGGCCAGAGCGTGTCCAGGTAGACCAGCTCGGCGTACGCGGTCTGCCAGAGCAGGAAGTTCGAGATGCGCTGTTCGCCGGAGGGACGCAGGAACAGGTCGACCTCGGGCACCTCGGGATGGTAGAGGTAACGCGCGATCGTCTTCTCGTTCACCTTGGCCGGGTCGAGCTTGCCTGCGGCGACGTCCCGGGCGATCCCGGCGGCGGCGTCGGCGATCTCGGCCTGACCGCCGTAGTTGACGCAGAACTGCAGCGTCAGCGTCGAGTTGCCGCGCGACATCTCCTCGGCGGTCTGCAACTCGGAGATGACGCTCTTCCACAGCCGGCCGGCGCGGCCCGACCAGACCACCCGGACGCCCAGGTCGACGAGCTGGTCGCGGCGGCGGCGGATGACGTCGCGGTTGAAGCCCATCAGGAAGCGGACCTCGTCCGGTGAGCGCCGCCAGTTCTCGGTGGAGAACGCGTACGCCGACAGGTAGGGGATCCCCATCTCGATCGCGCCCTCGACGGCGTCGAACAGGCTGTGCTCGCCCTGCTCGTGCCCCTTGGTGCGGGGCAGGCCGCGCTCCTTGGCCCAGCGGCCGTTGCCGTCCATCACGATGGCGACGTGCCGGGGCACAGCGGCGGGCGGCAGCGCCGGCGGACGGGCGCCGGAGGGGTGCGGGGTCGGCGGCACCGGCTCGCGGCGGGTCGCCCTCGTCGATCGGATCACTCGGTCATCTCCCTGTTCACACCGGCGACGGGCCCGGCGCCGGAGCGCGGCGGGACCACATCCGGCCCCGCACCGCCGGGCGGCGGGACCGCGCCGGACGCCGGGGCACCCCGGTCGACCAGCGGCAGCGAGCGTAGCGCGCGCTCCAGATGCCATTGGAGGTGCGCCGCGACCAGCCCGCTGCACTCGCGGCGCACGCCGGTCTCGGCGGCGTCGGCGTACCCCCAGTCGCCGGAGGTCAGCGCGGACATCAGCTCCAGCGTGGCGGGCGCGGGGTGGGCGGCGCCGGGGGGTCGGCAGTCCGGGCAGACCGCGCCGCCGGCCGGTACGGAGAACGCGCGGTGCCGGCCCGGCTCGCCGCAGACCGCGCAGGCGGCGAGCGCGGGCGCCCAGCCGGCGAACGCCATGCCGCGCAGCAGGTACGCGTCGAGCACGAGCGTGGTGGCGTGCTCGCCCCGGGCCAGCGACTTCATCGCGCCGAGGGTGAGCTGGAACAGCCGCAGCGACGGTTCCCGCTCGACCGGGGTGAGCCGCTCGGCGGTCTCGGCGATCGCGCTGGCCGCCGTGTAGCGGGGGTAGTCGCCGAGGAACCGCTTGCCGTACAGCTCGATCGCCTCGACCTGGCTGACGGTGTGCAGCGAGCTGCCCTGGTTGCCCTTGGGGTCACCGGCGAGCTGGAGGTCGACGTGCCCGAACGGTTCCAGCCGCGCGCCGAACCGGCTCGTGGTGCGCCGGACGCCCCGGGCCACCGCGCGCAACCGGCCGTGCCGGCGGGTGAACAGCGTGATGATGCGGTCCGACTCGCCCAGCTTCTGCACACGCAGCACCACCGCGTCGTCGCGGTAGAGCTGTCGGCGGTACCCGGCCATCAGGCCATTCTCCCTCCGGGTGCGATCTCAGGGTCGGCTCGGGGTGCACGGTCGGGCGATCCCCGATGTGCCGGGCGCCGGGCCGGACCTAGTGTGCTGGCATGGCTTCGCTCCGCACCGCTCCCCGGCCGCGCAATGTCTTCCGGGCACGTGGCGTGCTGGCCGCCGCCACGGCCACCGCCCTCATCGTCCTCGCCGGGTGTGACACCCTCTCGTTCCGCCGCCTCGACTTCGACCAGACCGAGCGGACGAAGATCACGAAGATCACCGTGGACGACGACGGCGCCGGCGACGTCGTGGTCCGGGCCAACGGCCCCGCCGACCAGGTACGCGTCAAGCGCGTGGTCCGATACCAGGGCGATGAGCCGAACAGCCGGTACGAGATCACCGGCGACGAACTCGTCCTGCCCACCGACTGCGGGCAACGGTGCAGCATCTCCTGGGAGGTGACCGCGCCACCCGGCGTGGTGGTCCGCGGCGGGACCGGCTCGGGCAACGTCGACCTCAGCGACGTGGGCGCGGTGGAGTTCACGCTCAGCTCCGGCGACCTGACCATCCGGGGCGTCACCGGCGAGGTCCGGGCGTCCACCACGTCGGGCAACATCCGGGTGGTCGAGGCGGCCGGCCCGGTGCGGCTACGGGCCCGCTCCGGCGACATCGAGGCTCGCCGGCTCGAGTCCGCGATCGACGCCGAGACCACCTCCGGCAACATCGTCGTCGAGCTGGACGAGCCGGCTCCGGCCCGGGTGCACGCCACCAGCGGAGACGTCGACCTGGCCGTACCGGCGGGCCGCTACCGGGTGCGCGCCACCGCGACCTCCGGCGACACCGACGTGCGCGTCACCGACGACCCGGCCGCCTCGGTGCAGCTCGAAGCATCAGCCACCAGCGGCAACGTCACGGTCAGCACCCGCTGAGCGGGCCGCCCCCGGTGGTCGCTCAGTCGCCGCCGGGCGGCCGGGACGCCGTCGCCCCGGCCGGGTCCTCGGCCGGGCGGCGCGGCGCCGGCACCCCGGCACCGACGCTCACCAGCGCGTCCCCCGCCCCCGCGGGGGCCGGACTCGCCGGGGCCGCCGCCCGGCCGGCCACGGTCCGCCGCGGTTTGCCCGGAAGCAGTTCGGGGCTACGCCGGGCCGCCACGTCCTCGACCCAGCCGACCATGAGCGTCACCACGCCGACGAGGGCGAAGACCAGCCCCACCCGCAGCCACAGGCCGACCGGATCGCGCGGGGACCAGCCGACCAGGCCGACGAGCGGGGTGAGGAGCACCACGAACGGCATGTGCCAGAGGTAGACGGTCAGCGCGCGCCGGTTCACCACGGTGACCGCCCGGCCGAGCACCGGCACGCGGTCGACCCAGGTCACCCCGGCCGGCGCGCGGCCGATCGCCACCAGGATGAACGCGGCGGACCAGAGCGCGTTACCGAGCGGGATGTCGTTGATGTCGTACCCGCGCGGGCCCGGGTGGGTGACGATCCAGGCCAGCCCGGCGGCGCCGACCACAGCGGCCACCGGCAGCAGCACCCGGTTGCGCATCCGGCGCAGCATCCCGTCGTGGTGGGCGAAGCCCAGCAGCCAGGCGCCGAAGTAGAGCCCGAACTCGCGCAGCACCCTCGGCGGGTTCGCCAGGACACCGGCCTCGATCGCGACCAGCAGCAGGTACGGGGCGACGAGCGTGGGCAGCGGCGCCCGGCGGAACAGCCGGAGCACGAGCGGCGAGGCCAGCACGAACCACAGGTAGTCCCGCAGGTACCAGATCGGGCTGAGCGCCAGCCCACCCCAGTAGTTGGCCGGCGGGTCGCTGATCGGAAAGAGCCAGAGCAGCACCTTCGGGCCGAACGCCAGCCCGGTGAGCAGCATGGCCGGCACGAAGACCGCGGCGACCACCCACAGCGACGGCAGGAGGCGGCGCAGCCGGCGCCCGACCGCGCGTACGCCACTGCGGTCCAGCGACGCCGCCATCAGCGACCCGGCCAGGGCGAACATCACCGACATCGCCGGGAACACCAGCGTGAGCGTGGCGTAGCCGGTGACGTGGTAGATGACCACGCGCAGGATGGCCAGGAAGCGGAGCAGGTCCAGATAGCGGTTTCGCATCAGCTCGCGGCGGGGTCCGGGGACAGAGACAACGATCCCTACCCTGCTCCCGGTCGCTGTGAAACAGCCGAGAATGCCTGTGGAAAGTGAGATGTTCCATAGGCCTGGCTGATCCTGATCAGCCGTCGCCGGGAGGCCGCCCGGCCGCCCGGTCAGAAGCCCAGCTTGCGCAACTGCTTCGGGTCGCGCTGCCAGTCCTTCGCCACGCGTACGTGCAGGTCGAGGTAGACCCGGGTGCCGAGCAGCTCCTCGATCTGCCGCCGGGCGGTGGTGCCCACGTGCTTGAGGCGACTGCCCCGATGGCCGATGACGATGGCCTTCTGGCTCGGGCGCTCCACGTACACGTCGGCGTAGATCTTGGTGAGGTTGCCCTCCGGGATCATCTCCTCGACCACCACGGCGATGGAGTGCGGCAGCTCGTCGCGTACGCCCTCCAGCGCCGCCTCACGGACCAGCTCCGCCACGAGCACCTGCTCCGGGTCGTCGGTGAGCATGTCGTCCGGGTAGAGCTGCGGCGACTCGGGCAGGTAGCCGGTCATCACGTCCACGAGCGTGTCCACCTGGTGGCCGGAGACCGCGCTGACCGGCACCACGTCGGCGAACTCGCCCAGCTCGCTCACCGCGAGCAGCTGCTCGGCCAGCCGCTTCCGGTCGACCAGGTCGGTCTTGGTGACCACCGCCAGCACCGTGGCCTTGAGGCTGGCCAGCTCGCCGGTGATGAAGCGGTCCCCCCGGCCGATCGGCTCGTTCGCCGGGACGCACAGGCCGATCACGTCGACCTCGCTCCAGGTCTCCCGGACCAGGTCGTTGAGGCGCTCGCCGAGCAGCGTGCGGGGCCGGTGCAGACCCGGGGTGTCGACGAGCACGAGCTGTGAGTCCGGCCGGTGCAGCACCGCCCGGATGATGTGCCGGGTGGTCTGCGGCTTGTTCGAGGTGATCGCGATCTTGGTGCCGACGATCGCGTTCGTCAGCGTCGACTTACCGGCGTTCGGCCGCCCGACGAAACAGGCGAAACCGGCCCGATACGGGCGCGGCTCGGGCGTGGTCACTCGACCACCGTGCCGAGGACGGTGCCGTCCGGCGCGGCCACGTGGACCGGCGCGTCGGCGGACAGGTCACGCACCGCGGCGTGCCCGGCCCCGTCCAGCGTCGACGCCTCGGTCACCACCACGGCGGCCTCCAGCCGGCTCGCGCCCGCCGCCACCGCCGAGGCGACAGCGAGCTGGAGCGCGGTCAACGTCAGCGACGGCATCGCCACGCTCGCCGCCGCGTACGTCCGGCCGTCCTGGTCGCGGACCGCGGCGCCCTCCACGGCCGCCACCCGGCTCCGCGCGCCCCGGGCCAGGACGACCAGCTTGGCGTCCTCGGCGCTCAGCTCGGCCGGGTCAGCGGGGGTGGGCAGGGCGGCCGGTACGGCGGGTGACTCAGGCATCGGCGGGTTGCCTCTCCTCGGAACGGTTGTTGTCGCCACGGGAATCGGGCGGATCGCTTCGGTTGGTGCCCTCCGGCGCGTCGCCCCGGCCGACCCGGCTCACCAGAACCGTGTCGATCCGGTTACGCCGGCCGGTCGTGCCCTCGGCCACCAGCCGCAGGCCGGCCACCTCGGCCTCGGCGCCCGGGATGGGCACCCGGCCGAGCGCCTGGGCGAGCAGACCACCGACCGTCTCCACCTCGTCGGTGGGCAGCTCGGTGTCGAACAGCTCGCCCAGATTCTCCACCGGCAGCCGCGCGGTCACCCGCACGGCCCCGTCCGACAGGTGCTCGACCGGCGGACGCTCGACATCGTACTCGTCGGTGATCTCCCCGACGATCTCCTCCAGGATGTCCTCGATGGTGACCAGCCCGCCGGTGCCGCCGTACTCGTCGACCACGATGACCAGGTGGTTACGGGCCGCCTGCATCTCCGAGAGGAGGTCGTCCACCGGCTTGGACTCCGGCACGAACGTGGCCGGGCGCATCAGCTCGGCCACCGGCATCTGCCGGGCGGCCTGGTCGCCCTGCACCCGCCGGATCAGATCCTTGAGGTAGAGCACACCGAGCACGTCGTCGACGTTCTCGCCGATCACCGGGATCCGGGAGAACCCGGAGCGCAGGAACAACGCCAGCGCCTGCGCGAGCGTCTTGCGTTCCTCGATCCACACCATCTCGGTACGCGGCACCATCACCTCGCGGGCGATGGTGTCGCCGAGCGCGAAGACCGAGTGGATCATCTGGCGCTCGCCGTGCTCCACCACACCGCGCTGCTCGGCCAGATCGACCAGCTCCCGCAGCTCCACCTGGGTCGCGAACGGCCCCTCGCGGAAGCCCTTGCCCGGAGTGACCGCGTTGCCGATCAGGATCAGCAGCGACGCCAGCGGGTTGAGCGCGCGGCCCAGCCAGCGCACCAGCGGCGCGACCGCGCGGCCGACCGCGTACGCGTGCTGGCGGCCGATCGTCCGCGGACCGACGCCGACCACGACGAAGCTCACCACCGTCATCGCGCCGGCGGTCACCAGTGCCGCCCGCCAGCCCGCGCCGAACGTGTCCACAGCCACCAGTGCGACGAGCGTGGTGGCGGTCAGCTCGGCCAGCAGACGCAGCAGGAGCAGCAGGTTCAGATGGCGGACCACGTCACCGGCGACCGCCTGGAGGGCACGCCCGCCGCGCGCGCCGTCCCGGGTCAGCTCGGCGGCGCGAGCCGGGGAGACCGCGGCCAGCGCCGACTCGGTCATCGCGATCAGGCCGGCGAGCACCACCAGCCCGGCGGCGAAGACCAGGAGTTGGAGATCAGGCAGACCGGCGGGGGCACGGACCGCCGCCAAGGCGTCCATCACCGCGACCGGGTCGACCGCCAGCTGGCCAGCAGCCGGGCCTGGAGACCGAACATCTCCCGCTCCTCCTCGGGCTCAGCGTGGTCGTAGCCGAGCAGGTGCAGCACGCCGTGCACGGTGAGCAGGTGCAGCTCGTCGGCGGCCGCGTGCCCGGCGGCGGCGGCCTGCTTGGCCGCCACCTCCGGGCAGAGCACGATGTCGCCCAGCAGGGCCGGTTCACCGCCGGCCGGGGCACTCTCCCCCGGGCCGTGGTCGACGCTGCCCTCGTCCATGGGGAAGGCGAGCACGTCGGTCGGGCCGTCGCCACCCATCCAGCGGTGGTTCAGCTCCGACATGTACTCGATGTCGACGAGCAGCACGGACAGCTCGGCGAGGGGGTTGACCCCCATCTCGTCGAGGGCGTGCCGCGCGACGGCGAGCACGGCGTCGGTGTCGACGTCGACACCGGACTCGTTGGCGATCTCGATGGACAACTGTCTTCCTCTGATGATGTGACGGCTTCCGCGGGTGGGTCAGCGGCGCCGGCCGGCCCGGCCGCCCTGGGCGGTCCGCCCCGGTACGGCGTGCACGCTCTGCGCCTGCTGGTTCTCCCGCTCGGCGTCCCAGCGGGCGTACGCGTCGACGATCTCGCCCACCAGCTTGTGGCGCACCACGTCGGAGCTGGACAGCTGGGCGAAGTGCACGTCCTCGACGTTGTTCAGGATCTCCCGGACCACCCGCAGGCCACTCGTCGTCCCACCGGGAAGGTCCACCTGGGTGACGTCACCGGTGACGACGATCTTGGACCCGAAGCCGAGCCGGGTGAGGAACATCTTCATCTGCTCGGGCGTGGTGTTCTGCGCCTCGTCCAGGATGATGAACGCATCGTTGAGCGTGTTGTGAGTCACCAGGAAGTCGTCGGTGACGTAGAGCGAGTCCTCCGCCGCGACCTGGATGCACATCGTCTCCCGCACCCCGGCCGGGATGATCGAGTCGATGAACCGCATCGGCCGGCCACCGCCGTGCTCGTCGTAGAGCCGGCGCTTACGCGACAGGCGGAACGGCGCGACACCGGCGGGTAGCCGGATCTCCACGATGTAGGCGTCGGACCGGTACGGAACCGGCCGCCCCTTCGCCAGACCGGGCTTGCGTCCCTCGGCCGGACGAACCCGCGCCGTGGCCACCCCTCCGAGCGACTCGACCAGGTGGACCACGTCGTCGCACAACCGGGGGGAAGTGGTCGAATACTGCACACGGCACGTGCGCCCGGCCTGGGTGACCGGCCCGCCGTCGGTGTCCAGCAGCCCTTGCAGGACCGCCAGCCGGACGCCGACGCTGTTGTTCTTGTAGACCTCGGGGACGAACTTCGTGCCCGAGGTGGCCCCGGCCAGCCCCAGTTCGCGGACGGCCACAGTCACCGGGTTCGCCACGATCACGCCGCCGCGGTGCCCGTTGACGTGCCGGAGGACGTAGTCGTCGTCACCCTTGCGGACCAGTCGGATGCCGACGAGCGCCTCCTCCAGCGCGGTCGCCAGCTCCGGGTCGGCGGTGCAGAAGGCCGGCGTGGCGCGGGACGAGATCGCGCCGTCGCCGAGCAGCAGCCCGAGCGCGTACGGGTCGAGCGGAACCGCGCGCGGCTCCATCTGCACCGGCGCGACGAGCGGGAGTTCGTAGCGACGGGTGTGGCCCCGCCACTCCTTGCCGATCATCTCCTGCGTCTCGATCGTGCGCCGGCGCCCACGCCGCTTGTCGTCCGGCGTGGCGACGGTCCACAGGTGCTCACCACAGCAGAGCGTGGACGCGCCGTCCTGCGTGGTGACCCGGTAGGTCTGCTTCGGCCCCTGCGGGTAGATGCCGATCACCGGTGTGGGCGTCCCGTTCGAGCCGATGACCAGGTCGCCGACCTGGAGCGAGCCGAACGACCGGAAGCCCTCCGGCGTCAACACCCGGGCGTCGTACGGCTGGGCCCGCCCGCGCATGTAGGCCAGCGGCGCGACCTCGATCGTGCCGGCGGCCATCAGCTTGGGGATGGTCTCCGGGTCGAGCATGTCGTGCAGCGCGTCGTAGAGCGGGCGCAGGTAGGGGTCGATCTTCTCGTTCAGGGTGCCGGGCAGGAAGCCCAGCCGCTCCCCCGCCTCGACCGCCGGCCGGGTCAGGATGATCCGGTTGACCTGCTTGGCCTGCAGCGCCTGCACGGCCTTCGCCATGGCCAGGTACGTCTTGCCGGTACCCGCCGGGCCGATGCCGAAGACGATGGTGTGGGCGTCGATCGCGTCGACGTACTTCTTCTGCCCCAGCGTCTTGGGACGGATGGTGCGGCCGCGACGGGAGAGGATGTTGAGCGTCAGGACCTCGGCGGGCCGCTCGGCGCCGCCCTGTTCGAGCATGCCGACGGTACGCCGTACCGCGTCTGTGGTCAGGGTCTCGCCTTTCTCGATCAGTTCGAGCAGCTCACTGAAGAGGCGCTCGGCGAGGGCGTTGTCGGCGGGAGCGCCGGTGATGGTGATCTCGTTGCCACGGACGTGGACGTCGCTGTCGATCGAGCGCTCGACGAGGCGCAGGATCTCGTCGCCCGCGCCGAGCAGGTTCACCATGATCTTCTGGTCGGGAACCGTGATCCTGGTCTGCACACGCGGCGTGCCGGGAGGTGGGGTGCCGGTCATAGGTCGGGCCCTCGGGCCCTGCGCCACCTGCTCTCCGCTTCTCGGGCGCCGGGCCCTGCCGGCACGGCGTTCGGTTACCTCCATCGTATCGGGTCGGCACCGTACGCACCGCGCCCATTTCCGGTGCCCCGGCGCTCAACCACCGACGCGGAAGTCGTACCCGTCGAAGGTCTCCTGGGCGCGGGTGAAGCGGTAGGTCGCCCAGTGCATCCGGACCACCACGCCGCGCTCGTCGCGGGTCAGCCGCAGCAGCTCACCCACCTCGCGGCCGGAGACCGTGCGGAACACGTCCGGCCGGTCCGGCAGTGGCGCGAAGACGGCGGGCGGCTTCCCGGCCGGGTCGTCCACGCCGCGTGCCCGCAGCGTCCCGTCGTGCCAGGAGAAGACGTACTCGAAGCCCTCGCCCCACCATCGGCCCGGCACGCCGCGCAGGTGGTCCGGAGCGGGCGGGCCGGGACGCCACGGCTCGATCTCCGCCGGGTCGTGCTCGGCGGCGGCGGCGAGCAGCCGGTGGGGCAGGTCCAGCACCTCCACCCCGGTGCCGGACGAGCCGAGCACCGCGCAGCCCATCGCCCCGGCGGTGCCCTGTCCGCCGCGCCGTCCGTAGACGGCGGCGAGGAATCCGGGCATCGCGCCGTCGTGGCCCACGTGGGTCACCCGGTCCGGCTGCGGGATCAGGATCAGCCCCAGCCCGAAGCCGGCCGACCAGACCGACTCGTCGGTGGGCGTGAGCGGCCAGCGCATCTCCTCGACCGTCGCCGCGGCGAGCACCGCGCCGTCCGGGTCCACCGCCGCCGGGTCGGCCAGGAACGCGGCCCAGCGGGCCATGTCCGTCGCGGTGCTCCAGAGCTGCGCGGCGGGGGCCACCGCGCCGAAGTCGGCGGGTGGTTCCGGGTGGGCCTCGTCGGAGTACGCGTCGACCAGGAACCCGGTCGCCGCGCGCCCGGTCGGGTACGGCCCGGTGGCGGTCAGCCCGAGCGGGGTGAGGACCCGGTCGGCCAGCACCTCGGCCCAGGTGCCGCCGCGCAGCCGGGCGACCGCCTCGCCGAGCAGTGCCAGGCCGAGGTTGGAGTAGTGGAAGCGCCGGCCGGTGGGCAGCACCCGCTCGACCCGGGCCAGGTCGGCCAGCATCTCGCCGACGGCCGGGGCGCGCAGGCTGTCCCATACGTCGCCGTGCGGCTCGCGTTGCAGGCCGGCGGTGTACGACAGCAGCCGGCGTACTGTCGCGTCGCCGTGCGCGGGCAGGTCGAGGTGCCGCCCGATCGGGTCGTCCAGGTCGAGCAGGCCGTCGTCGCGGCACTGCATGACGAGCGCCGCGGTGAACGTCTTGGTGACCGAACCGATCCGGAACACCGTCTCCGGCCCCAGCGGGGTGTCGTTGCCGGTATCCCCCACGGTGCAGGTCCAGAGCGGCCGATCGGCCCGGTGCAGGGCGGCGGACACCGCCGGGATCCGCCCGGTGGCCTGTGCCTGGCGCACCATCCGGCCGAGCCGGTCGGAGACGTCGGTCATCGGCAGAGCATCGGGCCGAGCGGCGCGCCGCCGAGCAGGTGGGCGTGCACGTGGAAGACCTCCTGGCCGCCGTACGGGCCGGTGTTGAACATCAGCCGGAACCCGTCCACGGTCAGGCCCTCCTCCTCCGCGACCACGGCGGCGGTCTGGAGCACCTCGCCGGCCAGTTCGGGCGCGCCCTGGGCCAGCGTGGCCACGTCCGCGTAGTGCTCCTTCGGGATCACCAGCACGTGGGTCGGCGCCTTCGGGTCGATGTCCCGAAAGGCCAGGGTGGTGGCGGTCTCGCGGACGATGGTGGCCGGAATCTCCCCGGCGACGATCCGGCAGAAGAGGCAGTCCATCGCAGCAGTGTAAGGAAGGGCCCCCGCTTAACGCCTCGGGTAGGTGAAGGGGCCCTTCTTAACACCGGGCCCCGATGCGGCAGGATGGCCGCCATGTCGGGACGGGCGGTGCTGGTGACGGGGGCCTCGCGGGGCATCGGGCGGGCGGTGGCGCGGGCGTTCGCCGCCGGTGGGGACCGGGTGGCGATCCACCACCGGGACTCGGCCGGGCTGGCGGAGCGGCTGCGCGCCGAACTGCCCGGCGAGGGGCACGCGGTGGTACGCGCCGACCTGGCCGACGCCGACGCGGTGCGCGCGATGGTGGACGAGGCGGCCCAGCGGCTCGGCGGGCTCGACGTCCTGGTGAACAACGCCGGTGTGTTCGGACCGGCCGATCCCCCGCACCCGGTCTTCGAGAGCAGTTACGAGCAGTGGCGGGCGCGGTGGCGGGAGGTCCTGGACACCAACCTGGTCGGCGCCGCGAACGCCGCCTGGTGCGCCGCGCAGCACATGCGCGAACGCGGGGGCCGGATCGTGAACGTGTCGTCCCGTGGGGCGTTCCGGGGCGAGCCGGCCAACCCGGCGTACGGGGCCAGCAAGGCCGGGATGAACGCGATGGCCCAGTCGCTGGCGGTGGCCCTGGCGCCGTACGGCATCGCTGTGGCGTGCGTGGCGCCCGGCTTCGTCGAGACCGACATGACGAACGAGCACCTGAAGAGCGAGCGGGGCGAGGCGGTACGTGCCCAGTCCCCGTTCCACCGGGTGGCCCGGCCGGAGGAGATCGCCGCGGCGGTGCACTGGCTGGCGAGCCCCGAGGCCGAGTGGGCGGCGGGAACGATCATCGACCTCAACGGCGCTTCCTACCTCCGCTCCTGACCCCCGCTCCCCCGCCCTTGACTCCCGGCGATCTTGCACTCTCGGCCCCGGCCAAGCATCACGAAAGCGGCACAACATGGGCCGAAACTGCAAGATCAGCGCGGAAGGGGCCGGCGGGCTACCAGTGGGTCAGGCGGGTGGCCAGGACTGTCAGGGCGGTCACTCCTGCCGTCGACGTGCGCAGGACCGACGGGCCCAGGCGGACCGTCCGGGCTCCGGCGTCGGCGAAGGTGGCCAGCTCGTGGTCGGCGATGCCGCCCTCCGGGCCGACCACCAGCACGATCTCCCCGGCGGCCGGCAGGTCGACTGTGGTCAGCCGGTCCTGTGCGCCCTCGTGCAGCACGAACGCGCCGGCCGACCCGGCGATCCGGCGGGCCACCGAGGCGGTGGACTCGTCCGGCGCGCCGGCCACCACGGGCAGCCACGGGCGGCGGGCCTGCTTGGCCGCCTCCCGGGCGGTGGCCACCCACTTCTGCCGGGCGCGTTCGCCCCGCTCGCCACGCCACTGCGCCACCGAGCGGGACGCCGCCCAGGGCACGATCTCGTCCACGCCGACCTCGGTCATCGCCTGCACGGCGAGTTCGCCCCGGTCGCCCTTGGCGATGCCCTGCACCACGACCAGCCGGGGCACCGGCGCGTCCGCGTACCCCCGGCTGGTGACCCGCAGGTCGAGCGTGCCGCGGCCGGCGGCGGTGACCACGGCGGCGGCCGTGCCGCCCCGGCCGTCGGCGAGCACCAGTTCCTCGCCGACGCGCAGCCGCTGCACGGTGGCCGCGTGGTGGCCCTCCGGGCCGTCGAGCGTCAGCGTGTCACCGGTGGGCAGCGCCTCGACCAGGAACAGCGGCGCGGACACCTCAGGCGTGCCCGTTGAAGGCGTCGCGCATCCGGGAGAAGAAGCCGCCCTGCTTGGTCAGCTCGGCGACCTCCTCGCCGCGCGTCTTGGCGAAGTCGCGCAGCATCCGCTCCTGGTCGGCGTCGAGCTTGGTCGGGGTACGCACGTCCAGGTGCACGTAGAGGTCGCCCCGTCCGGTGCCGCGCAGGTGCGGTACGCCCCGGGCGCGCAGCCGCAGCGTGCTGCCGGGCTGGGTGCCGGGCTTGACGTCGACCACCTCCTCGCTGTCGAGCGCCTTGATGGTCAGCCGGGTGCCGAGCGCGGCGGCGGTCATCGGCACCGTCACCCGGCAGTGCAGGTCGTCGCCCTTGCGGGAGTAGACGTCGTGCGGCCGCTCGTGGATCTCGACGTAGAGGTCACCGGCGGTGCCGCCACCCGGGCCGACCTCACCCTGCTGGGCCAGGCGGATCCGCATGCCGTCCTCGACTCCGGCCGGGATCTTGACGGTCAGCGAACGGCGGGTGCGCACCCGGCCGTCACCGGCGCAGGTCGGGCAGGGGTGCGGGATGGTGGTGCCGAAGCCCTGGCAGACGGTGCACGGCCGGGCGGAGACCACCTGACCGAGGAACGTCCGCTGCACCGACTGCACCTCGCCCCGGCCGCCGCACGCCTCGCAGGTGGCCAGGTGGGTGCCGGCGGCGGTGCCGGCGCCGGAGCAGGTGGTGCAGAGCACTGCGGTGTCGACGGTGATCGGCGCCTCGACGCCGAACGCGGTCTCGTTGAGGTCCAGTTCCAGGCGCAGGATCGCGTCCGCGCCGGGGCGGGTGCGCGGGCGCGGCCCACGGCTGCCGCCGGCGGCGCCGCCGAAGAACGCGTCCATGATGTCCTGGAAGCCGACGAACGGACCGGCGCCGCCCGGGCCCCCGGGACCGCCCATGCCACCGCCGCCCGGGGCGAGCGGGTCGCCGCCGAGGTCGACGATCTGCCGCTTCCGGTCGTCCGAGAGGACCTCGTAAGCGGCGTTGATGTCCTTGAACTTCTCCTGGGCCTCCGGGTCCGGATTGACGTCCGGGTGGAACTGCCGCGCCAGCTTGCGGTAGGCGCGCTTGATCTCGTCGTCGGAGGCGTCCCGGCTCACGCCGAGAATGCCGTAGTAGTCCCTGGCCACTGGGTTAGGTGTCCTCATGTTCGTCTCGCGTCGCTCCGGTCGTCGGCCGGAACCGGCCGTCGGCCCTGACTGGTCAGTTCTGGGCCAGCAGTTCGCCCACGTAGCGTGCCACGGCCCTCACCATGGCGATATTGCCGGGGTAGTCCATCCGGGTCGGCCCGAGCACGCCGAGACCGCCGACGATGGTGCTGCCCGGTCCGTAGCCGGTGCTGACCACCGAGGCGGCCCGCAGGTTGTCGACTTCGTTCTCGTCGCCGATGAGCACCCGGGTGGTGCTCGGCTCGGTCTCGCCGATCAGCTTGAGCAGCACGACCTCTTCTTCGAGCGCCTCCAGGACGGGGCGCAGCGAACCCTGGAAGTCGAGCAGGCCACCCCGGGTGAGGTTGGCCTGCCCGGCCAGCGCGAGGCGCTCCTCGTGCCGTTCCACGAGCGTCTCCAGCAGCACGGTGGAGAGCGTGGTCATGGCCGGGCGCAGGCGCGGCGCCGACTCGTCGACGAGCGCCTGCACCAGCGGCGGCGTCTCGGCGAGCTGACTGCCGACGAGCTTCTCGTTCACCAGCCGGCGCAGGTCGGTTACGTCGTCGGCGGGCACCGGGGCGGGCAGCTCGACCAGCCGCTGCTCGACCCGGCCGGTGTCGGCGATCATCACGACCATGAGCCGGGTGGTGGAGATCGGCACCAGCTCCAGGTGACGCACCTTGGAGCGGGCCAGGCTCGGGTACTGCACGACCGCCACCTGCCGGGTGAGCTGGGCGAGCAGCCGGACCGTACGGTGCACCACGTCGTCTAGGTCGACGGCGCCGACCAGGAAGCGCTCGATCGCCCGGCGCTCGGCCGGGCTGAGCGGCTTGATCCGGGACAGCCGGTCGACGAAGAGGCGGTAGCCGCGGTCGGTGGGCACCCGGCCGGCGCTGGTGTGCGGCTGCCGGATGTAGCCCTCCTCCTCCAGCACCGCCATGTCGTTGCGCACGGTGGCCGGCGAGACGCCGAGCTGGTGCCGCTCGACCAGCGTCTTGCTGCCGACCGGCTCCTGCGTGGCGACGTAGTCCTCGACGATCGCGCGCAGCACGGCGAGTTTGCGGTCGTCGAGACCCATTCCCCACCTCCTGACGCACCTCGGTCGGCCGGCACGCGGCATCCGCCGGGCGGCTGGCACTCGACTGTAGCGAGTGCCAGTCTACGTCGGCACCCCCGCCGACGCGATGATCGCCCGACGGACCTGCGGTGCGGCCCACCACACACCGCGCCCCACCAGGGCCGAACAGCCGGTCATCGTCGGCCTGTGTCGCTCTGGTGCGAGTTGACCGGTGCACCTACCGTGGCGACCATGACTGAACCTCCTCGCCCTCCCGGGTCGGGGGACTCCGGCCCCCAGCCCGACCCGTCGGCCCCCTACGGCTCGTCGCCGGGCGACGAACCACCCACCGCTCCACTGTCCGGGGCGCCGGGCCCCGGCGGCTATCCCCCGCCCGGTGACTATCCGCCCCCGGGCGGCTACCCGCCCCCGGGTGGTCAACCTCCGCCGGGCGGCTACCCGCCCCCGGGTGGTTACCCCCCGCCGGGCGGCACGCCGGGCTACGGCGCCGGTGGCGGGTACGGTCCCGCCGCGTACGCCAACAACGACGAGAAGACGTGGGCCCTGGTGGCGCACTTCGGCGGTGCCGCGGGTGTCATCGTCGGCGGCGGCCTGCTCGGCTGGGTCGCTCCGCTCATCGCGCTGATGACCCGCGGTCAGCAGTCGCCGACGGTCCGCGCGCACGCGGTCGCGGCGCTGAACTTCCAGATCACCTGGACCGTCGCCAGCGTGCTCGCCTGGGTGATCACGGTCATCAGCTGCGGGATCCTGTTCTTCGTCCCGATGCTGGTCTGGCTGGTGCCGCTGATCTTCGGGATCATCGGCGGGATCAAGGCCAACGAGGGTGTGCTGTACCGCTACCCGTTGACCTACAACTTCGTCAAGTGACACCGCCGGCCGGCCGAGGGGGCGGCCGGCCGGCCCCGGTCACGGCAGCAGGTCGCGTACCACCGCGTCGGCCAGCAGCCGGCCGCGCAGCGTCAGCACCACCAGCCCCCGCGCGTACGCCCCGGCGTCGAGCAGCCCGGCGTCGCGGGCCCGCTCGGCGCCCGCCCGGCCGGCGGCGTCCAGCACGTCCAGCGGCAGCCCGGAGGCGAGCCGCACCCGCAGCATCACGTCCTCCATGTGCTGCTCGTCCGGGGTGAGCTGCTCCCGGGCCAGCGCGGGCGAGGCGCCCTCGGCCAGCCGCGCCGCGTACGCGCTCGGGTGCTTCACGTTCCACCACCGCACGCCGCCGACGTGGCTGTGCGCCCCCGGGCCCAGGCCCCACCAGTCGGCGCCGGTCCAGTAGAGCAGGTTGTGCCGGCACGCCGCCGCCGCCGAACGGGCCCAGTTCGACACCTCGTACCAGGAGAACCCGGCCACGCCGAGCACGGCCTCCGCGGCCAGGTAGCGGTCCGCCGCCACGTCGTCGGAGGGGTACGGCAGCTCCCCCCGGCGCATCCGCGCGGCCAGCCGGGTGCCGTCCTCCACGATCAGGGCGTACGCGCTGACGTGGTCCACGCCCGCGTCGACCACCTGGGCCAGCGAGGCGGCGAAGTCCTCAGCCGTCTCGCCCGGCGTGCCGTAGATCAGGTCCAGGTTCACGTGCGCGAACCCGGCGTCACGCGCCTCCAGGGCGGCGGCGGTGGCCCGGCCCGCGCTGTGCCGCCGGTCGAGCACCGCGAGCACCCCCGGCGCGGCGGACTGCATGCCCAGCGAGATCCGGGTGTAGCCGGCCGCCCGCAGCGTCTTGAGCGACTCCGGGCTCACCGACTCGGGGTTGGCCTCGGTGGTCACCTCGGCGTCGGCGGCCAGCCCCCAGACGCGGTCGATGCCGTCGAGGATCCGGGCCAGATCGTCGGCGGGCAGCAGGGTGGGCGTGCCACCGCCGACGAAGACGGTGTCGACCCGGGGCGGCGGCGAGTCGCCCAGCACCCGGGCGGCCAGCGCCAGCTCCGCCAGCACCGAGTCGGCGTACGTCTCCCGGCTCACCCCGCCACCCAGTTCCGAAGCGGTGTACGTGTTGAAGTCGCAGTAACCGCACCGGCTGGCACAGAACGGCACGTGGACGTACACGCCGAAGCCGCGGGCACCGACGGCGCGAGTGGCGGTGGCGGGCAGCGATCCGTCGCGCGGGACGGGTTCGCCTTCTGGAAGGACGCCGGGCATGGCCACTAGTGTGCCCGGCATGACCTCTCCGGACGCTCTCGTGCGAGTCGCCACGGCCCGTGGGGTGACCACCCTCACCCTGGACAGCCCGCACAACCGCAACGCGCTCTCCACGCCCCTGATGACCGAGCTGCTGGCCGGGCTGGCCGACGCGGTCGCCGACGACGCCGTCCGCGCGATCGTGCTCGACCACACCGGCCCGGTCTTCTGCTCCGGCGCCGACCTGAAGGAGACCGCCGCCGCGTACGCCAGCGGCACCGTGCCCGCCGGGATGCTCGGCGACGTGCTGGTGGCGGTGCGGGAGTGCCCGAAGCCGGTGGTCGCGAAGATCGCCGGGCCGGCCCGGGCCGGCGGGCTGGGCCTGATCGCCGCCGCCGACCTGGCGGTCTGCGCGCAGGAGGCGACGTTCGCGTTCACCGAGGTGCGGATCGGGGTGATCCCGGCGGTGATCTCGGCGACCGTGCTGCCCCGGCTGGGCCAGCGGGCCGCCGCCGAGCTGTACCTGACCGGCGACACGTTCGACGGCCGCCGGGCCGCCGAGATCGGCCTGGTCACCGCCGCGGTGCCCGGCGACGAGCTGGACGCCGCCGTCGGGCGCTACTGCGCCTCGCTGGTCAAGGGCGCGCCGGGGGCGCTGGCCGGGGCGAAGGAGCTGCTGCGCCGGCCCGCCGGTACCGACCTGCGGGGCGAGATCGGCGAGTTGGCCGCGCTGTCCACCGGGTACTTCCTCTCCGACGAGGGGCGCGAGGGCGTGCTGGCGTTCCGGGAGAAGCGTCCCGCCGCCTGGGTGCCCGCCGGGGAATGAGGTGCGCGGCCGGCCCCGCCGGAGCCGCTCCGGCCGACGTGGGGCCCGCCGGTCGGCCGAGACCCGCCGGTGCGGGTGGGAAGTACGCTTGTCGGACTGTCGGGACAGGGGGTGCGGGTGCGGACGCGAGCGGCGATCGTGGCATCTGGGGTGGCGGTGTGCGTGCTGGCACTGCTCGCGGTCTACGTCGTGACCAAACAGTTCGGTGAGCACCTGCGGCTCCCCCTGTCCAGCCGGACCTGCACCGTGCAGGCGGACGGCGAGGTGGTGCTCGGTGCCGACCAGATGGCGAACGCGGCCACCATCGCGGCCATCGGCATGCAGCGCCGGATGCCCGACCGCGCGGTGGTGGTGGCGCTGGCGACCGCGTACCAGGAGTCGCACCTGCGCAACATCGCCCACGGCGACCGCGACTCGCTCGGCCTGTTCCAGCAGCGCCCGAGCCAGGGCTGGGGCACCCCGGAGCAGGTCCAGGACCCGCGGTACGCGGCGAACAAGTTCTACGCCGCGCTGAAGAAGGTGCAGGGCTGGGAGCGGATGCGGGTCACCGACGCCGCCCAGCGGGTGCAGCGGTCGGCGTTCCCCGAGGCGTACGAGAAGTGGGCGGACGAGTCGGAGGTCCTCACCCGGGCGCTGCTCGGCCACGCGACCGGCGCGGTGGCCTGCACCGTCTCCTCGCCGCCGACGATGCGGGGGCCGGCCGCCGCGAGCGCCGTGCTGGAGAGCCTGTCGCTGGACTGGGGGCTGCCCCGGCTGCCCACGGCGACGGACCTGACCGCGCTCACCGTGCCGGCCGGCGGCGACCGCAACGGCTGGCGGTATGCGCACTGGCTGGTCTCGCACGCCGACGACCACGGCGTGAAGAGGGTCCGCTTCGGCAACCTGGAGTGGACCGCCGAGCAGGGCTCCTGGGCCCGGGTGAAGGGCGACCCGGCCACCGAGGTGCGGGCCGAGGTGTTCGCCGCGGCCTGACGGCCGCCGGGTCGGCCCGCACCGGGTCAGCCCTTGACCGCTCCCGCCACCAGACCGGAGACCATCCGGCGCTGTACCAGCAGAAAGAAGACGATCACCGGCAGGGTGAACAGCGTGGACGCGGCCATCACCGAGCCCCAGGCGGTGTCGTCCCGGCCGAAGAAGAACGTCATCGCCACCGGCAGCGTGTACTTCTGCTGGTCGTTGATGAAGGTCAAGGCGAAGATCAGCTCGTTCCAGGCGGTGATGAACGAGAAGATGCTGGTGGCGACCAGGCCGGGCGCGACGAGCGGGAACAGCACCTTGCGGAACGTCTGGGCCCGGCTGGCGCCGTCGATGGCGGCGGCCTCCTCCAGTTCCTTGGGCACCGCGGCGACGAATCCGCGCAGCATCCAGACCGCGAACGGCAGCGAGAAGCCGAGGTACGTGAGGATCAGGCTGGGCAGCGTGTTGTAGAGGCCGAGCCGCTGGATCATCAGGAACAGCGGGATGACCAGCGCCTCCAGCGGGATCATCTGCACCACCAGCAGCATGATCAGGAACGTGGTGCGCAGCTTGAACCGGAACCGGGCCACGGCGGTCGCGGCGAGCAGCGCGACCAGCCCGCTCAGCAGCACCGTCGCCAGCGCGACGAGCACGCTGTTGAGGAAGAAGTCGGCGAACGTGACGCCCGGGATCAGGTTGCCGGTGAGGATCTCCCGGTAGTGCTCCAGCGTCGGCTCCGCCGGCACCGGCCGGGGGGTGGACGAGAAGATCTCCCGGTTGGGCTTCAGTGAGGTCGCCACCATCCAGTAGACCGGGAAGGCGGCGAAGAGCGCCACCAGCAGACCCGCGCCGTTGAGGGCGATCTTCTTCGTCATTCGTCCTCCTGCTTCAGCACCATGCGGACGTACAGGGCGGTCACCACGAGCAGGATCACGGTGAGGATGACCGCGATGGCCGAGCCGAGGCCGTACTTGGGCGGCGGCGAGAACGCCTCCGCGTACGAGTAGATCGACAGCATGAACGTCGTCCGGTCCTGGGTGCCGCCGGCCAGCACGAACTGCTGGGTGAAGACCTTGAAGTCCCAGATCGTGGAGAGCACCACGAGGATGCCGAAGACCGGCCGCAGCATCGGGAACGTGACCTTCCAGAAGACCTTCCACGGCCCGGCGCCGTCGACCCGGGCCGCCTCCTGCAGCTCCGTCGGTACGCTCTTGAGCCCGGCCAGGACGCTCACCGCGATGAACGGGAACGAGTGCCAGACCACCACGAGCGTCAGGATGGCGAAGAACAGCAGCGGATCGTTGAACCAGCCGTACCCGGTCCAGTCGCTGCGCCCGAACAGGGCCGTGGAGAGCCCGTCCGGAAGCTTGTTGAACAGCCAGGTGACCAGGCCGCTCGTGTCGTCGAAGATCCACTTCCAGACGATCGTGCCGGTCAGTGCCGGGGTGGCCCAGGCGAGCATCACGCAGCTCGCCACGAACGTGACCATCTTCTTGCCCAGGCGGTTGAGCAGCAGCCCGACCAGCGTGCCGAGGATCATCGTGAGCGCCACGTTGGCGAGCGCGAACAGCACGGTGTTGCGCAGCACCGTACGGAAGAACGGGTCGCCGAGGATCTGGGCGTAGTTGGCCAGGCCGACCCACGGCCACTCGCGGTCGCCGCGCAGCTGCCGGACGCTGTCCAGCTTGTGGAAGGACATCCACACGACCTGGCCGAGGGGCCAGAGCAGCAACACGGCGATGATCGCCAGGCAGGGCAGCAGGAGCAGATACGGAAGGTGGTCCACCCGGCGACGGCGCCGCCGCGCGGGGGTCTCCCGCGCGGCGGCCTCGCCGGGGCTCTTTGTCAGTAGGCTCACTTGCTGTTCAAAATGCCTTCCATCTCGGTGGCCGCGTCGGCGGTTGCCTTCTCGACCGTCTTCTGGCCCTTGATGACCGAGCTGTTCATCGCCTGGGTCACCGTCTTGGTCCGGCTGACCTCGACCCACTTCGGGGTGAGCGGGGTCAGCTTCGTGTTCTGGATGGCGGTGGCGAACGCGGCCATCACCTTGTCGTTGGCGTAGTCGCCGCTGCTCACCAGGTCCTGGTAGACCGGGAAGAAGCCGAGGCTGCTGGCGAACTCCTTGTCCTTCTGCTTGCTCAGCAGCACTGTCATGTAGTCCCAGGCCAGCGCCTGCCGCTCGCTGTCCTTCCAGATGGCGATGTCGGAGCCGCCGGCGAACGCCGGGGCGGGCTTGCCGTCCGGGCCGGGGATCGGGAACGTGCCCCACACCTTCTCGATGTCGGGGTTGTCCTTCTTCATCGCGCCACCCTGCCAGCTACCGGCGAACGCCATGGCAGCCTTGCCGGTGGCGAACTGGGTGCGGGCGTCGACCTCGTTCCACCCGGCGGCGGCCGGCGGGGCGACCTTGTGCACGGTCACCAGGTCGGTCCAGAACTTGACCGCCTTCTGCGCCTCGGGGGTGTTGTAGCCGGACTTCCAGCTGTCGCCCTCCTTGGTGGCGATCTCCCCGCCGGCACCCCAGAGGAAGGAGTAGAACGGCAGCTCGGAGTTGCCGGGCAGGGCGATGCCGTAGGTGCCGGGCTTCTTGGCCTGCACGGCCTTCGCGGCGGCGATCATCTCGTCCCAGTTCGTCGGCGGCTTGACGCCCGCCTCGGCGAACCAGTCGGTGCGGTAGTAGACGGCGCGGACGCCGGCGTACCACGGCACGCCGTACTGCTTGCCGTCGAGCTGGGCGTTCTTGACCAGGTCGGGCAGGATGTCCTTGCCCTCGGACCAGCCGTTGAACTTGTCCGAGACGTCGGCCAGGGCCTCCTGCGCGGCCCAGCCCTGGGTCTCGGTGTTGCCCAGCTCGGTGACGTCCGGGCCCTCCCCGCCGGCGAGCGCGGCCTGGAACTTCTTCGGCGCCTCGAGCCAGGGAATGTACTGCACCACGACGTCGGTCTCGGGGTGCTTCTTCTTGAACTCCGCCTCGACGCTGTCGAGGAACGTGGTCTGGGCGTCGCCGCCCTCACCCATCATCCACACAGTGAGCTTGCTGTTGTCGGCGGCCTTGTCGTCGTCGCCGGAGCCACCGCACGCGGTCAGCACCAACGCGGCCGACGCCACGATGGCGGTGACCGGAGCCAGCCGCTTCCACCTGTTCACGCCATATCTCCCTCAGGGCCGTTTGGCACTAACCTTCTCTGCCGCACCTTAGTAGGAAAATTTCCTTTACAACAGGGGGAGTTCGTGGCGGAGGCACAGGCGACCGTATCGCAGCCTGAGGCCCGGCCGGCATCGACGCCGTCCGGGCAGCTCAGGGCACACATACGCCGACGGGCGCCCGGCCGGTGAGGCCGGGCGCCCGTCGAGGCGCGTGGTGCGGGGTCAGTAGCGCGAGACGCCGCGACGGCGGCCGACACCGGCCACCAGGGCCACGCCGATCGCGGCGAACAGCACCTGCAGCATCAGCTCGCGCCAGTCGATGCCGGCGGTCTCGGCGAAGCCGGAGGCCCGGGCGACGATGGTGCCCAGAAGCGCGGCGCCGACGCCGATCAGCATGTGCAGCCAGATGGGCATGTTCTGCCGGCCCGGCACGACCAGCCGGCCCAGCGCGCCGACGATCAGACCAACGACCAGCGCCGTGATGATGCCCCAAACGGTGAGCTCCATGGTCGCCCTCCTCCTTAAGATCGGGTCACACATTCCTGTGTGGTTACTGTCGTGATCGCTAAGTTCCCGACCGCCCGGAAATCCAAACCGACTCCGATGACGAATTGTTCAGGCGCACCCTGAGCTGCTGCTTCTTCCCGAAACCCGGCGCGGCGGGCCAGCCCGGCGCACCGACGGGGCTCAATGCGCCGAATACACCGACGGGCGCCCGGCCGCATCGGCCGGGCGCCCGTCGAGGCGCGTGGTACGTCGATCAGTGATGCGCGACGCCGCGGCGGCGGCCGACGCCGGCCACCAGGGCCACACCGATGGCCGCGAGCACGACCTGCACGGCCAGCTCGGCCCAGTCGATACCGGCGGTCTGCGTGGCGATGCCGAGCGCGCGGGCCAGGACGGTGCCCAGCAGCGCGGCGCCGACGCCGATCACCATGTGCAGCCACATCGGCATGTTCTGCCGGCCCGGTACGACCAGCCGGCCCAGCGCGCCGACGATCAGACCCACGACGAGCGCGGTGATGATGCCCCAGACGGTGAACTCCACGGTCGGTCCTCCTCAAGCGATTTCGCACGTTCCGTGCGGTTGCTGTCGTGCCCGCTAAATGCCCGACGCATCGAAAACCGAAACCGGCGGCATCGACCGCCGCTCCCCGACCGCGACGAACCCGCAGGTGGGAGCGCTGCCGGCAGCTGAAAAATTCCTGGGTACGCGAACCGGCCGGCGCCCTGGAGAGGACGCCGGCCGGTTCGTGGAGCCTTGCCGCTACTTCTTGCCGGGCGACTTGGTGTCGCCGGAGTCGGACGACAGCGCCGCGATGAACGCCTCCTGAGGGACCTCCACCCGGCCCACCATCTTCATCCGCTTCTTGCCCTCCTTCTGCTTCTCCAGCAGCTTGCGCTTACGGCTGATGTCACCGCCGTAGCACTTGGCGAGCACGTCCTTGCGGATCGCGCGGATCGTCTCCCGGGCGATGACCCGGCTGCCGATGGCCGCCTGGATCGGCACCTCGAACTGCTGGCGCGGGATCAACGAGCGCAGCTTCGCCGCGATCGTCGTGCCGTACGTGTACGCCTTGTCCTTGTGCACGATCGCGCTGAACGCGTCGACCGGCTCGCCGTGCAACAGGATGTCGACCTTGACCAGGTCGGACGCCTGCTCGCCGGAGGGCTCGTAGTCGAGCGAGGCGTAACCCTTGGTGCGGCTCTTGAGCTGGTCGAAGAAGTCGAAGATGATCTCGGCCAGCGGCAGCGTGTAGCGCAGCTCCACCCGGTCGGCGGAGAGGTAGTCCATGCCGAGCAGGCTGCCGCGGCGACCCTGGCACAGCTCCATCACCGCGCCGACGTAGTCGTTCGGGGTCAGCACGGTGGCCCGGACGGTCGGCTCGTACACCTCGGCGATCTTGCCGGTCGGGTACTCGCTCGGGTTGGTGACCACGACCTCCTCGCCGTCCTCCTGAATGGCCCGGTAGACCACGTTCGGAGCGGTGGAGATCAGATCGAGGTTGAACTCCCGCTCCAGCCGCTCCCGGATGATCTCCAGGTGCAGCAGGCCGAGGAAGCCGCAGCGGAAGCCGAAGCCCAGCGCGCCGGAGGTCTCCGGCTCGTACGTGAGCGCCGCGTCGTTGAGCTTGAGCTTGTCCAGCGCCTCACGCAGGTTCGGGTAGTCCGAGCCGTCGATCGGGTAGAGCCCCGAGTAGACCATCGGCTTCGGATCCTTGTAGCCGCCGAGCGCCTCGGACGCCGGCCGCCCGTTGATGGTGACCGTGTCACCGACCCGGGACTGCCGCACATCCTTCACGCCGGTGATCAGGTAACCCACCTCGCCGACGCCGAGCGCGTCGGCCTTCACCATCTCCGGCGAGATGACGCCGATCTCCAGCAGCTCGTGGACCGCGCCGGTGGACATCATCTTGATCCGGTCCCGGGCGGAGATCCGGCCGTCGATCACCCGGACGTACGTGACCACGCCCCGGTACACGTCGTACACCGAGTCGAAGATCATCGCGCGGGCCGGCGCCTCGGCGTCGCCCACCGGCGGCACGAACTGCCGGACGATCTCGTCCAGGAGGTAGGGCACGCCCTCGCCGGTCTTGCCGGAGACCCTGATGCAGTCCGCCGGGTCGCCGCCGATCAGGTGGGCCAACTCCTCGGCGTACTTCTCCGGCTGGGCGGCCGGCAGGTCGATCTTGTTGAGCACCGGGATGATGTGCAGGTCGTTCTCGAGCGCCAGGTAGAGGTTGGCGAGCGTCTGCGCCTCGATGCCCTGCGCCGCGTCGACGAGCAGGATCGCGCCCTCGCAGGCGGCGAGCGAACGGGACACCTCGTAGGTGAAGTCCACGTGGCCCGGAGTGTCGATCATGTTGAGCACGGCGGTCTCGCCGGCCCGGTCGCCCTCGCGGATCGTCCACGGCATCCGCACGGCCTGGCTCTTGATGGTGATGCCGCGCTCGCGCTCGATGTCCATCCGGTCCAGGTACTGCGCGCGCATCTGCCGCGGATCGACCACACCGGTGAGCTGCAACATCCGGTCGGCCAGGGTCGACTTCCCGTGGTCGATGTGGGCGATGATGCAGAAGTTCCGGATGCGCGCCGGGTCGGTGGCACCAGGAGCGTTCGCGCCGGGATCGAGCGTCGGTGGCACAGCGGTCCGTTCTGGTCGGCTGACGTGAGCGGGCCGGCGCGCCGCCGGCCCCCTCCATGGTCCCACGTCGCCCGGGGCGCGCCCGGGCTCCCCCTTCACTCCACGCCTATTCCACGGGTGGCTCGACGAACAGCGCGGCCAGCCTCGGCAGCCGGCGGCGGGCCTCCTCCTCGTCGTCGAAGTCCCAGAAGTCGTTCAGGTCGGGCACCGGGACCGGGTCGCGCTCGGCCGGCAGGTCGGACGCGGTGGCCTTGCGGTACGCGTCCCACGGCACCCCGAGCATCCGCTCGCACTCGAACTCCTCGCCACTGAGCGCGGCGGCCCGGACCTGCGGCAGCTCGGCCAGCGAGTCCGGGTCGCCGACCGTCCGGGCGAACACCGCCCGGCCCTGGGTCATCAGCCAGCCCCGGAAGTACTCGAAGCCGTCGTCCGAGGCGCCGCCGTTGATCAGGTACGCCGCGCCCCACAGGTCGACCCGGTAGGAGGCGGCGAGCACCCGCCGCTGGTGGTGGGCGTATCCGACGATCTCCTCCGGGTCGCGCTCGGCCAGCAGCGCGACCGCCCGGGCGGCGACCGCGTCGGGCTCTCCCCCGGCGCCGGCGCGGGCCTCGTCGATCAACTGCCAGAACTCGTCGGTCCTCATGGCAGGCAGTCTGGCAGAGCCCACCGACGCGCCGGTTCGCCGCGCGCCGCCGGTGCGGCAGCATGGTGCGGTGCGCGCGATCTCCCTACCGCCCGTTCCGTACGGGTCGACGGCCGTCCGGCCCGGCTGGGCCGACCTGCCGGCCGGGCTGCGCGACGCGCTCGCCGCCCGGATCGGCGGTCCACCAGCGGCGGTACGGGTGGCGGGTGGCGGCTTCACCAGCGGCTTCGCCGCCGTACTGACCGGCCCTGCCGGGGAGCGGGCGTTCGTCAAGGCGGCGGCACTGAACGGGCAGCGGCACCTGGTCGACTGGTACGCCCACGAGGCGGCGATCCTGGCCCGGCTCCCGGCCGGGCTGCCGGTGCCCCGGCCGCGCTGGGCGCTCACCGAGTCCGGCTGGTACGCGCTCGCGCTCGACGCCATCGACGGGCACACCCCCCGCCTGCCCTGGGCGCCGGCCGAGCTGGACGCCGCCCTCGCCGCGTACGCCGAGGTGGCCGCCGCGCTCGCCACCGCGCCCGCGGAACTGGCCGCGCTCCGGCTCCCCCGCCTCGCCGACCTGGCCCGCGACGACATCCTCTGGTGGGGCGAGGTGGCCGCCGGACGGGAGCCGCTGCCCGAGCAGGCCGCCGGCGCCCCGCTGGCCGAGCTGGTCGCGCTGGAGTCGCGCCTGCCCGGGTATGCCGACGCCGCTCCCGGCCTGACCCACGGCGACCTGCGGGTGGACAACCTCCTGATCGACTCCGGCGGGCGGGCCTGGCTGTGCGACTGGCCCTGGCTCTGCCACGGGCCGGCCTGGTTCGACCTGGCCGGGCTGCTGCTCACCGCGTACGCCAGCGGCCTCGACGCGGACGCCGCGTTCGCGGGGCACCCGGCGGCGGCCGGGGCGCCCGCTGACGCGCTGGACGTGACGCTCGCCGCGCTGGCCGGGTACTTCCTGACCGGCGCCGAGGCCGGGCCGTCCAACGCCTCCCCGCACCTGCGCGCCCACCAGCGCTGGAGCGGGGAGCAGGCACTCGGCTGGCTGGCCGAGCGCCGGGGCTGGTCCTGGGCACGCCCCGCCCCTTCCCCTTGATCCACACCAGTTCGGCGAGATGGCGGCATCCCACGGGCCCTGACCTCACCACCTCCCCGAAGTGGCACGCGCTCGACCAGGCTGGATGGGGCCGGGCGGAGGCGTTTTGGCTCGTCCGGGGCCGACCTGGTAGCCTGGCTTTTCGCGCGGCGATGACGCATGCTCGTCGTGCGCGAAAGCAGACCAACCCGAGCTATCAAGACGAGGCTGTCGCGTGGCGAACATCAAGTCCCAGATCAAGCGCAACCGGCAGAACGAGAAGCGCCGGCTGCGTAACAAGTCGGTCAAGTCGTCGCTGAAGACCGCCATCCGGAAGTTCCACGAGGCTGCCGAGGCGGGCGACACCGAGAAGGCCACCGTGCTCATGCGTGAGGCCACCCGCAAGCTGGACAAGGCTGCCAGCAAGGGTGTCATCCACTCGAACCAGGCGGCCAACCGGAAGTCGGCGATCGCCAAGCGCGTCGCCTCGTTCTCTGCCTGACCAGCGCCACAGATCCCACCGGAAGCCCCGGGGCCATTGTGCCCACGGGGCTTCCGCCTGTCCGTACTCCCCGCTTGCACCTCCGGCGCACCGGAATGCGGGCGTGGTGCGCGGCGCGGGTGCGCCGCGGAGGTCGTGGAAGATTTCGGCCCCTACGGGGGCCGTTTCGTACCAAGATCTGCGGGGTGATCGCGCCACGGTCGGTCGGCGACGGCGCCGGCGGGAGAGCGCGGGTGTTCGGAGGGCGTAGCGCGGGGCGTCCGGCGGAAGAGCGCCGCCCGGTGGCTGCGGCTATCGCTCGTTCGGGCGGTCGAACGTCGCGCGTTGGGGATGGTGGTAGCGGACGCCCCGGGAATCGGCGGTCGCGCCGCCGTGCAGCGCACCGGAGCTCGCCGGTGACGCGCCGCCCGGCAGCGACCCGATGCTCGCCGCCCCGCCCGGCGACACGCGGGCGCTCGCCGGCACCCGGGCCCGCCCGATCACCGGCTCCATCTGCCGGCGGAAGCGGTCCCGTTCCTGCTCGGGCACCTGCGCGGCGGTGCGGACGACCATCTCGGCCACCACGTCGTTGAGCTTGACCATCGCCGCGACCGCGACCGGCAGCACCAGCACCGCCCACCAGCTCACCAGTTCGGCGAGCGCGAGCAGCACGGCCAGCGCCACCGCGCCCTCGAAGAAGAGGAAGCAGAGCACCCCACCCGGGTTGACGAAGCGCAGCCCCAGCACCCGGGCGTAGAGCGGGCGGTACCGCTCCTCGTCCGTGGCCACCGTCGACCACGCTCGGGTCACCGGGCGCCGCCCTGCCGGGCCGCGGCCACCGAGAACACGGCCCGCTCCAGCGCGTACGCCCGGTCGTCGGCACCGCCCTTGACCGCCGCGTTGCACTCGGCGGCCACCCGCATCGCCTCGACCAGGCCCTCG
Organism: Micromonospora sp. CNB394; assembly: GCF_000374985.1. NCBI lineage: Bacteria > Bacillati > Actinomycetota > Actinomycetes > Micromonosporales > Micromonosporaceae > Micromonospora > Micromonospora sp. CNB394. Next base: position 50,258 of record NZ_KB895841.1, on the reverse strand, counting down.
GGCGTCCAGCCCCGGGCGCGTACCTGAGCCTTCTCGATCTTCCAGGCCGGCATGCCGAGCGTCTTGGCCAGCTGGAACGCGTTGCCCCGGCCGGCGGCGGCGACCCGGGCCACGGTCCGCACGCCGTCGGCCAGCGCGTCGGCGATCGGCACCGGATCGACGCCGACGTGCAGCGCCCACCGCAGCGCCTCCAGCGCGCCGGGCACGTCACCGACCATCGTCGCGTCGGCGACGGTGAAGCCGGTCACCTCGGCCCGTCCCCGGTAGTAACGGGCGACGGTGTCCGCGCCGATCCGCCCGTCGGTGTCGGCGACCAGTTGCGAGCAGGCGGCAGCCAGCTCACGCATGTCGTTGCCGACGGCCGCGACCAGGGCGTCGGCCGCGTCGGGCGTGCACTTGCCACCGTGGCGGCGGATCTCGTCCCGAACGAAGGCGGACCGCTCCCGGTCGCCCTTGAGCTTCACCGCCGGCACCACTGTGGCGCCCGCCGCCCGCAGGCCGTCCGCGAACGCCTTGCCCTTGGCCCCACCCAGGTGCAGCACCACGAGTTGCACGTCCGGGTCGGGATTCTTCGCGTACCCGAGCAGCGCGGTGGACAGGTCCTTGCGGGCGTCCTGACCGGAGCGGAGCACGAGCACCCGGCGACCGCCGAACAGCGACGGGCTGAGCATCTCGGCGATCTCGCCGACGGTGAGCGTGCCGGCCTGGTATTCCCGCACGTCCACGTCGGGGTCGACCTCGCGGGCCCGGGCGACGGCTTCGGTGACCGCTCGCGTGGCGAGCAGCTCCTCGTCGCCCAGGACGAGCACAATAGGAGGCAGGTCGGCGGGGGTCACGTCGCCCATACTCGCACGCCCTCCGACCCGGCCGGGCCTGCTCATCGGGGACTGTGACGGCGCAGCCCGCAGACAGCGCAAATCCAGACATTTGACTTGATCCCCTTTTTACTCTGACAAGATTCCCCTTCAGCGTGGCCGTCCCGCCTCGGCGCCCCGCTTCACCACCGCGAGCCCGCCACCCACCCGGACCGCTGCGATGTCCCCGTCGGTGTCGGTACGCAACACCCGCGCGCCGCCCCGGCTCAGCCGATCCAGCAGCCCGGCGTCGGGGTGCCCGTAGTCGTTGCCGACGCCCACGCAGACGAGCGCCACCGCCGGACGCACCGCGGCCAGGAACTCCGGATCCTGGTACGCCGACCCGTGGTGGGCCACCTTCAGCACGTCGGCCCGGATCCGGGCGGCCGGCGTCGTCTCCAGCATCGCCCGCTGCTCCTCCGTCTCGGCGTCCCCGGTCAGCAGGATGCGTACCCCGTCCACGGTGGCGGCCAGCACCAGCGAGTTGTTGTTCGGGTCGGACCGGCTGCCCCGCAGCGGGTACGGCGGCCCGACCGCGTCCAGGTCCACCGCGCCCGCCCGCCACCGCCACCCCGCCTGCACCGGAGCCACCGGCGTACCCGCCCGACGGGCCGCCTCGCGCACCTGGGCGGCCCCGTAGGGCGGCTCGGACCAGGACGGGCCCACCACAGCACCCACCCGCCGGCCCCGGAACACCCCGGACACCCCGCCGACGTGGTCGACGTGGAAGTGACTGACCACCAGCAGCGGCACCTCACGTACCCGGAGGCGGCGCAGGCAGGCGTCCACGCCTGACGGTTCCGGGCCGGCGTCGACCACCACGGCCCGGCCGGCGGCGACCGGCAGCACCACCGCGTCCCCCTGCCCCACCGCGCACGCCACCACCACCCAGCCGCGCGGCGGCCAGCCGGAGGCGAGCAGTCTTACCGGCACCGCGCCCAGCACCACCGCCACCGCGACGACAGCGATCAGCCGCCGCGCCCGGCGCCGCTGGAAGGCGAGCAGCAGCGCCACGCTCACCGCGGCCAGCAGCAGCGCCCCGGCCGCCCCGCCCGCCCACGGCAGGTTCCCGGCCGGCAGGTCCGCCCCGTATCCGGCCACCGCCACCAGCCAGCGCGCCGGCCAGCTCGCCAGCCAGGCCAGGAACTCCGCACCGCCCGGCCACAGCGGCGACAGCACCGCCGCCAGCACGCCGAGCACAGTGGCCGGCGCGACGGCCGGCACCGCGAGCAGGTTCGCCGGCACCGCCACCAGGCTCACCGTCGCGGACAGGCCGGCGATCACCGGGCCGCAGGCCAGTTGCGCGGCCGCCGGCACCGCGAGCGCCTCGGCCAGCCCGGCCGGTACGCCCCGGCGCCGCAACGCGTCCCGCCAGCCGGGCGCGAGCAGCAGCAGTCCCCCGGTGGCGCAGACCGACAACGCGAAACCCGGGTCGCCCGCGAGCTCCGGGTCGTACAGCACCAGACCGGTGACGGCGGCGGCGAGCGCGGGCAGCGCCGACCGGGACCGCCCGGCGGCGAGCGCGGCGAGCCCGATCGCGCCCATCGCTGCGGCACGCACCACGCTCGGCGAGGGTCGCACCAGGATGACGAACCCGACGAGCGCGAGGACGCAGAGCGTGGCGGCGGTACGCGGACCGGCGCGCGCCCAGCGGGCCAGCAACAGCACCGCCCCGACGACGATCGCCACGTTGGAGCCGGACACCGCGTTGAGGTGGGTCATCCCGGTGGCCCGGAAGTCCTCCTCCACCTCCGGCAGCAGCCGGCTGGTGTCGCCCACCACCAGGCCCGGCAGCAGCCCGCCCGGCGCGTCGGGCAGCGGCTCGCAGGCCCGTTGCAGCCCGGCGCGCAGCACGCCCGCGGCCCGTTGCGGCCATGACGCGTCGCCGCGCAGCGTGGGCGGGTCGGCGGTGGAGAACACGGCGGCGGTCAGGTCGCCGCCGCGCGGGGCGGACAGCCGTCCCCGGCTGGTGACCCGCTGCCCCGGCAGCAGTGGACGCCAGGACGGGTCGGTGGCGAGCACCAGCGCGCGTACCGGGCCGGTGACCCGGGTGCCACCGGGTCCGGTGAGCCGGATCAGATCCACCCGGACCAGCAGCATCGGCGGACGGCCGGGCGCGCCGCGAATCGCACGGGGGTCGTCTCGGAGCACCAGGTCGGCGGTGACCGGGGCACGGTCGGTGACGAGCGCGCGGACCGGGGCGGCGTCGCGGACCGCGACCCGGGCCCCGGTGGCCGCCGCCCCGCAGAGCACGCCGAGCAGTACGGCGACCGCGATCCAGCCGTAGCGACGGGCCACCGCACCCGGCCGGCCCAGCACCCCGCCCAGGTGCAGGCCCGCGAGCAGGGCGAGCGCAGCGGCGACGGCGGCCAACCACACGCTCGCCCGGACACCGAGGTGCAGCCCGGCCAGCGCGGCGAGCCAGGCCGCCACCGCCAACCCGGCCAGCCGCAGGTCGAGCACCTCACGACCGCCCACGTCCCCGTCGGCGACCACGGCGCGGCCATCAGCCAGAACGGGCCTTGGCCCAGGTCGGCTGCTCACACAGTCACCAGTTCCTTGAGCTGCTCGTACCGCGCGTCGCCGATGCCGTCGACCTGGCGCAGGTCGGACACGGACCGGAAGCCGCCGTTCCGGTCCCGGTGGTCGAGGATCCGCTGGGCGAGCACCGGGCCGACGCCGGGCAGCGCGTCGAGCTGGGCGAGGGTGGCGGTGTTCAGGTTGACCGGCCCGGCCGGTGCCGCCGGACCGCCCGGCGCTGTCCCGCCGCCGGCCGGGGCGGGTCCGGACGGTCCCGGTGGGGCGGTCACGCCGACCAGGATCAGCTCACCGTCGGTGACCTTGCGGGCGGGATTGAGCAGCGCCACGTCGACGCCGGGCAGCGCGCCGCCGGCCGCTTCGATGGCATCGGCGAGCCGGGCACCGGCCGGCAGCCGGACCAGGCCGGGGCGGCGCACCTTCCCGGCCACCGCGACGACGACCTGACCGGGTGAGCCGCCCGATGCGGGCGCACCGGTCACCACGTCGGTCACCCCGCCTGCCGGCGCCTCGGTGGCCGCCACGACCGGCTGGACGGGTTCGGCGGTCGGACGCGAGCGCCACGCCCAGACGGCGGCCACCACGACCACGACTGCCGCCAGCACCGCGAGCGCACGCACACCCCGACGGCCGGGGTCGAACGCGCCCGGGCCGGGCAGCCGGGACGCCAGACCTCGCGGGGACGCCGACTGACGGTTCCCCTCGTCGTCCGGCTCGGTGGACGCCGGATCCGCCCCGAATGGCTGCTCCGCACCGCCGTCGTGCTCCGGGACACCGCGCCGCAGCCCGAACCCCGTCTCGACCTCGCCCGGCCCACGCCCGGAACCCGAGCCGAGCCGCCCTCGCAAATCCGGCCCGGTCCCGCCGGTGGCATGCCCGGAGCGCGCACCGGGCATGCCGTTGAGGACCGGCCCGGCGTCGTCGGGCCCAGGCTCGCGGTCCGGCCCGGAGAGGGATGGCCCGGGCCACCGCGAGGACCCCGCCGCCGAGCCAGGCCCGCGCGAGCGGGAGGCGGGGCTCGGCGGAACGGCAGCGGCGTCCGCGAACCCGAACAGCCGGACGAGCCGCCGCCGTACCGTCGTCTCCTCGTCGTCTGGCACGGCTCGGAACGCTACGGTGACGGCTCGTCACACATCGGCCGATGAACCGTCACCTGTGGACAACGTAGGCACTGTGGACAGGCACCCGAGCCGACCGTGACTGTGCTAGGCATGCCGGCGGCCCCCCGGGCACGACGTGATCAGGTCAGCGCGCCTCCGGATCCAGCCCGAGCGCCGCCCGTCCCCCGTCGACCGGCACCGTCGCGCCGTTGACGAACGAGGCACGCTCGGAGAGCAGGAACACGACCACCTCGGCCACCTCGCCGGTACGCCCGATCCGACCGACCGGGTGCAGCCGGCCCATCTCCTCGCCGACGTGCGCCACCCCGGCCACGTCGAGTCCGGCCAGGTAGGCGGCGTCCCCGGTCACGGCGTGCAGCCGGTCGGCTAGTGATTACCCTGACGCGCCGTCGGACATGAAGCAGCCCCGGCACCCATCAGGAGTACCGGGGCCGCTCATGGCCTGGGGTCAGCCCACAGGGCCGATCTTCTTGGCCAGGTTAACGAAGCCCTGCCACGATACCGGCCCGAAGGTCAGGGTTCCGCCGTCACGGTCCTTGGTGTCCCGGACCAGGACGATGCCCGGGAGGTTGTCGGCGACCTCGACACACGAGCCACCGTTGTTGCCGCTCTTCGTGCTCTTGCGCCACTGCGCACCGGTCATGTCCATGATCCTGCCGCTTCTCTGATCAGGTCTAGAGACTGGTTTCGGGAGAGGGCGTCACCCCTGATGCGCTCCCATCTACGACTGAGCGTAGCAACGTCCGCAGCCTGATTTACGATCTGCGCTGGCCCCTGGCTGTCGACGTGCGCGACGTGCTCGCCGCTGGGTAGCTCGGCGATGATGAAGCCTCCGCCGAGCCCCGGATACATGCCAACGTCCTTCGGCACGATGTGCACTTGCACCGTGGAAAGGGCTGCGCAGCGGGCAAGGTGCTCGACCTGTTCGCGCATCAGATCGCGGTTGCCATACGCCGACTGGTGCAGCACTCCTCCGAAGATGACGGCGACGAAAAGGGGTGGGCGCTCTCGGCGCAGGATCGCTTGCCGCTCGATGCGTGAGGCGACCAGTTCGTCTACCTCCGCCGGGGTCAGCGCCTCGCCGGCAAGAGTTGCCCGCGCGTACGCCTCGGTCTGGAGAAGGCCAGGTATCCAACAGTGCTCGAACCAGCGGAGGGCAACTGCTTCTCGTTCCCAGTCGACCCACTCGCGTAGCCACTGCGGCTCACGTCGCTTCAGGACGTCGGGCCATAGATCCCCGACGTCCCGACCAAGGAGTGCGGCCACCTGTGCACGTCGGCGTGGTTGGGGCACTCGTCCCGGGGAGATCCAACGCGCTGCCGTCTTCGGGTCTACGCCGGTCTGAGCTGCCAAGCTCTCGGCCGTCTCGCCAGCCTCAGCCATCGCCGCCTGGAGTACGTGGTTCATCCCGCCTCCCCTGTGGACGTCCCGAATATCTAGGCACCATACATCAACGCTGTGTACTGGTCCCGTAGCTCTCGGCAGGGTGACGGTTGAGCGGCGCTACCCGGTGGAGGCCCGACGCCCGGCGGGAGTGCTGCCCGGGGTCGCCCCTTGGGCGAGCAACCAGGGGCGGCCCCTTCCCAACGACGGAGGGGGTCACATGGCGGCAGCGCCCGGGTTGATCAAGTGCGGCGATGTCCTGCACCTCACCCGCGCCGCAAGCGTGCAATTCGTGCGACCCATCATCGTCCGCGTGATTCGGGAGATCGCCGACCGGCACAGCTACGACGGCTGGACATGGATCGAGGCATACGAGCTGAGCGCCAGGGGCGAGGCGGTCGCCAAGCGGGAACTGTTCGTGCAACCGGCCGGACTGCGCTGGCTCGCCGCCGCGCCGGCAACGCCTGCTGTCAGCCGCCCTCGCGCCAGGCGGGTACGGGTGACGGCATGACCAGCGCCGCCCGTCCGCATCTGCCCATCCGGCCCATGTGGCTGTGCAAGCGCTGTGCGCACCCGTGGCCGTGCGCCGTCGCCCGGCTGTCCCTGGTCGCCGAGTACGCCGGGGATCGGGTAGGCATGTCGGTCTACCTGTGCGGGCAGCTCTACGAGGCAGCGATCGACCTGCACCGCCTCAACCCGAACGAGGCACCGTCACCGCAAGCTCTATTCGTTCGGTTCGTCGGCTGGGCGTCGCTGCGGTCGCCTCCTTAGCGGCGTCCGCGAACCCGAACAGCCGCAAGGCGGAGCGGCGACGTGATCATGTCAGCGTGCCTCCGGGTCCAGCCCGAGCACGGACCGCCCCCCGTCGACCGGCACAGTCGCGCCGTTGACGAACGAGGCGCGGCCGGAGAGCAGGAACGCGACCACCTCGGCCACCTCGTCGGTACGCCCGATCCGGCCGACCGGGTGCAGCCGGGCCATCTCGGCACCGACGTGTGCCGCCTCCGCCGGGTCGAGTCCGGCGAGGTAGGCGGCGTGCCGTTCGGTGTGGATGGACCCGAGCGCGACCGCGTTGGCGCGGATCCCGCGCGGACCGTAGTCGACGGCGAGCGCCCGGGTCAGCCCCTCCAGCGCGGCCTTGGCGGTGGTGTACGGCAGGGCGCCCGGCACTGCCCGGCGGGCCTGGTGGGACGAGACGTTGACGATCGCGCCGCCGGTCCCGGCCGCCAGGAACCGGCGTACGGCGGTGCCGGCCCCGGCCACGGCGGGGCGCAGGTTCAGCGCGATCAGGTCGACCACCTCGCTCGCGGGCGCCCGGTGCAGGTCGGCGTCGCGGAAGACGGCGGCGTTGTTGACCCAGCCGGCCAGCGGCGCGTACGCCTCGGCGCGGTCGGCGGCCCGGCCGGTGACCGCCTCGTCGCCGGCGTCCCCGGTCACGGCGTGCAGCCGACCGGTGACTGGATGCCGGGCCAGCCAGTCCACCGCGCCGGCATCCCGCTCGACCACGACCACCGTGCCGCCGGCGGCGGCCAGCCGTTCGACGACGGCCCGCCCGCCGCCGGTGACGACGTACGACAGTGGGCTCATCCGGCCACCCTAGGGCGTGCGGCGGTGGACCACCACGCACGCCAGCCCGGGCCCGGCGTGGGCGGCGACCACGGCTCCGGCCTCGGTGACGTACGTGTCGTGCAGGCGGTCGCCCAGCCGCTCGGTCAGCGCCGCCAGCAACTGCTCGGCCCGCTGCGGCGCGGCGAGGTGGTGCACGCCGAGGTCCACAGGCGCGTCACCGGCCGCCTCGACGGCGAGGTCGACCAGGCGTGCCACGCCCCGGCTCGCGGTACGGACCTTGTCCTTCACCACGATCGCACCATCGGGCATGTGCATGATCGGCTTGACCGAGAGGGCGGTGCCGAGCAGTGCCTCGGCCGCGTTGATCCGGCCGCCCCGGCGCAGGAACTCCAGCGTGTCGACGTAGAAGTAGATGGTTGTCCGGGCGACCGCGTCCAGCGCCGCGTCGCGTACCCCGGTCAGGTCGGCGCCCTGCGCGGCGGCCGCGGCGGCGGCGAGCGCCGGGAAGCCGAGGCCCATGCCGGTGGATCGGCTGTCGACCACCGTGACCCGGTCGTCGCCGACCTCGGCGGCGGCCAGCCGGGCGGCCTCGACGGTGCCGGACAGCTCGGCGGACAGGTGCACCGACACCACGCCGTCGGCGCCCTCGGCGAGCAGCGTGCGGTAGACCTGCGCGAACTGTTCCGGCGCGGGCCGGGACGTGCTCACCGAGACCCGCCGGCCGCTCAGCGCGCGGGTGGCGTCGGCCGGGGAGGTCTCGACGCCCTCCAGCCCTTCCGCGCCGTTGAGGACGACGGTGAGCGGAACGACCGTGAACCCGCGTGCGCGGACCAGGTCGGGGGGCAGGTAGGCGGTGGAGTCGGTGACGACCGCGACGGGCATGACCGGCACGCTAGCCGATGGCGCTGTGACGCGCCGGGTCCGGAGGTGTCAGACCGCCTCGGTGAGCGCCGGCTGGGCGATCAGGCCGACGTTGTGCGCGCGCAGGTGCCAGCCCCGGACGTCGTCGTGGCGCAGTTCGGTCCAGTGGCAGTTCGCCAGCGAACCGAGGCTGCGCAGCACCGTGTGGTCCCAGCCGAGCAGGTGGCCGACGCCCTGCCGGGCGCCGCCGCCGTGGGTGGTCACCACGACCGTGCCGCCGACGGCGAGGTCGGCGGCGGCCTGGAACGCGGCGCCGAGTCGCTCACCCAGGTCGGGCAGAGGCTCGATGCCGGCACCGGGGTCGGGGTCGCCGGCCCGCCAGCGGGCGTACTCGTCGGGGAACCGCTCGGCCACCTCGGTCAGGGTGAGGCCCTGCCACTGGCCGAAGTGCCGTTCGCGCAGCCGGGCGTCGGCGCGGACCGGCAGCCCGGTCAGCGCCGCGAGCGCGGCGGCGGTGTCGGCGGCGCGGCGCAGGTCGCTGGCGACGATCGCGTCCGGGCGCAGCGCGGCGAGCACCGGAGCGGCGGCCCGGGCCTGCTCGCGGCCGAGGTCGTTGAGCGGCACGTCGGTCTGGCCCTGGACCCGGCTCGCGGCGTTCCAGTCGGTGTTGCCGTGCCGCCAGACGATCAGGCGGGTCATTCGGCGGTGGCGGTGCCGGCGGCCGAGTCGGCCAGGTCGCGATCGGTGAACGGGATCTGCGGGCAGTCCTTCCAGAGCCGGTCGAGGGCGTAGAACTCGCGTTCCTCGGTGTGCTGGACGTGGACCACGATGTCGACGTAGTCGAGCAGCACCCAGCGGCCGCCCCGCTCGCCCTCGCGGCGCACCGGCTTGGCCTTGTCCGGCAGCTCCAGCAGGCGCTCCTCGATGGCGTCGACGATGGCGAGCACCTGACGCTCGTTCGGAGCGGCGGCCAGCAGGAACGCGTCGGTGATCGCGAGCTGGTCGCCCACGTCGATGATAACGATGTCCTGTGCCTTCTTGTCGGCCGCGGCCTGGGCGGCGGCCATCGCCAGCTCGTGCGCGCGTTCGGAAACTGTCACCGTTCTCCTTCGATCAACCGTGCGACCCTCCAAGCCTCTCACACCCGGCGGTGCGGCGACTTGTCAGTTCTGGTCGATTTCAGGTATCAACCGGGACGTAAGTGGGCGTATCACCGCTGGTAGAGACGTCGTTTCGCGATGTACTGCACCACACCGTCGGGCACCAGGTACCACACCGGCTCCCCCCGGGCGACGCGCGCGCGGCAGTCGGTCGACGAGATGGCCATCGCGGGCACCTGCACCAGGCTCACCGAGTCGGCCGGGAGGTGCTTGTCGGTGAGTTCGAAGCCGGGCCGCGTCACGCCGATGAAATGGGCCAGTTCGAGCGCGTCGTCCAGGTCCTTCCAGGAGAGGATGCGCTCCAGGGCGTCCGCGCCGGTGATGAAGAAGAGCTGCGCCTTCGGGCCGTACTCGGCGTGCAGGTCGCGCAGCGTGTCGACGGTGTAGGTGGGACCGCCGCGGTCGATGTCGACCCGGCTCACCTGGAAACGCGGGTTGGAGGCGGTGGCGATCACCGTCATGAGGTAACGGTCCTCGGCCGGGGTGACCGCTTCCTCCGCCTTCTGCCACGGCTGCCCGGTCGGCACGAACACGACCTCGTCCAGACCGAACCGGTCGGCCACCTCGCTCGCCGCCACCAGGTGCCCGTGGTGGATCGGGTCGAACGTGCCGCCCATGATGCCGACCCGCCGGATGTCTTCCTCCACCCCGCGATCGTAGGCCGCGCACCGGACAGGCCCGGGCGGGGTCGGCCACGCCGGGCGGAGGAGGCCGCCCGGCGTGCCCGGTCAGGCCGACGTGGCCGCCACCGCCGTCCGGGCCACGAGCGCCCGGCGCATGTCGTCGTCCAGGTCGGTCACCCACCGCCGCAGGCCGGGCGTGAGGTCGTCGCGGGCCAGCAGCGCCGCGGCCATCTCCCGGGTGGGCTGCGCCACGGCATAGCGGGGGTACGCGGCGACGGTGACCGCGTCGGCCACCCACGCGGTACGCAGACGCGCCGCCGCCGGCATGTCGGTGAAGTAGCGATCCACGTACCCGGCGGTCAGCTCGGCCTGCTCGGGCTGCCAGAAGCCCTCTGCGGTCGCCTCGACCAGGCGGTTCGACAGTTCGGTGCTGCGGGTGACGATCTCCCAGGCGGCGCGCTTCGCGTCGGCGCCGGGCAACGCGGCCCGGCACGCGGCGGCCTGCTCGGCGCCAGTGGCGCTGCGGTCGGCGCCGGCCTCGGCGTCGATCTCCGGCGAGCCGGCCGCGCCGAGCACCACGAGCCGGCGCAGCACCGCCCAGCGCAGGTCGGCGTCGACCGCCAGGCCCGGCGGGACGCCCTCGCCGGCCAGCCAGCCGGTCAGCATCGCGGTGTCGGTGGTGGCGCCGATCAGACCACGCGCGGCGGCGAGCTGCAACGAGCCGCCCGACGGTGCCGGGTCGAGCAGCGCCGCGCAGGCGGTCGCGACCCGCAGCAACGCCGCGTCACGGGCGAGCGGGTCGAGGTAGCGGTCGATCAGCCGGCGGCTGAGCGACAGGACGTCCTCGACGATCGTCACCTCGGTCTCGGCGGGCAGCGCCGCCCCGATCAGCTCGGCGAGCGCGCCGGCCGGCCGTTCCCCGTCGGTTACCGCGTCCAGCGTCTCGGCCCAGAGCAGCGCCCGGGCCAGCGAATCGTCCAGGCCCGGAAGCAGCAGCGGCACCGCGTCCGCCGAGGCCGGGTCGAGCCGGACCTTCGCGAACGTCAGGTCACCGGCGTTCGGCAGCACGAGCCCAGTGGCGGGCCGCCCGACCAGCTCCGGCAGCGGCGTACGGCCGCCGTCGGCGTCCGGGTCGAGGTCGACCTCGAACCGGTACGCCGGGCCGTCCGCGGTGTGGTGGGCCACCCCGATGCGGTGCGGCCGCAGCACCGGGTGGCTCGCCGGGGCGGTCTGCACGATCGCCACGTCGGTCCACCGCCCGTCGGCGTCCACAGCGGTGTCCACCCGCAGCGTGTTCACCTGCGCGCGGCGCAGCCAGCGCTCCGCCCAGCCGTCCAGGTCGCGGCCGCTCGCCCCGCCGAGGGCGGCCAGCAGGTCGGCGAGCGTGGCGTTGCCGAACCGGTGCGCCGCGAAATGGGCGTTCAGCCCGGCCAGGAACGCCTCGTCACCGAGCCAGGCGACGAGCTGGCGCAGGACACTGGCGCCCTTGGCGTACGAGATGCCGTCGAAGTTGAGCAGCGCCTGGGCGGCGTCTGCCACCTCCTGCGGGGCCACCGGATGGGTGGAAGGGCGCTGGTCGGCGGTGTAGCCCCAGGCCTTGCGGCGGCTCGCGAACGTGGTCCACGCCTGGTCGAACCGGGTCGCCTCGGCGGTGACCCGGGTGCCCAGGTATTCGGCGAAGGACTCGTTGAGCCACAGGTCGTCCCACCAGCTCATGGTGACCAGGTCACCGAACCACATGTGCGCCATCTCGTGGGCGATGGTGGTGGCGCGCAGCTCCCGCTGGGTGTCGGTGACCGCGGAGCGGAACACGTAGTCGTCGCGGATCGTGACCAGGCCCGGGTTCTCCATCGCGCCGGCGTTGAACTCGGGCACGAACGCCTGGTCGTACTTGCCGAACGGATAGCGCTCGGCGAACAGCTCGTGGAAGCGGTCGAAGCACTGCCGGGTGACGGTGAAGATCTCGTCGGCGTCGGCGTCCAGGTGGGCGGCGAGCGAACGCCTGCAGTAGAGGCCGAGCGGGATGCCGTCGTGCTCGGCGCGCAGCACGTGCCAGGGCCCCGCGATCAGCGAGACGAAGTAGGTGGCCAGCGGCTCGGTGGGGGCGAACTCCCAGCGGCCGGGCGCGGGCCGCTCGGCGAGCTGCCCGTTGGCGGCGACAGTCCACTCCGGCGGCACGGTGACCGTCAGCGTCACCGGGGCCTTCAGGTCGGGCTGGTCGAACGCGGCGAAGATGCGCGGCCCGTCGTCCAGGAAGGACATCGCGTAGAGGTAGGTCTCGCCGTCGGCCGGGTCGACGAAGCGGTGCAGCCCCTCGCCGGTGTTGGAGTAGGCCATCTCGGCCTCGACGGTGAGCGTGTTGGTCCCGGCCAGGCCGGTCAGCGGCAGCCGGTCGCCGGCGAGCAGGGCCGGGTCGAGGTCGCGGTCGTTGAGGCGGGCAGCGACGAGTCGGCGCGGCTTGACGTCGACGAAGGTCTCGGCACCGGGGGTGGCCCGGAACCGGATGGTGACGGCGGAGCGGAACCGCTCGGCGTCGCCGGTCAGGTCGAGGTCCACATCGTAGGACTCGACGACGATCGACGCGCCGCGCGCGGTCGCCTCTGCACGGGTGAGGCTCGGCATCCGCTTATCCTGCCCGATGAGGTCCGCTCGGGCCTTCTCGTTACGCATGGCAATGGAGGAGCAGCGATGGGTCAGCACCCCAAGGGCGATTTCGACCTCTCCCGGGCGGTTTGGCAGCGGGCCGAGGGCGACACCTCCGAGGGAGCGGTCGAAGTGGCATTCGTCGACGACCTGATCGGCATGCGCAACTCCGCCGAGCCGGACGGGCCCGTGCTGGTCTTCACGCAGGCCGAGTGGGACGCGTTCGTCGCGGGCGCCCAGGACGGTGAGTTCGACCTGGACTGAGCGCGCCTCAGTCACCGTCGCCCCAGCCGAGGCCGCCCGGACCGGGCGCGTGGTGGAAGCCGGGGTGAACGGCCACGTCGGCACAGCGCTCGCCGTCGGGCCCGGCGGCGTCGCAGAACAGCCGCTCGGCGCGGTGCCAGGCGTCCGCCGGGGACAGCGCCGCCGCGCCGAGCGCCAGCTCCGGGCGGAGCAGTCCGAGCGCTTCGGCGTACGCCACGGCGTGCTCACGCGCGACGGCGGGATCGGCGGCCGCGAAGCCCAGGTGCACGGTGAAGTGCCGCGGTGGGCGGGGTGCGGAGCGCCGCGGCCCGCCGATCAGCGGCCCGTCGCGGCCGTCGCCGCGCAGCCGGGCCGGCGCCTCGCGGTGCCGTCGTGCCGCCCTGTCGTCACGCATCGGTGCCCTCCCCCGTCGCCGGTGTCGCCCGCCGGACGTCGCGCCGGCGGGCGGCGGACCGGTCGCCGCCGGTCCGCGGAACCGAGCCAACCAGCTTTTCCGCGCCCGGGGAGGGGCCAGCGGCCACCCGCGTGGCCGGCCCCTCCCCCGAGCGGCCGGAGCTGCTGGAATGGAGGATTCGGCCGCGCCGACCCGGGTAGGTAGGCAGCGCCGCCGAACCGCGTCAGGAGCAGCCCAGATGAGCACCATGCCGAGCGACCGGACCCCGGACAGTACGCTGGCGTTCCTTCGGGAGGGCTACCGCTTCGTCGGCGACCGCTGCGACCGCCTCGGCACCGACGTCTTCCAGACCCGGCTGCTGCTGGAGCCGACGATCTGCCTGCGCGGCCGGGAGGCCGCCGAACTGTTCTACGACGAGGAGCGGTTCGTCCGGCGCGGCGCCATGCCGGTGCGCGGGCAACGCACGCTCACCGGCGTCGGCGGCGTGCAGGGCCTCGACGGACAGGCTCACCTGGTCCGCAAGGCGATGTTCATGTCGATCATGACCCCGACCGCGATCCGCCGCCTCGGGAAGATCTTCGACGAGCAGTGGCGGGCCCAGCTCCAGGTCTGGGCGGGCAGCGGCCCGGTGGCGCTCTACGACGAGGTGGGCCGGATCCTGACCCGGACGGTCTGGGCCTGGGCCGGGGTGCCGCTGGCCGAGGCCGACGTGCCGCGCCGCACCGCCGAGATGCACGCGATGATCGAGGCGCCGGCCGCAGTGGGCCCCCGGCACTGGCGCGGACGGCTCGGCCGCCGGCACGCGCAACGCTGGGCCGGCGAACTGATCGAGCGGGTACGCGCGGGCGCGGTGCCCGCCCCGGAGGGCAGCGCGCTGGCGGTCGTGGCCGGGTACCGGGACGAACGGGGCCTGCCGCTGCCCCGCCGGATCGCCGCGGTGGAGCTGCTGAACGTGCTGCGTCCCACCGTCGCGCTGGACCGGTACGTGGTCTTCGCCGCGCTGGCGCTGCACGACCACCCGCACTGGCGGGACCGGCTACCCGGCGACGACGCCGCGACCGAGCAGTTCGTGCAGGAGGTACGGCGCTACTACCCGTTCTTCCCGGTCGCCGCGGCCCGGGTGCGCCGCTCGTTCCGGTGGCGGGGGTACGCGTTCCCACAGGGCCGGCGGGTGCTGCTCGACCTGTACGGCACGAACCACCACCCCGACGTGTGGCCCGAGCCCGAACGGTTCCGCCCGGAGCGCTTCGCCGGGTGGCGGGACGACCCGTTCGGCCTGGTCCCGCAGGGCGGCGGCGACCACTACACCGGCCACCGCTGCGCCGGAGAATGGATCACGATCGAGCTGATGAAGCGGGCGGTGACGAACCTGACCGGCGCGATGACCTACCGCGTACCGCCGCAGGACCTGGCGCTCGACCTCGGCGCCATGCCGGCGTTGCCGCCCGGCGGGCTGGTGCTCGACGGGATACGACCGGCCGAGGGGGTACGCCCGCCGCGCTGACTCGGGCGCACCCCCGCGTGCTCACGCGGCCTGCGGGTGCAGCACGGTACGCAGGCAGCCGTCCTCCTTCTTCTCGAAGATCTCGTAGCCCCGGGCGCCCTGTTCCAGCGACATCGGATGGGTGGCCAGGTAGCCGGGGTCGATCTCGCCGGCTGCGACCCGGTCCAGCAGCATCGGGATGTAACGCTGGGCGTGCATCTGTCCCATCCGCAGCACCAGGGCCTTGTTCATGGCCGCGCCGAGCGGAAACTTGTCCACCAGGCCGCCGTACACGCCGACGATGCTCACCGTGCCGCCCTTGCGAGCCGCCATGATCGCCTGCCGGACGGAGGTGGGCCGGTCGGTCTGCGCGCGTACCGTCTGCTTGGCCTTGTCGTACGCGTAGACCGGGCCGACGTCGTGCGACTCCATGCCGACGGCCTCGATGCAGGCGTCCGGGCCGCGCCCGGCGGTCATCTCCCGCAGCGCCTCCAGCACGTCGGTCTCGGCGTAGTTGATCGTCTCCACGCCGAGGCGCTGCGCCGCGGTGGCGAGCCGCTCCGGCAGCCGGTCGATGACAACGACCCGCTCGGCACCGAGGATCTGCGCGGACCGGGCCGCCATCTGACCGACGCCACCGGCGCCCCAGACCGCTACCACCTCGCCGCCCTTGAGGTCGCAGAAGTCGGCGGCCATCCAGCCGGTCGGCATCGCGTCGGAGGCGAACACGACGGAGTCGTCCGGCACCCCGTCCGGCACTGTGAACGCGCCGACGTCGCCGAACGGCACCCGGATGTACTCGGCGTGGCTGCCCGAGTAGCCGCCGGCCGCGTGCGAGTAGCCGAGGATGCCGGCGGGCGAGTGACCCCACAGCTTCTCGGTGAAGACCGGCTGCGGGTTGGAGTTGTCGCAGAGCGAGAACTGCTCGGTGCGGCAGTACCAGCACGAGCCGCAGGCCACCACCGACCCGACCACGACCCGGTCGCCGACGGAGATCCGGCGCACGTCCGGGCCGGTCTCGACCACCTCGCCCATGAACTCGTGGCCGAGGATGTCACCCTCACGCATCGCCGGCAGGTAGCCGTTGATCAGGTGCAGGTCGGAGCCGCAGACGCTGCTCGCGCGGACCTTGACGATGATGTCGCCGCCGGACCTGACGGTCGGCTCCGGCACGTCCCGCACCGCCAGCTTGCCGACCCCCTCCCAGCACAACGCCCTCACGGCCGTCCTCCCGCCATCAGCTTCTCGCGTACCTTGTCCGTCGCCCGTTCCTGCCGTGGGCTGCGGCCGGACGGGTCGTGCCGGGTGTCGAGCACCTGCCCGGTCTCGACCAGTGACTTGATCCGGCGCAGCGTGGTGCGCAGCGCCAGGTCCGGGTCGCTGCCGCCGGCCAGGCCGACCACCCGCCGGATCGGTCCGGAGCGCCACCGCAGCTCGGCCCGGATCTCGGTGCCCCGGTCCTGCGGAGCGGCGGTCAGCTCGACCCGGCCGCGCTGGGCGACCGGCCCGTCGGTGACCCGCCAGCTCAACCGGCCCGGCCCGTCGACGGTGATCTCGGCCCGCCACCCGGTGCCGCCGCCGGCCGGGTCGGCCGCCACGCAGCGCCACCGGTTCGCGTCGATCTGCTCCAGCGTGGCCCACTCCGCCAGGCCACGGTCGAGCCGTTCCCGGTCGGCCCAGAAGCCGACCACCTCGTCCATCGGCCGGTCCACGGTGATCCCGCGGTGCACCACGTACCAGCCGTCCTCCCGGTCGGGCTGGTGCCGGTGCCGCCGCCGCGCCACCGTCCGGGTGACCCCGAGGGCGGTCACCGCGGCGGCGCCGGCCAGCGCCCATCTCGTCGCGTTGCTGGGCATCACGTCTCCTCCCGACTCGGACCGTCCGTATTCGGCTGCGCTACCCGGCGCAGCCCGCCCGAAACGGTTTCAGCAGCCGCATTCCGGGCAAGTCGCGTGACCCGACACGAGGGGGAGGGCGACGTGACCCGACCGACCGCCGCACAGCCGCGCGACGAGGGCGCCGCGTCCGCGCCGGTCCGGCTGCCGATGACGTACGTCCTGCCGCTTCGCGCCCACGACGACGACGGTCTGGACGAGCTGACCGGATACCTGCGCGAGCTGAGCCGCTGGGTCGACGTGGTGGTGGTCGACGGATCGCCGCCGGAGCTGTTCGCCCGGCACGCCGGCGCCTGGCGCGGGCTGGTGCGGCACGTGCCGCCGGACCCGGCCTTACACGGCCGCAACGGCAAGGTGCTCGGTGTGCTCACCGGCGTCGCGCTGGCCCGGCACGAGCACGTGGTGATCGCCGACGACGACGTCCGGTACGACCGCCCCGCCCTGTGCGCCGTGCACCAGATGCTGGACGGGGTGGACCTGGTCCGGCCGCAGAACCACTTCGACCCGCTGCCCTGGCATGCCTGGTGGGACACCGGCCGGACGCTGCTCGCCCGCACGTTCGGCGGCGACTGGCCGGGCACGCTCGCGGTACGGCGGAGCACGTTCCTGTCGATGGGCGGCTACGACCCCGACGTGCTCTTCGAGAACCTGGAACTGGTCCGGACCGTGCGCGCGTACGGCGGCAGCACCGCCACCCCGGCGTGGCTGTACGTGCGGCGGCTACCGCCGACCGCCGCGCACTTCCTCGGGCAGCGCGTCCGCCAGGCGTACGACGAGACGGCCCGTCCGGCGTGGCTGCTCGCCGCGCTGGCGGTGCTGCCCGCGGCGGCGGTCGCGCTCGCCACCGGCCGGCCCGGCCTGCTGCTGCGCGCCGGAGTGGCCACCGTCGCGGTGGCCGAGTTGGGCCGGCGACGGGCCGGTGGCACCCACATCTTCCCGGCGCACACGAGCCTGGCCGCGCCCGCCTGGGTGCTGGAACGTGGCCTGTGCGCCTGGCTGGCGGTGGCACGGCGGCTAGGCGGCGGGCTGCCCTACGCGGGAGCCCGGCTGCGGATGGCGGCCCACCCCTCACGGGTCCTGCGCCGGCGGATGACACGGCGCCGCCCCGACGATCTGGTGCTCTGGGTGGAGGCCGGGGCGATGCCCCCACCGCTGCGCGCCGAGGTGTAAGGAAGGGCCCCTTTTTATCGCCTGGGCGATAAAAAGGGGCCCTTCCTTACAGTTCAGGACCGCGCCTGCTCGGCGCTGTGCCGGACGTCGTGGGCGGCGGCGCGGCCGTCGTCCTTGACCGTGTACGCGGCGTCCTGCGCGGTGGCCTTCACCGACTCGGCGGCGTGCTGCGCCGGCTCGCGCAGCTCCTCCTTCAGCTCACCGGCGACCTCGCCCAGCTTCTCCTTCACCACCCCGCCGTGCTCGGCGGCCTTCTCCTTGACCTGCGCGGCGACCTGCTGCTCGCGGCGGGTGGCCGGGATCAGCGAGGAGACCAGCATGCCGACGCCGAAGGCGATCACCCCGGCGGCGATCGGGTTGCCCTCGGACTTCTGCCGCACCACCTGCGGCGCCCGGTGGGCGGCGTCGCTCACCGAGGCCGCGGCGGACTGCGCCTTGTCGCCCACCGAGGAGGCCATCGAGGAGGCGTGGTCGCCCACCGAGTGGGCGGCGTGGCCGGAGCTGTGGCCGAGGTCCGAAGCGGTTCCCATCACCTTGTCCTTCACGTTCGTCAGCGCGCTGCGGACGCGCTGCTTGCGGTCGTCGACGATGCGGCTCGGGCTGACCTTGTACGCCAGGGCGTCCACGTCCGAGCTGAGGTTGTTGCGGGTGGCTTCGATCTCGCGGCGGATCTGCTCGGGATCGGTGCTCATCGGGTGACTCCCTCCGGGTGCGGCTTGAGCGCGTCGGGGATGCGCTGCACGCTGTCGTTCGTCTGCTTCAGGCCGCGGATCCGCTCGGCGTTCTTCTTGCCCATCGAGTACAGGACCGCCGCGACCGCGGCCCAGATGACGGCCACGATCAGCGCGGCCAGCCCGGAGTCCATGACGTTGTCGAGGAACTGCCAGATCGCGATCGAGACGAAGAGCGCCACCATGTAGCCGCCGAAGCCGGCGCCGCCGAACAGGCCGGCGGCCTTCCCCGCCTTCTTGCCCTCCTGGCGGATCTCGGCCTTGGCCAGTTCCACCTCCTGGCGCATCAGCGTGGACAGGTCGGTGGTGACCTGGCGCATCAGGTCGCCGAGCGAACTGCCGCGCACCTCGTCGGCGTGGGGCGGGGCGCCCGCCGCCTGGTAGCCGGGGTCCTGCGTGGGTACGGTCATGCCGTCGCCTCCCTTCTGCCGGTGCGGCCGGTCACGGGCGGGGAGCGCCGGTCGACGGGACGCCCGGCAGCGGGTCGGTGCGCTCCGGCGGGGGCAGCGGCTGGCCGGTGCCGCCCGCCGGGTCGGCCCAGGTGTTCGGGGCGCCGCCACCCGGGTAGGTCGCGCCCGGCGCGGAGTAGCCCGGGTCCGGCTCGGCGTAGCTGCCCGGCGTCGGGTCGAGGTAGCCGCCCGGCGGCACCTGGTCCGGCACCTCACGGGCGGTCGGGATGACGGCGGTGCGGTCCGGGTCGTACGCCGGCCGCGCAGTGCTGTCGTCGCCGAGCGCGGTGATGTTGCGGGTGAGCCGCCCGGCGACCACGCCGAGCAGCGCCGCGCCGACGAGGAACGTGCCCGGGTTGCGGCGGGCGTAGGTCTTCACCTCGTTGAGCAGGTCGCCCGGCTCGCGCTGCTCCAGCCACCCGGCCACGCCGTGCACGCGCTCGGCCGCCTGGTGGGCCAGCTCGGTGACCGGCCCGGAGCCGCCACCCTGCTGCGCCATGGTGCGCATCTCGTCGGCGAGCGACCGCAGTCCGCTCGCGGCGCGCTGCTGCTGCTGACCGGCCTGCGCGGTGACCTGGCCGCGGGCCTCGCCGTAGAGGTCGCGGGCCTGCCGCTTGGCCTCGCCCACCACCTCCCGGCCCTGCTCCTTGGCGGTCTGCGCGACCGCGCCGCCCGCGTGTGCGGCGTCGGAGCCGACCTGGCGCGCCTGGTCACGCACGCCGCCACCGTTCGTCGACTGGTACGTCGCAGACGTGGGGGAAAGATCCTGAGTCATGGTGTCCCTTCCGCTCGTGTGTTCCCAGCGGGTGTCGTCGGGGGGTCACGCGGATCGTTTCCGCGTGACAACTGCCCTACCCCAGGCCGGTCGGTCCATTCCTGATTCGTGATTTCTCTGCGGGACCGACCCGCTCCGGTCAGAGAATGGAATGCCCGCCCGCCCGGGCGGCGGCCAGTTCACGGGGGTGACGGGGATGGCACGTGACGTGCGCGAACACGCGTCTGCCCGGCCTGCGGTGCAGAAGGTCGCCCTCGCGGCGGCGGCCCTCTTCACACTCCTCGGCGTGCTCGGCTTCGTGCCCGGCGTCACCACCCACTACGGCGAGATGACGTTCGCCGGGCACCACTCCGAGGCGAAGCTGCTCGGGGTGTTCCAGGTGTCGGTGCTGCACAACCTGCTGCACCTGTCGTTCGGGCTGGTCGGCCTGGTGATGGCCCGGCGGCTGGGCGGGGCGCGGGTGTTCCTGACCGGCGGCGGCGCGCTCTACCTGATGCTGTGGCTGTACGGCTTCGCCATCGACCGGGACACCTCGATGAACTTCGTGCCGGTCAACGACGCCGACAACTGGCTGCACCTGTTCCTCGGCTTCGGCATGCTTGCCGCCGGCCTGCTGCTCAACAACAACCTCGGCACCGGCACCCGGGTGGAGGCTCCCTTCGATCGCCCATGACCAGGCACGACCCGCCGATCCGGAGTTTGCGCCCGGCCGGCACAGTCAGGCCGGGGGCAACGGCGATCGGGGCGAGGAGGTCAGGCGATGGTGTTCGAGCGTCAGGCCGCCACCGGCAGCCGCTTGGCGAAGCAGACGCTGTACGGGTTGTCCACGTACTCGCCGTAGACCGGGATCGGCTCGTAACCGCTGGACCGGTAGAGCCCGATCGCGGCCGGCAGGTAGATGCCCGTCTCCAGGCACACCGTCCGGTGCCCCTGCTGGAACGCCAGCTCCTCCAGCGCCACCAGCAGCTGCCGGGCGATGCCCCGCCCCCGGTACGCCGGCCGCACGTACATCCGCTTCAGCTCGCCGGTGTCGGCGTCGAGCGCCTGGAGGCCGCCGCAGCCGACCGCCCGGCCGCCCACCACGACGGCCAGATAGTGGATGTCGGTGTGCACGACTGTGACCTGCCCGTCCAACCCGCCGTCCGCGTCGCGCAGCTCACGCTGCTGGGCGACGACGAGCGCGGCGATCTCCGGATCGGTGGCGGGGCGGGACTCGATCAACATGCCCGTACGTTAGATCAGCCGGATTTCGCGCAGGTTTCCCACCATCGACCCACAAACGGCTACTCGGCGTCCGCTTCCGCCGCGGGCGCGGCCTCGACCTCGTCCTCCGGCCGGACCCGACGGGCCTTGCGGGCCGCCAGCCGGTCGGACGCCGACGGGCGGTTCGACTTCTCCTCCAGCCGTACGTCGGTGCCCCGGTTACCGGGCACGAAGTCGGCACCGGCGTAGAGCGTCGGCTGCCAGTCGAACTCCCGGTCGCCGATGCGCACCAGGTCACCGGCCTGCGCACCGGCCTTCGCGAGCTTCTCCTCGACGCCGAGGCGGGCCAGCCGGTCGGCCAGGTAACCCACCGCCTCGTCGTTGTCGAAGTTGGTCTGCTTGACCCAGCGCTCCGGCCGGCTGCCGCGCACCGTGTACGACCCGTCCGGCTCGGCCTCGATGGTGAAGCCGGCGTCGTCGACCGCCTTCGGGCGGATCACCACCCGGGTCGGCTCGGCCGGCGGGGCGGCGCGACGGCCCTGGTCGACCAGCTCCGCCATCGCGTACGTCAGCTCGCGCAGGCCCTCCCGGGTGGCGGCCGAGACGTCGAACACGCGCAGGCCACGCGCCTCCAGGTCGGGGCGGACGATGTCGGCGAGGTCCTTGCCGTCCGGCACGTCGACCTTGTTGAGCGCGACCAGCCGGGGCCGGTCGGCCAAGCCGCCGTACTGGGACAGCTCCGACTCGATGGCGTCGATGTCGGCGAGCGGGTCGCGGCCGGGCTCCAGCGTCGCGGTGTCGATCACGTGCACCAGCACGGCGCAGCGCTCGACGTGGCGGAGGAACTCCAGGCCCAGGCCCTTGCCGCTGGCCGCACCAGGGATCAGGCCCGGTACGTCGGCGACGGTGAAGGTGTGGTTGTCCACCCGGACCACGCCCAGGTTGGGCACCAGCGTGGTGAACGGGTAGTCGGCGATCTTCGGCTTGGCCGCGGAGATCACCGAGATCAGCGACGACTTGCCGGCCGACGGGAAGCCGACCAGGCCCACGTCGGCGACGCTCTTGAGTTCCAGCACCACGTCCAGCCGGTCGCCGGGCTCGCCCAGCTCGGCGAAGCCCGGTGCCTTGCGGCGGGCGTTGGCAAGCGAGGCGTTGCCGCGCCCGCCCCGGCCGCCCCGGGCCGCCTCGAACGTGGTGCCGACGCCGACCATGTCGGCCAGCACCTCGCCGTCGAGGCTCTGCACCACGGTGCCGTTCGGCACCTTGATGACCAGGTCACGCCCGTTGGCGCCGTCCCGGTTCGAGCCGGCGCCACCCTTGCCGTTCTCGGCCTTCAGGTGCGGCCGGAAGTGGAAGTCGAGCAGCGTGGTGACCTGCGGGTCGACCACCAGTGACACGCTGCCGCCGTGGCCGCCGTTGCCGCCGTCCGGCCCGCCGAACGGCTTGAACTTCTCCCGGTGGATCGAGACACAGCCGTGCCCGCCGTCGCCGGCCTGCATGTGCAGGACGACCCGGTCAACGAACGTCGTCACGACGCCAATCCTTCCAGCGGGGTCCGCCCCGCACGGGGAAAAGCGAAGCGGGCCGGGACTCGAGGTCCGCGGCCCGCAACGCTTTCGGAACTACTGCTGCGGCACGATGCTGACGGTCTTGCGACCGCGCTTGGTGCCGAACTGCACCGAGCCGGCGGCCAGCGCGAACAGCGTGTCGTCGCCGCCACGGCCGACCAGGTCACCGGGGTGGAACTTGGTGCCACGCTGACGGATGAGGATCTCACCCGCGCTGACGACCTGACCACCGAAGCGCTTCACGCCGAGTCGCTGGGCCGCGGAGTC
Organism: Micromonospora sp. CNB394; assembly: GCF_000374985.1. Taxonomy (NCBI): domain Bacteria; kingdom Bacillati; phylum Actinomycetota; class Actinomycetes; order Micromonosporales; family Micromonosporaceae; genus Micromonospora; species Micromonospora sp. CNB394. Next base: position 27,307 of record NZ_KB895841.1, on the reverse strand, counting down.
ACGGCCGTTACGCGAGCTGGACGCACCCTTTTTGTGAGCCATTGGAGGACGACCTACTTCCCGCTGGAGATGCCGGTCACCTTGACCTGGGTCAGCGGCTGGCGGTGACCCTGGCGCTTGTGGTAGCCGGTCTTGTTCTTGAACTTGTGGATCCGGATCTTCGGGCCCTTGGTGTGCGCGGCGATCTCGCCGGACACCGCGACCTTGGCGAGCTTCGCCGCGTCGGTCACCAGGTCGTCACCGTCGACGAGGAGCACCGCGGTGAGCTTCACCGCGTCGCCGGGGGCACCGGCGAGCTTCTCGACCTCGATCACGTCGCCCTCGGCGACCTTGTACTGCTTGCCGCCGGTCTTGACGATCGCGTACATCGGAGGCGGACTCCCTGTCGTTGAGGCTACTGGCGTCTATTCCACCGCTGTCGGCTGTCACACCGTTCGCGGTCGTTCCCACGGCGTCTCGCCGGGAGCCGTGACACCGGCAGCGCGGGCACGCGGGAACTCGGCCCACCAAAAGTGCGCCGCAGGCAAGCGTACGCCATACCCGCCCCGCCCCCCAAACCGGGCTGCCGGTCGGTGCCTCTGCGCCCGGATCGGCGGGCACGACAGGGCCCCCGCTCCGCCGGGAAGAGGCGGGGCGAGGGCCCGGTTCGCGCAGGTCAGCGCGTCAAGACCTCACGGCCGGGTACGCCGCCGGGCGCCGCCGCGGCGTGCCCGCCGGCGCGGAGCGCCGCTGTCGTCGTCGTTGTCCCCGTCACCGATCGCGTCCGGGTCGTCGGCGGCGGCCAGCCGGGCCGACTTGCCCTCCTGGCTGTCCGCGACCGCCGGGGCGGCGGGCGTGTCCGTCTCGAACCGGGACAGGTCGTAGCCCTGGGTGTCGTAGTAGTCGTCGTCGTTCTCGACCACCTCGGCGACGGTCCGCTCCGGCATGACCGGCGCGGCCGGCGGCTCGACCTGCGCAGCCGGCTGCTCCGGCGCGGCGGCCTCGGCCGCGGGCTTCTCCGCGGCGGCCTTGCGGCCCCGGCGGCGGCCGGTCTTCTCCTCGGCCGGCGCGGCGACCGCCGAGGCGACCGCCTTGACCTTCTCCCCCGCCCCGGCGCGCGGCTTCTCCGGCACCGGCTCGGTGTGGATGATCACGCCCCGGCCCTTGCAGCACTCGCAGGTCTCGCTGAACGCCTCCAGCAGGCCCGCGCCGATGCGCTTGCGGGTCATCTGCACCAGGCCGAGTGAGGTGATCTCGGTGACCTGGTGCTTCGTACGGTCCCGGCCGAGGCACTCGGTGAGCCGGCGCAGCACCAGCTCCCGGTTCGACTCCAGCACCATGTCGATGAAGTCGATCACCACGATGCCGCCGAGGTCACGCAGCCGGAGCTGGCGCACGATCTCCTCGGCCGCCTCCAGGTTGTTGCGGGTGACGGTCTCCTCCAGGTTGCCCCCGGAGCCGGTGTACTTGCCGGTGTTCACGTCGACGACAGTCATCGCCTCGGTGCGGTCGATCACCAGCGAGCCGCCCGAGGGGAGGAAGACCTTCCGGTCCAGCCCCTTGAGGATCTGCTCGTCGATCCGGTACTCGGCGAACACGTCCGCCACCCCGGCGTGCCGGCGCAGCCGCGCCACCAGGTCCGGCGACACGTGCGACAGGTACGACTCGACCAGGTTGTACGCGGGCTCGCCCTCGATGACCAGCTCGCGGAAGTCCTCGTTGAAGAGGTCCCGGACCACCCGGATGACCAGGTCCGGCTCCTCGTAGAGCAGCACCGGCGCGCCACCCTCGGTCGCCTTGGCCTGGATGTCCTCCCACTGCGCCTGGAGCCGCTTGACGTCACGCGCCAGCTCGTCCTCGCTGGCGCCCTCGGCCGCGGTCCGGACGATCACCCCGGCGCCGTCCGGCACCAGCTTCTTCAGCACGTCCCGCAGCCGCTTGCGCTCGGTGTCGGGCAGCTTGCGGCTGATCCCGGAGGCGTTGCCGTTGGGCACGTAGACCAGGTGCCGGCCGGAGAGCGCGATGTGGCTGGTCAGCCGCGCGCCCTTGTGCCCGATCGGGTCCTTGGTCACCTGCACCAGCACCGAGTCGCCCGAGCGCAGCGCCTGCTCGATCGAGCGGGCCCGGCCCTCCAGGCCGGTGGCGTCCCAGTTGACCTCGCCGGCGTACAGGACCGCGTTGCGCCCGCGCCCGATGTCGACGAAGGCCGCCTCCATGCTCGGCAGGACGTTCTGGACCTTGCCCAGGTAGACGTTGCCGGCCATGGTGCCGGACGAGTTCCGCGTGACGTAGTGCTCCACGAGCACGCCGTCCTCGAGCACGGCGATCTGGGTGCGGTCGCCGCGCTGGCGGACCACCATCACCCGGTCCACCGCCTCGCGACGGGCCAGGAACTCCGACTCGCTCAGGATCGGCGGCCGCGTACGCCGCTGCTCGCGGCCGTCCCGGCGGCGCTGCCGCTTGGCCTCCAGCCGGGTCGAGCCGGAGACGCCCTGCACCTCGTCGACCGGCTTGCGCGGCTCACGGATCTTGACGACGGTCGGCACGCCGTCCTCGGCGGCGGTGTCCGCCTCCCCGGCGCCCCGGCGGCGACGACGGCGACGGCGGCGGGTCATCCCCTCGCCCTCGTCCTCCTCGTCCTCCGCAGGCTCCTCGGCCTCGCCCTCGGCGGCCTCGGCCGCGGCGGCGGGCTCCTCGACGTCCTCGTCGTCGGCCTCGTCCGCGCCGCCCTTGCCCCGGCCCCGGCCCCGGCGGCCCCGGCGACGGCGACGGCGGCCCGCGGCCGTCTCGTCGTCCTCGTCCCCCTCGGCAGGCTCCTCGGCCTCGGCGGTGGGCTCCTCCTCGGCGGCCTCCGGCTCGGCCTCGGCCTCGACCTCGACCGGCTCGACCTCACGGCGGCCGCGACGGCGACGCCGGCCGGTCTCGACCGTTTCCTCGATCGGCTCCTCGGCGGCCGGGTACGTCACCTGGACGGCCGGCGCCTCGTCGGGCTGCGGCGCCATGAACAGGACAGTCGGCGCGGAGAGCGCGGCCCGACGCCGGCGGCTCGTGGCCGGCGGCGTCTCGGCCGGCTCCTCGGCCGCGCGCGGCACGGCGGCGCCCGTCGCGTCCGCCGGGCCGCCGCGGGCCAGGTTGACCTCTTCGGTACGCGCAGCCGCGGCGCTCGCGTCCGCAACCGCCTCGGCGTCCTCGTCCTCGACGTCCGCGCCGGTGGTCTCGACGATGCCAGACGGGCCGGCGGTGCTCGCCGTGCCGGCGGCCTTGTTGCCGCGGGTGGTGGCCCTGCGCCGGCCGGTGGGGGCCTGCGCGGCGGTCCCGGCGGCGGCACCCGCGGTCTCCGCGATCCCTGCGCTCTCCGCGGCGGCGGCTTCGCCGGGTGCGGCGGCCTCGCCGCCGTCGATGTCGGCGCGTCCCTCGGCGATCAGGTCGCCCCCGGGCGCGGAGACCGGTCCGTCGATCACGCCGTCCGCGAACGCCTGCCCCGCGGCGGCGGTCTCCTCCGGCGCGACGTTCTCGGCAGCCGGCGGCGTGGCCTTGCGACGACGGGTCCGGGTCACCTTGACCGGCGGCACGACCTCCTCCGAGGCGGCCTCCACACCGGCCGCGGCCACCGGCTCCTCGACCGCCTTCGCCGGGGTCGCCTTGCGACGCCGCCGGGTGGTCTTCGGCGCGGTGTCCAGTTCGCCGGCCACCGGCGCGAGCACCTCGGCCTGCGGCGACTCACCGCTGCCGGTGACCGTCGTGGACGCCTCGACCGGCGCATCGGTCTGCTCCGGCTGGTTCAGCGGGGCGGCCCTGCGGCGGCTGGCCCGCTTACGGGCCGGCGGCTTGGTCTCGGCGACACCCTCCGCGACGGTGCCGCCTTCCGCGGTGGTGCCTTCCGCGGTGGTGCCGGAGGCGGCACCCTCGGTGCCGGCAGAGGTCGCACTCGCGGCGCTGCCGGAGGCGGTGGTCGCGCTGTCGGCGGTCGTCCCGGCCGGCTCTGCGCCGGTCCGTTCGCCGCCCTCGGGCTCGTTCTCGAGCATGGACGTTCTCCAGTTCTGGCCGCCCCGGGCGCGGGTGAGCGCTGCCACGCAGGGTTGCCGCAAAGGTGTTTCCGCCGGGCGCGCAAACGCGCGACCGCCGAAGTCTGCCTGCCAGAGCGTTGACCGACGGTCAGCGCTCTCCGATGGTTGCCCCGTCGCGATCCGCTTCCAACGGATCGACGATCTCGCCCTGCGCGGTCAGCGTGCCCTGCGCCAGCCGGATCACCTTCGGGGTGACCGGCGGCTCCAGGGCGGCCACCGCGCGGAGGCCGGACAGGACGTCATCGGGCCGAACGGACGGGGTGACCTGCCGCACGACCAGTTCGAGTATCGCACACGGTACGGCCGCCGCCCCGGAAGGCGTCTCAGCCGGAGCCATGGCATCGATCGTCACCACTGCCGCGCGGGCGTCGAACGTACGCCGCCCCTGCTTGGTCATCCGCTCGACCTGGATCTCCTCGGCGGCGGTGAAGGCCGCCACAGCCTCCGCGAGCACCTTCGGATCGACCTCGGGCAGCTCGATCCGCCAGTACGACGCCTCGATCCGGTCCGCCAGGCTGCCGCCGGTGGCCTCCACCGCGTCGAGCACGTCGAGTCCGGGCGAGAGCGCGGCGTCGAGCGCCGCACGCAGCCCCGCCGGATCGACCGGCTCACGGAGCCCGATCTCCAAATACTCGGCCTCGCTCGCCACTCCCGTCGGGGCGGCCGAGGCGTACGAGATCTTCGGGTGCGGGGTGAACCCCTGGGAGAAGGCGATCGGCACGCCGGCCCGGCGCAGCGCACGCTCGAAGGCCCGGGCGAAGTCGCGGTGCGAGGTGAAGCGCAGCGGCCCACGCTTGGCGTACCGGATACGGACCCGCTGGACGACGGGGGCCTGGCCGCCCTCGGGTTGAGGCTTTCTGGCGATCGTTAGCTCCTCGGCTGTGCCTGCGTATCTGTCTCATCCTGACGCAGCACCCGCCGCGCCCCACACCCGGGGCCACCCACCCCACCCCAAAACCACCCAAACCCCAGCCCTTCCAGGCACTCAGGTGGGGCCCTCACGTGATGATCAAGGGCTTGACGTCCGGATCCGCCTCACCCCGATCCACAAACCCCTTGATCACCGGGCACGGCGAGGCGGGGTCAGGCAGCCGGACGATCATGAGGTTGACGGTGCGATTGGAGATCGACATCGCCGTCAATTTCATGATCGACCGGGTGGTGGGTGGGTCTGCGGGAGTCGACGGGTGGGTCAGGTGCGGGTGTCGTGGGGTGGGGTGGGCCGCTGGGGTGGGGGTGGGTAGGCGCCCGGGTGGGGCGGGGTGACCGGGTGGGCGTGGACGCCGGGTGACGGGTGGCTGCCGGGCGGGCCGTACCCTGAAGGCGGGGCGGCGGGATAGCCGGCCGGGACCAGCGGGCCCTGCCCACCGCCGTCCATCCGGTCCAGCGCCTCGTCCGGGATCGAGCCGGCCTCGGCCAGCTCGCGCCGGTGACGGCGACGGTTCCAGATCAGGAACACCACGAGCGCCAGCAGCACCACGAGTGCCACGGCGATGCCGATGCCGATCACCATGACCTGCTGGTCGGTGGGGCCACCCCGGTCGCCGTGCTTCGTCACGTCGAAGTTGTCGTCCTCGGCGGCAGCCGGCGGCACGGACGCGCTCGGCGCCGCGGCTCCGAGCAGCGGGTTCGCCGACACCGACGGCACATCGGCGGTGAGCGCCGCCACCGGGTCGATCCGGCCGAAGCCGAACCGCGGGTCGCGGCCGGGCGGGCCGGAGTCCCGGGCGGTACGGATGATCCGGTTGATCACGTCGGGCGCGGAGAGCCGCGAAAACTTCGACCGGATCAGCGCCGCCACACCGGCGACGATGGCGCTGGAGTCGGAGGTGCCGTCGCCCCAGCCGTACCCCCGGTCGGGGCCGATGTTGTAGACCTCGTCCCCGGGCGCGGCGATCACCGCTTCCGGGCCCTGGGCCGACCCGGACCAGAAGCCGCCGCCCCGCGTCGTGCCGGTCACCGCGATCACGCCGGGGATCTTGGCGGGCGCGGCGATGTCGGGGCCGAGTTTGCGGACGTTGCCGGCGGCGGCCACCACGACCACGTCGCGCTCCAGCGCGTACCGGATCGCGGCCTCCTCGCCCTCGTCGATGGCTCCGGCGTGCCCGTAGGACAGGTTGAGCACCTTCGCGCCGCCGTCGACAGCCATCCGGATTCCGGTCGCGGAGTGGCCCGGATCGCCGATCTCGGCCGCCGGCTTGCGGATCGGCAGGATCCGGGCGTCCGGCGCGACGCCTGTCACACCGGCTCCGTTCGCAGCGATGATCCCGGCCATGTGGGTGCCGTGACCGTCCGGGTCGCGCCGGCCGTCGCCGGAGCCGGAGGTGCTCCGGCCGGCCAGGAGCTGACCGCGCAGGTCCGGGTGGTCGGCGTCGGCGCCGGTGTCGACGACTCCGACCACGACACCGCGCCCCGTGGAGATCTGATGCGCCCGGTCGATCCGCAGCTCGTCGAGATACCACTGCTCGGACCGGCGCGGCGCGCCGACCGCGGGCTGCGCGGCCCCCAGCACCATCAGCCCGGCCGCCAGCGCGGCCACCACCGGCCGGAGCGCGCCGACGTGCACCCTCATCCGTCCGTCCTCATCGCAGGATGCCCGGGGACGCACCGTCACCGGCGCCCCACGGATCGTCGTCCTCAGTCAACCACGACGAGTGGTCGCCACCACCGCCGCCATGCCCGGCGCCGCCGTGGCCACCCATCATCCCGCCGCCCATCATGCCCGCGCCGGCCAGGCCGCCACGCGCACCGCCCGCGCCGCCCGTGCCGCCCGGCCCCGCGCCCGCCGCCGCGCGCAGCGCACCTGCCGCGCTGGTCAGCGGGGGCACCTTGCCGTTGCCGCCGCCGACCATGCCGGGCAGCGCGCCCACGCCCATGCCACCCGCGGCGCCGAGGCCACCGCCACCGATGCCGCCCGCGGAACCCAGTCCGGCGCCACCGCCACCGCCGCCGAAGCCGGCGCCGCCGGTGCTCAGTCCGGCACCACCGCCGAGGGTGCTGCCCGGGCCGCCCGGGGTGATCGTGCCCGGACCGCCCGCGCCGGCCAGGCCGCTGCCGTACTCGGGGCTGACGGAACCCGGGGCGCCGGCGCCGGGCACGCCGGTGCCCGGCGGGGTGTACGAGCCGCCGCCGGGACCGCCGCCACCCAGCTCGGGCACGCCCGTGGTCGGCGGGGGCGTGAACGAGCCGCCGCCGGTCACGCCGGCACCACCGCCGCCGATACCGGTGCTGCCCAGCGAGGGCATCCCGCCACCGCCACCGCCACCGCCGATGCCGCCGCCACCGCCGCCCGGCAGCCCGCCGCCGGGCACTCCGGACGGGGGTACGCGGGTGTCCGGGCGGTAGCCGTCGTCCAGACCCCCCTCAGGCATCGGTACGGCCAGCTTGGGGCGTTCGGCCTCGACCGCGGCCGGCAACGGCGACATCGCCGCGTTGGCCGCCTTCTGGTTGTCGTTGTACCAGTTGTCGAGGTGCGACTTGGTGTCCCACCAGCCGCCGCGCTTCTGGTCGCTGGCGTTGCCGTCGATCTTCATGGTGGCTTCGAGGTCGTCGGCCTTGTCGCGGAACGCGCCGTCGGCGTACAGCGCCTGGTTGCTCTGGTAGTCGCTGCGCAGGGCGGCGAGGAAGCCGGACTGGCTCTCACCGTCGCGCGCGTCGTCCAGCTCGGTGCCGCCGGGCAGGCTCCACTCGTTCCAGCCGAAGTTGTCCATCAGCGGGATCGGAATGCTCGCCACCGTCTTGCGGATGTCACCCTCGATCCGCGTCAGCGCGCCACTGACGTTGCTGGCGTACGTGCCGAGTTCCTCGATCTGCTTGCCGATGTCGCCGAGGTGCTCGCGGTACGCGTCGCCGCCGCTGCCCGTCCAGCCGGCAAGCATCCCGGGGAGGCCGCCGGTGTGCGGGCGCTCCTGCCCGGCCGCGACCGGGCCGACGAACGAGCGACCGACGAGCGAGTCGCGCAGGTGGCCGAGCGCGGTGGCGAGGTTCTCCCAGCCCGCGCCGACCGATCCGACGGTTTCCGGGTCCGCCGAGAGCGTCACCTCACGGACGCAGCGCTCCCAGGTGCCTGCTGCCATGACCGTCTCCCCCTCAGGCCGTGTACGGGTAGGTGGGCTGCTGCCCGGCGTCCGGCGGCGGGGCCGCGGACTCCAGCAGCCGCTCGATGTCCCTACCGTTGGCCGCGTTGCGGGCCTCGGCGTCGCGGAACGCCTTGGCGATGTCCTGTGTGCCCTGCTTCAGGCCGGCCAGCTTCAGGGAGATGGCCTTCAGGTGAGCCTCCATGCTGGCCGTCGACGTGGTCAGCGCCTGCCACTGCATCCGGGCGTCCTCGTACGCGCCGAACGGCGTGCCGTTGGGCACCGTCTGCGCGTTGCCGCTGTCGCCCTTCATCCGCTCCTTGATGCGCTCCATCTCCCATGAGATGGTGTCCTCGACGTACTGCTTGAGGCGCTCGATGTATTCGGCCGCCGCATCCAGGTCCTCGACGCTGACGTGCAGATCGCCGGTGTCCGGCGGATTGATGCCCATCCTGACTGTCCTCCCCGCTGCCGGCCCCGGCCGGTCCACTACGGACGCAGCGTATCGAGGAAGAACCAGTCGGGGCACCCCACCCCGCGTACCGCGGCGGTCACCGGGGGAAGACGACGGAGCGCGGGAACCCGATCGGGTTCCCGCGCTCCGGTGGGTGCGGGCGGCCTCAGCCCTGAGCGGCGGCGGGCAGCTTCAGTCCGTTGACCGGGGTCAGCGGCAGCAGCTTGCGGCCGGTCGGGCCGATCTGGATCTCGGTGTCCATGGCCGGGCAGACACCGCAGTCGAAGCAGGGGGTCCAGCGGCAGTCGTCCTGCTCGTACTCCGACAGCGAGTCCTGCCAGTCCTGCCAGAGCCAGTCCTTGTCCAGGCCGGAGTCGAGGTGGTCCCAGGGCAGGACCTCCAGCTCCTCGCGCTGCCGGGTGGTGTACCAGTCGAGGTCCACGCCGTACGCCGGCAGCACCTCGGCGGCGGCGTCCACCCACCGCTGGTACGAGAAGTGCTCGCTCCAGCCGTCGAACCGGCCGCCGCTCTCCCAGACCTTGCGGATCACCGCGCCGACCCGGCGGTCCCCCCGGGACAGCAGGCCCTCGATCAGCGACGGCTCGCCGTCGTGGTAGCGGAAGCCGATCGCCCGGCCCAGCGACCGGTCGCTGTTGATCGCCTGCTTGAGCAGCTTGAGCCGGGCGTCGATGACCTCCGGCCGCTCCATCGAGGCCCACTGGAACGGGGTGTGCGGCTTCGGCACGAACCCGCCGATGGAGACCGTGCAGCGGATATCTTTGGACCCGGTCGCGGCGCGGCCGGCCCGGATCACCTCGTGCGCCATGTCGGCGATCTCCAGGACGTCGGAGTCGGTCTCGGTGGGCAGGCCGCACATGAAGTAGAGCTTCACCTGCCGCCAGCCGTTTGAGTACGCGGTGACCACGGTGCGGATGAGGTCTTCCTTCGACACCATCTTGTTGATCACCTTGCGGATCCGCTCCGACCCGCCCTCCGGGGCGAAGGTCAGACCGGTCCGGCGTCCGTTGCGGGACAGCTCCTGGGCCAGGTCGATGTTGAACGCGTCCACCCGGGTCGACGGCAGCGACAGCGAGACGTTAGTGCCCGCGTACTGCTCGGCCAGGCCGGAACACATGTCGCCGATCTCCGAGTGGTCGGCCGACGACAGCGACAGCAGGCCGACCTCGTGGAAGCCGGAGAACTCCAGCCCCTGCTGCACCATCTGGCCGACAGTGGTGATGGAACGCTCCCGCACCGGGCGGGTGATCATGCCGGCCTGGCAGAAGCGGCAGCCACGGGTGCAGCCCCGGAAGATCTCCACCGCGTACCGCTCGTGGACCGTCTCGGCGAGCGGGACCAGGGGCTTCTTCGGGTACGGCCAGGCGTCCAGGTCCATCGTCGTGCGCTTGTGCACCCGGAACGGCACGTCCGGGCGGTTCGGCACGACCCGCTGGATCCGGCCGTCCGGCAGGTAGTCGACGTCGTAGAAGCGCGGCACGTAGACGCTCTCGGTGCGGGCCAGCCGCAGCAGCAGCTCGTCCCGGCCGCCCGGGGAACCCTCGGCCTTCCATTCGCGGACGATGGCGGTGATCTCCAGCACCGCCTCCTCGCCGTCGCCGAGCACCGCGGCGTCGACGAAGTCGGCGATCGGCTCCGGGTTGAACGCGGCGTGCCCACCGGCCACGATCACCGGGTCGGCGTCGGTGCGGTCGGCGGCGAGCAGCGGGATGCCGGCGAGGTCGATCGCGGTGAGCAGATTGGTGTAGCCCAGCTCGGTGGAGAACGAGACGCCGAACACGTCGAAGTCGCGGACCGGGCGGTGGGCGTCGACGGTGAACTGCGGCACGCTGTGGGCGCGCATCAGCTTCTCCAGGTCGGGCCAGACCGCGTACGTCCGCTCGGCGAGCACGTCGGGCAGCTCGTTGAGCACCTCGTACAGGATCTGCACGCCCTGGTTGGGCAGGCCCACCTCGTACGCGTCCGGATACATCAGCGCCCACCGGACGGTCGCGGCGTCCCAGTCCTTGACCACCGCTCCCAGCTCTCCACCCACGTACTGGATGGGCTTGGTCACCTGCGGCAGCAACGGCTCCAGCCGGGGCCAGACGGAGTTGGCGGCGGCGGGACGGGGGGTCGTGGACGGGGCACTCATGATGCCCAAGCGTACGCGGTGCCCCCGCCTTCGCCCGCGCCCGCGCCCGTGTCCGTCGCGTTGATCAAGGAGTTCGTGTGCCGTCCGGCGCTCCCGCCGGACCCGAACTCCTTGATCACCGGAGTGGGGCCGGACACCGGGGCGGGATTCGTCCCGGGTGGCGGGACGGTACTAACCTCGCAACGGGCGCGAGAGGAGATAGCCGCGATGCCGCAGCCGCAGCCGGGGGCGGACCGGCCGGCCGACGGGGCCGAGATGCCGTCCGTCACCGAGCCGGCGACCGCCGTCGACACCGAGGACGCCACCGGCGCCTCGGCTCCGGCGTCGCCGTCCGACACTCCGGAGACCGCCGACGACCGGTCCCCCGGCGCAACGGCGGCCGACCAGCCGTCCGACGCCGCCGACGGCGGACCGCACGACGGTACGCCCCGCGGCCGGCCGGCGGCCGTCGTGTCCGACGAGCAGCCGCACCACACCGAGCCCGGCGACCGGCCGTCCGACGATCAGGTGCACGCCTCGCCGCCCGACGAGCCGGCGCGACAGGACGAAGCCGCCCGGCCAGCGGAACAGGCTGACCCGACGCGGCAGGACCAGGCCGCCGACGCGGCGGGGCAGGCTGACCTGACGCGGCGGGAGCAATCCGCCGGGCCGGGGACTCCGGCGGAACCGGCCGGCACCGCCGCGCCCGGCGACGCGAGCCCGCACCCGCCGGCCGGCGCGGCCGACGTCCCCGGCGACGATTCCGAGGCGCCGACCGCCGACGCCGCAACGCCGGCCGGGCCGGTCACCCCGGCTCGGGGTTCGGCAGCGGTTCCCGGCCGCACCACACCCGTCCCGACCCCGCGCACGGGGCGCCGGCCGGATCCGACGCGCATCGACCTCGCGCCGCAGTCGCCCCAGCCCACCCCGGATCCCACCCGGGTCGACGACGCCCCGGATCGCACCCGCGAGGAAAGCACGCCCGACCCGACCCGGGTCGAGGCGCCCACGCCCCGCTGGAGCGGTTCCGCCGCCGTCCCGCCACCGCCGGCACGCCGGCCCGCCTGGGGCGAGTCGGCCGAGCCCACGCCCGTGCCGCCGCTCGCGTCGCCGGAACACGCCACGCCGGTCGACCCGTGGGCCGGGGTGGACACCACCGGCTGGGAGCTGCACGCTCCCGAACTGCCGCCGCTGACGCCGACGATGCCCTACACCGCGCCCTGGACCACGCCGGGCGACCCTCACCCGGCCCACCCGGCGCCACCGGCGGCTCACCCGAACCCACCGGCACACCCCACCCCGCAGCCGGCGCCACCGGCCCATGCCGCGCCGCCCGCCGCCCGCCCGGTGTCGCCGCCCGACGCGCCGTACGCCGGACCGGCCCGGCCGGTGTCGCCGCCGCACCACCCGCCCTACCCCGGACCGGCCCGCCCGGTGTCGCCGCCGCACCACCCGGGTGCGCCGGCCGCCCGGCCCGTCGCGCCGCCGCCCGTCGCGCCGCCGGTGAAGCCCGGACGGCCGCCGAAGCAGCGCCGGGGCAAGGCCGGGCCACCTGCCGCGCCGCCACCGGGCTGGCAGCAGCCGCCCAAGCGGACCCGGCGCCGGCGCCGCTGGCCCTGGATGCTGCTGCTCTCCGTGGCCTGCTGCTGCGGCGTCCCGCTCTGGTGGATCCAGCCGGTCTCCAGCCAGTACCCGGCCAGCGCCACCCTCCCGGACCGGATCGACTCGATGCGGCTGCGCCAGGACGAGAGCAGCCGGGCCACCGCCGAGGAGCTGAAATCCCAGGTACGCGAGTCGAACCTGCTCGCCGAGGACACGTTCGCCGGCATCTACACCACGAACGACGGCAAGCGGGTGACGTTGTTCGGCAGCACCGGCCTGCGGTTCAGTCCGGAGTCGGACGCCAAGTCGGAGATCGACCGCCTCGCCGGGGACTACGCCCTGAAGGAGTCGGTGGCAGTGGACACCGGCGTACGGGGACGCTACGAGCGCTGCGCCGTCGGCCGGGCCGACGGCGACTCGGTGGTGGTCTGCGTCTCGGCCGACCACGGCAGCCTCACCACCGGCGTGTTCACCCGGCTGTCGGTGGACGACAGCGGGCGGCTGCTCGACGACCTGCGCCAGCGCGTGGTGGTGCCGAAGTCCTGACCGCTCAGGCGGCCTGGTCGCCGCCGGTCTGGTCGGCGCGCTTCGGGGCGTAGCGCGGGACGTACTCCTGGCCGCTGAGCTTCTGGATCTCGGCCATCATCTCGTCGGTCATCGCCCGCAGCGACGTGCGGTCGTCGGGACGGCCGGTGAAGTCCAGCGGCTTGCCGAACTTCATAGTGATCTTGGCGCGACCCGGCCGCGGGATCCGCGTACCGATGGGCTGGGCCTTGTCGGTGCCGGTCACGCCGACCGGGATGATCGGCACACCGGCGGCGATGGCCAGCCGGACCGTGCCGGTACGCCCACGGTAGAGCCGCCCGTCCGGCGAGCGGGTGCCCTCCGGGTAGACGGCGACCAGGTCACCGGCCTTGAGCACCGGGATCGCCGCGTCGAACGCGGTGAGCGCGGCCCGGCCCCCGGCCCGCTCGACCGGGATCGCGCCCAGGCCGGTGAGGACGAACTTGGAGAAGCCGCCCTTGAGCCCGGCACCCGTGAAGTACTCCGACTTGGCCCAGAACGCCAGGTGCCGGGGCACCACGGTGCCGAGGAGCAGCTCGTCGGCGACCGAGAGATGGTTGCTGGCGAAGATCGCGCCGCCGGCCGCCGGGATGTGCTCCAAACCCTCCACGTGCGGACGGAAGGCCAACCGGAGCGCGGGCGCCACGGTGAGCTTGCCGATGGTGTAGAGCAGGGGCACGGGTCCTCCGGCGGTCGTACGTGAAACAGGCGCTGTCACGGTAGCCGACGCGGCCGTCCGCCACCGAGCGGGTGGCCCGCAGTCCACTGGCTGGGTGCGGGCGTTGAGCGGGGGCCCTTCCTCTACCTGAGGCGTCGAGAAGGGCCCCCGCCTCACATCACACCTTGCGGACCGCCACGGTCACGCGCTCGCCCTCGCCGGCCTCGCCGTCGAAGCCGTCGAGGCCCTCGGCGAAGTCGACGCTGTCGGCGAGCACCTCCCGCGCCACGAACTCGGTGTACGCGGCGACGGCCGCGCGCACCTCCTCGGACGCGGAGACGGCCACCGTGATCCGGTCGGAGACGTCCAGCCCGGCCTCACGGCGGGCCTGCTGCACGACCCGGACCACGTCCCGGGCCAGCCCTTCGGCCGCGAGTTCCGGCGTGACCCCGGTGTCCAGCACGACCACTCCCTCACCGCCCGGAAGCGGCGCGGAGTGTTCGGCGTCGGCGGCGACCAGGCGCAGCTCGTACTCGCCCTCGGCGAGCGTGACCCCGGCGGCGACCGGGGCGCCGTCGCGCAGCTCCCACTCCCCCGCCTTGACCGCCTTGATCACCTGCTGGACGGCCTTGCCGACGCGCGGGCCGAGCGCCCGCGGCACCACTGTGAGCACCTGCTGGCAGTACGCGGACACCTCGCCGGTGAGCACGACCTCCTTCACGTTCACCTCGTCGGCGACCAGGGCGGCGAAGGGCCGCAGCTGGGCGGCGACGGGCGACGCCACGGTGAGCTTCGCCAGCGGCAGCCGCACCCGCAGGCCCTTGGCCTTGCGCAGCGACAGGGCCGCCGAGGCGACCGCCCGGACGTTGTCCATCGCGGAGACCAACTCGTGGTCGGCCGGGAACTCCTCCGCGGACGGCCAGTCGGTCAGGTGGACCGACCGCTCGCCGGTCAACCCGCGCCAGATCTCCTCGGCGGTCAGCGGCGCCAGCGGCGCCACCACCCGGCACAGCGTCTCCAGCACGGTCCACAACGTGTCGAACGCGTCCGCGTCGCCGGCCCAGAACCGGTCCCGGGACCGGCGCACGTACCAGTTCGTCAGCGCGTCCAGGTAGGACCGCACGGTGGCGCACGCGCCGGAGATGTCGTACGCGTCCATCTGCGCGCCGACGGTCGCGACCAGCTCGTTCGTCTTCGCCAGCACGTAGCGGTCGAGCACGTTCGCCGAGTCGGTACGACGACGCGCGGTGTGGCCGTCGGCGTTGGCGTAGAGCGAGAAGAAGTACCAGACGTTCCACAGCGGCAGCAGCACCTGGCGCACCGCGTCCCGGATGCCCGACTCGGTGACCGCCATGTCGCCGCCGCGCAGCACCGGCGACGACATCAGCATCCACCGCATCGCGTCCGACCCGTACGAGTCGAACACGTGGTAGACGTCCGGGTAGTTGCGCAGGCTCTTGGACATCTTGCGCCCGTCCGAGCCGAGCAGGATTCCGTGGCTCAGGCAGTTGCGGAACGCCGGCCGGTCGAACAGCGCGGTGGCCAGCACGTGCATGGTGTAGAACCAGCCGCGGGTCTGCCCGATGTACTCGACGATGAAGTCACCCGGGTAGTGGTGCTCGAACCACTCGCGGTTGGAGAACGGGTAGTGCACCTGGGCGAACGGCATCGAGCCGGACTCGAACCAGCAGTCCAGCACCTCCGGCACCCGGCGCATCATCGACTTGCCCGTCGGGTCGTCCGGGTTGGGGCGGACCAGGTCGTCCACCGCCGGCCGGTGCAGGTCGGTCAGGCGTACGCCGAAGTCACGCTCGATGTCGGCCAGCGAGCCGTACACGTCCACCCGCGGGTGGTTCGGGTCGTCGGAGCGCCAGACCGGGATCGGCGAGCCCCAGAACCGGTTCCGGCTGATCGACCAGTCCCGGGCGTTCGCCAGCCACTTGCCGAACGAGCCGTCCTTGATGTGGCCGGGCGTCCAGTTGATCTGCTGGTTCAGCTCGACCATCCGGTCCTTGAACCTGCTCACCGCGACGAACCACGACGACACCGCCTTGTAGACCAGCGGGGTGTCGCAGCGCCAGCAGTGCGGGTACGAGTGGGTGTAGGTGTCCTGCCGCAGCACCACACCCCGCTCCTTCAGTTCCCGGATCACCGGCTTGTTCACGTCGAAGACCTGCTCGCCCTGGTACGGCGGGACCAGCGCGGTGAACCGGGTGTGGTCGTCCACCGTCACGACGGTGGGGATGCCGGCGGCGTTGCAGGTGTTCTGGTCGTCCTCACCGAAGGCGGGCGCCAGATGGACGATCCCGGTGCCGTCCTCCGTGGTGACGAAGTCCGCGCCGAGCACCTGGTAGGCGTTCGGACCGGCCGGCTCGACCAGGAAGTCGTAGAGCGGCGTGTAGCGGCGTCCGGCCAGGTCGCGGCCGTACACGGTGCCGACCTGCTCGTACCCCTCCAGCTCCTTGGCGTACGCGCCGAGGCGCGCGGCGCCGACCACGTAGCGCTCGCCGTCACGCTCGAGCAGCGCGTACTCGATGTCGGGGCCGACGGCGAGCGCCAGGTTCGACGGCAGCGTCCACGGCGTGGTCGTCCAGACGCCGAGCTTGACCGGCCCGCGCAGCGGCTCCGGCGCGTTCTCGTCGGCGGTCAGCTCGAACCAGACGGTGAGCGTCGGGTCGTGCCGGTCCCGGTAGACGTCGTCCATCCGGGTCTCGGTGTTCGACAGCGGCGTCTCGCACCGCCAGCAGTACGCGAGCACCCGGAAGCCCTCGTAGACCAGACCCTTGTCGTGCAGGGTCTTGAAGGCCCACATGACGCTTTCCATGTAGTCCAGGTCGAGCGTCTTGTAGTCGTTGGCGAAGTCGACCCAGCGCGCCTGCCGGGTGACGTACCGCTCCCAGTCGTGGGTGAACTCCAGCACCGACGTGCGGCAGGCGTCGTTGAACCGGGCCACGCCGAGGTCGAGGATCTCCGCCTTGGTGGTGATGCCGAGCTGCTTCTCGGCGACCACCTCGGCGGGCAGGCCGTGGCAGTCCCAGCCGAACCGGCGCTCGACGTGCCGCCCGCGCATGGTCTGGTAGCGCGGCACCACGTCCTTGACGTAGCCGGTGAACAGGTGGCCGTAGTGCGGCAGGCCGTTGGCGAACGGCGGGCCGTCGTAGAAGACGTACTCGTTCTCGCCGTTCCGGCCGGCGTCGCGGGCCTCCACCGACGCCTCGAAGGTCTTGTCGGCCGTCCAGTGCTCCAGCACCCGGCGCTCGACCGCGGGCAGGTCCGGGCTCGCCGGGACGCCGGCGCCGGTCGGGTCGTGCAACGGATAGGCCATCGCCTGTCGCTCTCCCTCAGCAGCTCACTCGTCTGTGGTCTGCGAGGACGAGCCGACTCCGGTGCGCCGTGACCGGCGCCCCGGGCGTGGCCCGCGGTACCACCCCGCTTGGCGGCCGAGGTGCGACCGCCCGCTCGTTGGCCGGCTGTGACGGGCCGTCCCGTCCGGTTCTACTGGGCCGGTGACCCGGCTGTTCTTCCGGAGGCTCGCCGGTGATGGCCGGGTCGTCGCCTGTGCCCCGCAAGCGTACTCGACCTCCCACCCGCCGCGCCTCCGACTATCTCCTCTCCCATCGACCCCGGGCGGGTCAACGGCGGGAGGTGGGGGCCGGGAGGGTGGTGGTCCAGAGGGAGACGCCGGTGCGGTCGCGCAGGTGGACCGTGAGCGCCCGCGACGCGCCGTCGATGGTCACCTCGCCGAAGTGCTGGAAGCCCTCGGCCGGGGAGGTGTTGGCCCGCGGCGGGGCGTGCACGAAGACCGCCTTCGGGCCGAACGTGCCGTCGAGCGCGTTCGGGCCGAACGCCCCCGCGTGCGCCGGGCCGGAGACGAACTCCCAGAACGGGCTGAAGTCCCGCACCGCCGCACGCGCCGGGTCGTAGTGGTGGGCGGCGGTGTAGTGCACATCGGCGGTGAGGAACACCAGCCCGGTCACCCCGGCCCGGTGCGACGCGCGCAGCACCTCGGCGAACTCCAGCTCCCGGCCGGCCGGCGCGCCGTCGTCGCCCTGCGCGACGCCCTCCTGCGCGCCCGCAGCGTCGGGCACCACCACCCCGATCGGCAGGTCGTTGGCGATCACCTTCCAGGTGGCGCGGGACGCGCGCAGTTCCCGGATCAGCCACTCCCGCTGCGCCCGGCCGAGCAGGCCGCGGTCACGGTCGGCGTACGTGTTGCCGTCGTTCGGGTCCTTGTAGGTGCGCATGTCCAGCACGAACACGTCCAGCAGCGGCCCGTACGACAGCCTGCGGTACATCGGCCCGCCCGTCGACACCGGCAGCCACTCGTGGAACGCCTGCCGGGCCCGGGCGGCGAGCACGTCCACGCGCTTCTCGCCGTACCTGTCGTCGGTCAGGATCTCCCCCGGGTACCAGTTGTTCACCACCTCGTGGTCGTCCCACTGGTTGATCTGCGGCACCTGGGCGGCGAACGCCCGCAGGTGGGTGTCGAGCAGGTTGTACGCGAACTGCCCCCGGTACTCGGCGAGCGTCTCGGCCACCTTGCTCTTCTCCGGCGTCACCAGGTTGCGCCAGGTGCGGCCGTCGGGCAGGACCACGCTCTCGGCCAGCGGTCCGTCGGCGTACACGGTGTCGCCGCTGCACAGGAAGAAGTCCGGCCGGCGCTCCCGCATGGCCCGGAAGATCGCCAGGCCGTCGAAGTCGGGGCTGATCCCCCAGCCCTGCCCGACGATGTCGCCGGTCCACACGAACCGCACGTCACGCCGCTGGTGCCGGCCGGGGGCGGTGGCGAACGAGCCGGTCAGCGGCTCGCTGCACAGGCCGTGCCGGTCCAGGCTCTCCACCCGTACCCGGTAGTGCAGCCGCTCCCCCGCGGGCAGGCCGCGCAGCCGGACCTTGCCGGTGAAGTCGCCGGTGGGGTCGACCACCGGGCCGCGCACCAGCCGCGCGCCGCGCAGGTCCGGCCGGCGGCTCACCTCGACCAGCATCCGGCCGGGCCGGTCCGCGCGGGTCCAGACCAGCGCCGAGTCGGCGGTCACGTCGCCGCTCTGCACGCCGTGGGTGAGCAGCGGCCGGCCCCCGGCCCGCAGGCCGGGCGCGGCGGGCGCGCCGGGCGCACCGAGCAGCGCGCCGCCGGCGACTCCACCGGCGACCAGGCCGGCACGGAGCAGGGTACGTCGATCGATGTGCGTCATGGGTCCTCCCGGTGTCGGCAGTGTCACCGGCCCCGGTCTACCGGCCCCAGGTGACCGGCGACTCCGACAGAGGTGACCGGCACCCCAACGACTGCTGTCGACCCCGGTCATGACCACCGTCACACCGCCGCGCCGTCACACCGCGCCCGCCGTGTCCCGTCCTGTCCGCGTACCCGAACCTCAAGGAGGCGGCGATGAGCCGGATGGACATGGCGGCGGTGGCGCCCGAGGCGTTCCAGGCCGTGCTGGGCCTGGAGAAGTACGTCCGGGCGAACGTGGACCACACCGTGCTGGAGCTGGTGAAGCTCCGGGCGTCGATGCGCAACGGCTGCGCGTTCTGCGTGGACATGCACAGCCGCGAGGCGCTGGCGGCCGGCGAGGACAGCCGCCGACTGTTCGCGGTCGCGGCGTGGCGCGAGGCACCGTTCTTCGACGAGCGGGAGCGGGCCGCGCTGGCCCTCACCGACGCGGTGACCCGGCTCGGCGAGCACGGCGTGCCGGACGACGTCTGGGACGCCGCGGTGAAGGTGTGGTCGGAGAGGGAACTGGCGGACCTGGTGACGGCGATCGCCACCATCAACGTGTGGAACCGGATCGCGGTGACCTGCCAGACGCAGCCGCCCACCGGGTAGTGCACCCCGGGCGTCGCCCGGTTCCTCTACAGTCGCCGGTGACGCGCTGCCCGCCCGGCCCGTCCCGGTGACCGGAAGGCGGTCACCGGGCAGGCGCGTACCCGGGCGGCGGCCCTGGCGGAGCGGATCGTGCGCGAGCTCGGCGCGCTGCCACCCGCGCCGACGCCCTGACCTGACGGGCCGGCGGCGGCCCGGGGCCGCCGCCGGAAACCGCTCAGGCCAGCTCGGGGAACCAGAGCGCGATCTCGCGCTTGGCACTGTCCGCCGAATCGGAGGCGTGCACCAGGTTCTCCCGGTTCGACAGCGACAGGTCACCGCGGATGGTGCCGGCGGCGGCCTTGCGGCCGTCGGTGCTGCCGATCATCGCGCGCACCACCTCGATCACCTGGTCGCCGGAGAGCACCAGCGCCACCAGCGGGCCGCTGGTCATGAACGTCTTCAGCGGCGGGTAGAACGGCTTGTCGACGTGCTCGGCGTAGTGCTGGTCGGCGAAGCCGCCGTCCATGGTCCGGCTCACCATCGCGTCGATCCGCAGGCCCTTGCGCTCGAAACGGGACAGGATCTCGCCCACCAGACCGCGGCGCACCGCGTCGGGCTTGATCAGTACGAGCGACCGCTCGTCCGGGCTGCTGCTGGACACGCTGGGTTCCTCCTGCGCACTCAAACGGGGTTCGGCTGGGTACGGTCAGCGTAGCGACCCGGTCCCGGCGCCGGCGCGGCGGCTGCGTCTTCCCTGGCCCGCCGCGGCGGCCTAGCCTGGCCCTGGAACCCCTGGGAGGTCCACTGTGGCGAATGGCGGGAACCACACGATCGCGCCGGTACGCAAACTGATCGGGGCGGTGCTGGGCACCGTCGCCACCTTCGTGACCGTGTTCGGGCTCGGCATGACCAGCTGGGCCATCGTGGCGCTCGGCGTCGCGCTACTGGTGCTGGCGATCGCCCTGGCCACGGTACGCGGCGGCGGCCGCGCCTGGGTGATCGGCCTGGGGCACGTGCACAGCGCGTCCGAACCGCCCACCCAGTACGCGTTCGGCCGCTGCGAGCTGCAACTGGTCATCGACGCGCCGGGGCTGCCACCCCGCTCCAAGAAGATCATCGAGCCGCGGGTGCCGGTCGCCAAGTGGCCCTCGCTGGGCCAGGCGCTGCCGGTCCGGGTGGCGCTGGACGACCAGCGACACGTCCGGGTGCTCTGGGACGAGGTGCCCACGCACGCGGAGAGCACCGCCGCGGTCGCCGACCTGCCGCCCGAGTACGCCGCCGAGCCGGACCCGCTGGACGAACCACTGATCGCGCAGGAGGCGCCGCCGTGGGCCGGGCGCGCGCCGGAGGACGACTTCCGCGACGACTACCCGCCCGCGCCGGACCCGTACCTGGACGACGTCCCGGCCCGGGCCGAGGACCGCGAGCCGGTGGTGCTGCACCGGAGCCCCGGCGGCCCGGTGGTGCTGGAGGGGCAACTCGTCGAACGGGCCGAACGCACGGCCGGCCCCGGCGCGCTCCCCCGCCGCGCCCCGGCCCCCCGCTCGCCGGTCGAGGAGCCGGCCGACACGGTGCCGGTCGAGACGGTGCTCACCGACCCCGGGCCGGCCGACACGATCCCGACGAACGCCGGGCCGGCCGACACCGTGCCCGACCCGATCGACGTGCCGCTGGACGACCCGCCGGACGCTCCGCGGCGCTCCGACGCGCCGACCGCCGAGGAGCTGGACGAGGCGATCTTCGGGCCGTCCGACGCGGTCGAGCCGGACGAGCCGGCCAGCCCGATCAGCGGCGTCGGCATCACGCTGCTCGTCACCGACCTGGACCGGTCCCTCGACTTCTACCGGGAACTCGGCTTCGACGAGCTGGACCGGGGCGAGGGCAACGCCGTGCTCTCCTCCGGGCCGACCCGGCTGGTGCTGCGCCGGGTGACCGGCGCCGCCCCGATCAGCCGCCGCCTGGTGCACGTCAATCTGGAGGTGGACGACATCCAGGGGGCGTACGAGCGGCTGCGCGACTCCGGCGTCCGGTTCACGTACGCGCCGCGTGTGGTCAACCGGGGCACCAAGCTGGAGGTGTGGGCGGCAGCCTTCCGCGACCCCGACGGCCACGGCGTCGCGCTCACCCAGTGGCGCACCCTCGCCGAGGTGTAAGGAAGGGCCCCCTCTTAACGCCTCAGGTAGAGGAAGGGGCCCTTCTTAACACGCGCAGCCGCGCGACGGCGCTCAGCCGAGGATGACCCGCCGCACGTGCAGCGCGTACGCCCACACCAGCGCGAACATCACACCGAGCGCGAACAGCGACCAGTGCAGCAACCCGGAGAGCAGCAGCAGGCCCTGGAGGACGGTGCCGGCGTGCCACGCCCACGGGCGGCCCATCATGCCGGCGAGCACCACGCAGGCGACCGCCAGCGCGACGATCGCGCCGATCGCCGCGCCGCTCAGGTCACCGCCGACCACCCGGATCGGCTGGATGGCCAGCAGCAGCACCAGCGCCTCCAGCGCCATCGTGCCGGCGCCGAGGCCGCGTACTGCCTTGTCCGGGTTCCGCAGCCCGGACCGCCGCACACCGGCCGGCGTGTGGCCCTCCGACGCGGCGCCGCCCGGCCGCTCGGCGCCGCCCGGCCGCTCCGGACCCGCTGGCTCGTACGGGCCGGCCGGGCGCTGCTGCGGGCCGGTCATCGCTTGAGCAGCCGGCGGGCGTCGGCCACTGTCACCACCGATCCCGTGATCAGCACGCCCACCCCGGCCAGCTCGCCCGGCACGTCCGACTCGGCCTCCGCCACCGCCGCCTCGATGGCGTCGGGCATCTTCCGGGTCACCTGCACCCGCTCCGGCCCGAAGATCTCCCGCGCCAGCGCGGCCAGTTCGTCCACCGGCATCGCCCGAGCCGAGCTGTTCTCCGCCACCACGATCGAGTCGAGCACCGGTTCGAGCAGTTCGAGCAGGCTCGCCGCGTCCTTGTCGCCGAGTACCGCCAGCACGCCGACGAGCTTGCTGAACGCGAACTCCTCCTGCACGGCGGCGACCGTCGCGGCCATCCCGTGCGGGTTGTGCGCGCCGTCGAGCAGCACCGTCGGTGCGGTACGCACCCGCTCCAGCCGGCCCGGCGAACTGGTCGCGGCGAAGCCCTCACGGACCGCCTCGATGTCGAGCTGCCGCCGGGCCCCGGCGCCGAGGAACGCCTCCACGGCGGCCAGCGCCACCGCCGCGTTCTGCGCCTGGTGCGCCCCGTGCAGCGGGATGAAGATCTCCTCGTACACCCCGCCCAGGCCCTGGATGGTCAGCACCTGGCCGCCGACCGCGACCGCGCGGCGCAGCACGCCGAACTCGGCGCCCTCGCGCGCGACGGTGGCGTTGACCTCGGCGCATCGTTCCAGGATCGGGCGGGCTGCCTCCTCCTCCTGCGCCGCTGCGATCACCGTGGCGCCGGCGTGGATGATGCCCGCCTTGTGCAGGGCGATGTCCTCGATCGTGTCGCCGAGCCACTCGGTGTGGTCCAGCCCGATCGGGGTGATCACGGCGACGCCGGCCTGGAGGACGTTCGTCGCGTCCTCCGCGCCGCCGAGCCCGACCTCCACCACCGCCACGTCGACCGGGGCGTCGGCGAACGTGGCGAACGCCAGCGCCGTGGTCATGTCGAAGTACGTCAGCGGCTCGGCGAACCGCTGGTCGACCAGCTCGGCCAGCGGCGCGATCTCGCGGTACGTGGACACGAACCGCTCCTCGCTCACCGGCTCGCCGTCCAGGCTGATCCGCTCCCGGACGGTCTCCAGGTGCGGGCTGGTGTAGCGGCCGGTGTGCAGCCCGAACGCCCGCAGCAGCGAGTCGATCATCCGGGCCGTCGAGGTCTTGCCGTTGGTGCCGGTCAGGTGGATCGACGGGTACGCCCGCTGCGGGCTGCCCAGCAGGTCGAGCAGGGTCTCGATCTTCTCCAGCTCGAAGTGCATCCGGGTGAAGCCGCGCGCGTTGAGCGCGGCCTCCACCTCGGCGAACGCCGTGCGGTCGGTGCGTTCGCTCATGAGGGAAGCGCCTCCAGGGCGGCGTCGATCCGGACCAGATCCGCCTCGGCCACCGCCAGCCGTTCGCGGATCTTCGCCACCACCGGCTCGGGCGCCTTGCCGACGAACGCCGGATTGTCCAGCTTCGCCCGCGCCTGGGTGGCTTCCTTCTCGGCGGCCGCCCGGTCCTTGGTGAGCCGGGCGCGCTCGGCGGCCACGTCGATCGAACCGCGGGTGTCGAGCGCGACGCTCACCTCACCGGGCATGGCCAGCGTGGCGCTCGCCTGGAACTCGTCGCCCGGCACGTCCAGCCGGGCCAGCGAGCGGACCAGCGGCTCATGCGCCGCGATGCCCGCGCCGGCCAGGCCGTCGAGCCGCGCGGCGACCCGCTGGGTGGGCCGCAGCCCCTGGTCCGACCGGAACCGGCGGACCTCGGTCACCACCCGCTGCAGGGTGCCGACCTCGCCCTCCGCGGCGTCGTCGATCAGGGTACGGTCGGCGACCGGCCAGGACGCGGCCAGCACGGTCTCGCCGCCGCTGAGCGCGGCCCACAGCTCGTCGGTGACGAACGGGATGACCGGGTGCAGCAGCCGCAGGAGCTGGTCCAGCACGTGCCCGAGCACCCGGCGGGTGGCGTCGGCGGCCGGGCCGCCCTCGGCCAGGACCGGCTTGCTCAGCTCCACGTACCAGTCGCAGACGTCGTCCCACGCGAAGTGGTAGAGCAGATCGCAGACCTTCGCGAACTCGTACGCCTCGAACTGCTCGTCGACCTCGGCGGTGACGTGCGACAGCCGGGACAGGATCCACCTGTCGACGGTGGAGAGGGCACCGGCGTCCGGCAGCGGGCCGTCGGTGTGCGCGCCGTTGAGCAACGCGAACCGGGTGGCGTTCCAGAGCTTGTTGCAGAAGTTGCGGGAGCCCTGGCACCACTCCTCGCTGACCGGCACGTCCTGGCCGGGGTTGGCGCCCCGGGCCAGCGTGAACCGGGTCGCGTCGGCGCCGAACCGGTCGATCCAGTCCAGCGGGTCCACCACGTTGCCGAACGACTTCGACATCTTCTTGCCGTGCTCGTCGCGGACCATGCCGTGCAGCGCCACCACGTCGAACGGCTGCACGCCGTCCATCGCGTACAGGCCGAACATCATCATCCGGGCGACCCAGAAGAACAGGATGTCGTAGCCGGTGACCAGCACGCTGGTCGGGTAGAACTTCGCCAGATCCGGGGTGCGCTCCGGCCAGCCGAGCGTGGAGAAGGGCCACAGGCCGCTGGAGAACCAGGTGTCCAGGACGTCCTCGTCCTGCCGCCAGCCCGCGCCGGACGGCGGCTCCTCGTCCGGGCCGACGCAGACGATCTCGCCGTCCGGGCCGTACCAGACGGGGATGCGGTGGCCCCACCAGAGCTGGCGGGAGATACACCAGTCGTGCATGTTGTCGACCCAGGCGAAGTAGCGCTTGGCCAGCTCGGAGGGCTCGATCGTCACCCGGCCGTCGCGCACCGCGTCGCCGGCGGCCTTCGCGAGCGGCGCGGTGTTGACGAACCACTGCAACGACAGCCGCGGCTCGACGGTCGTCTTGCACCGCGAGCAGTGCCCCACCGCGTGCAGGTACGGCCGCTTCTCGGCCACGATCCGGCCCTGCTCGCGCAGCGCGGCGACGATCGCCGGGCGGGCCTCGTACCGGTCCAGGCCCTGGAACGGGCCGGGCGCGGTGATGACACCGCGCTCGTCCATGATCGTCAGCGACGGCAGGTCGTGCCGCTGGCCGATCTCGAAGTCGTTCGGGTCGTGCGCCGGGGTCACCTTGACCATGCCGGTGCCGAAGCTCGGGTCGACGTGCTCGTCGGCGACGATCGGGATCCGCCGGTCGGTGAGCGGCAGCTCCACCTCGGTGCCGATCAGGTGCCGGTAGCGCTCGTCGTCCGGGTGCACCGCCACCGCGGTGTCGCCGAGCATGGTCTCCGCCCGGGTGGTCGCCACCACGACCTCGTCGCCGTAGCGGATCGAGACCAGCTCACCCTCGTCGTCGGTGTGCTCCACCTCGATGTCGGACAGCGCGGTGAGGCAGCGGGGGCACCAGTTGATGATCCGGTTGGCCCGGTAGATGAGCCCGTCGTCGAAGAGCTTCTTGAACATGGTCTGCACGGCCCGGGACAGGCCCTCGTCCATGGTGAAGCGCTCGCGGTCCCAGTCGACCGCGTCGCCCAGCCGGCGCATCTGGCCGAGGATCGCGCCGCCGGACTCGGCCTTCCACTGCCAGACCCGCTCGACGAACTTCTCCCGCCCGAGGTCGTGCCGGGACAGCCCCTCACCGGCGAGCTGCCGCTCGACCAGGTTCTGGGTGGCGATGCCGGCGTGGTCCATGCCCGGCAGCCAGAGCGCCTCGTACCCCTGCATCTTCTTCCGCCGGGTGAGCGCGTCCATGAGCGTGTGCTCGAACGCGTGGCCCATGTGCAGCGAGCCGGTGACGTTCGGCGGCGGGATGACGATGGTGAACGGCGGCTTCTCGCTGTCCGCCGACGCCCGGAAGTGCCCGCCGGCTACCCACTGCTCGTACCGTCGCTGCTCTACCTCGCCGGGCTGGTACTGGCCGGCGAGGGTCGGGGCGTCGGGGCGTCGGGCATCCAGTCTCTCGGTCACCTGCGAAAGTCTACGGAGCGCTTTCGGGGACCCGACGTGCACCACCTGTGATTCGCGTACGGTGGCGGTCATGTCCGACGCGCATCTCACCGAGCGCCCGGTCGACGGGGGTTCCGATCCGGTCGAGCTGACCGACGAGCCGATCGAGCTGAGCCGCCGCGATCCCGCGCAGGAGCCCGAACGCCGTCCCGTCTCGCGCCGCCGGAAGATCGTCCTGGCCGCTCTGCTCGCGGCCGGTCTGGCCGGCGCCGGCGCGCTCGGACTGGGCGGCTGGCGGGTGCTCCAGCAGAAGGACACCACTCTCGGTCGGCCCGCCGAGGTGGCGGGGCTGGTGCGGGACGACAGTGAGCGGGCCCGGAGCACCGCCGACTACCTGCGCGACGGGCTGGCCGCCGACATCGAGCTGGACCGCGGCTACGGCGCCGTCTACTCCGAGTCCGGGGACGCCAAACGTTCGGTGCTGCTGTTCGGTGGCACCACGCTGCTCTGGCAGCCCGAACGCGACCTGGACACCCTGTTCGGCCTGATGGCCGACGAGACCGGCCGGGTGGCGGGGCTGCGCGAGGTGGACGCGGGCCGCCTGGATGGCGTGATGAAGTGCGGTACGACGAGCGGCGACGGCGGCGACTTCGCGGTCTGCGGGTGGGCCGACCACGGCAGCGTCGTCATGGGCATGTTCCCGGGCCGCCGGGTCGACGACGCGGCGGCGCTGTTCCGCGACATCCGCGAGTCCGTCCAGAGCCGCTGAGCCGCGACCTCGGCGCCCACTCATCGGGCAGTACGCCGAGGTGCCCACACACGCTCCTGCCCCGCCCCCGCCACGTCGCCGTGTCGGCGGCCCCTGTCCCCTCCCACGCCCCGGTTTCGGGGTGATGGCCGCACTTCGGGGAAGTGGCGGCCTGGTTCGGCGGGCCGGTATCGGTGCCGGCAATGAGATGGGCGGTCCGTTGGTTACCCGCATCGGGGGCCAGCTCGGCGGCCGGTCTGGTGGTGTTTTCCGGGGGTGAACGCAATTCAGGGCCACCCCGGAAGGGGTGACCCTGAATGAAAAGGTTGTCCGGCGGTGTCCTACTCTCCCACACCCTCCCGAGTGCAGTACCATCGGCGCTGGAGGGCTTAGCTTCCGGGTTCGGAATGTGACCGGGCGTTTCCCCTCCGCCATGACCGCCGTAACTCTATGAACATGTCAACCAACCCAACAACATGGGCGGCAGTTTGTTCAGAGTTGCACAGTGGACGCGTAGCAGCTTGGTAGTCAAGTCCTCGGCCTATTAGTACCGGTCAACTGAACCCGTTACCGGGCTTACATTTCCGGCCTATCAACCCAGTCGTCTAGC
>NZ_KB895840.1:0-130649 GCF_000374985.1 Micromonospora sp. CNB394 | reverse complement strand
GTCAACGCCTTCTGCTCGTTCGCGCGGCGTCCCCGTCGACGGGCATCCAAAGCCCGGTTTCCCTTACGGTCGAAGGCATCCACCCACCGCCACACCGTCTTGGGCGCCACCTGAAACGCCCTCGCCGCAGCGGCCTGACTCATCCCCGCCTTCACCGCCGCGACCACCCGGCGACGCAGATCCTCCTGCGCCGCCGGGGAAAGCGACCGCGTATCACGCACCATCACACCCATACATAACCAACGATAACGGCATATTTGGGTTACGGGTCAATAAGAAGGGGCCCCGCCTCTACCCCAGGCGTTAACAGGGGGCCCTTCCTTACACCGTCAGCGCTTGTCGGCGGGGACGTAGGCCCGCTCGGTGGCGCCGGTGTAGATCTGCCGCGGACGGCCGATCTTGGTCTCCGGGTCGTTGATCATCTCGCGCCACTGTGCGATCCAGCCGGGCAGCCGGCCGAGCGCGAACAGCACCGTGAACATCTTCGTCGGGAAGCCCATGGCCTTATAGATCAGGCCGGTGTAGAAGTCCACGTTCGGGTAGAGCCGCCGGGACACGAAGAAGTCGTCGGCGAGGGCGATCTCCTCCAGCTGCATGGCGAGGTCCAGCAGCGGGTCCGGCTTGGCCATCCGGCCGAGCACGTCCTGGGCGGCCTTCTTCACGATGGCGGCGCGCGGGTCGTAGTTCTTGTAGACCCGGTGGCCGAAGCCCATCAGCTTCACGCCGTCCTGCTTGTCCTTGACCTTCTGCACGAAGGTACGGACGTCGCCGCCGTCGTCCTGGATCTTCTGGAGCATCTCCAGCACGGCCTGGTTGGCGCCGCCGTGCAGCGGGCCGAACAGCGCGTTCACGCCGGCCGAGACCGAGGCGAACAGGTTGGCGTTGCTGGAGCCGACCAGCCGCACGGTCGAGGTGGAGCAGTTCTGCTCGTGGTCGGCGTGCAGGATGAACAGCATGTCCAGCACCCGGGCCACCACCGGGTCGACCTCGTACGGCTCGGCCGGCACGCCGAACGTCATCCGCAGGAAGTTCTCGACGTAGCCCAGCGAGTTGTCCGGGTACAGCAGCGGCTGCCCGATCGACTTCTTGTACGCGTACGAGGCGATGGTCGGGACCTTCGCCATCAGGCGCACCGTGGACATCTCCACGTGCTCGGAGTCGAACGGGTCCAGGCTGTCCTGGTAGAAGGTGGAGATGGCGCTGACGGCCGACGAGAGCACGGCCATCGGGTGCGCCTCGCGGGGGAAGCCGTCGAAGAAGCGGCGCATCTCCTCGTGCAGCAGCGAGTGCCGCCGGATCCGCTCGCTGAAATCGGTGAGCTGTGCCTGGGTCGGCAGCTCGCCGTAGATCAGCAGGTAGGAGACCTCCAGGAAGGAGGACTTCTCGGCCAACTGGTCGATCGGGTAACCCCGGTACCGCAGGATGCCGGCATCACCGTCGATGTAGGTGATGGCGGACGAGCAGGACGCGGTGTTCACGAAACCGGGGTCGTACGTGGTCATCCCGGTTTCCTTGAGCAGCTTGCTCACCCCGATTCCGGCGGGGCCCTCAACCGCGGACTGCACCGGCATCGACAGCTGCCCACCGGGGTGGTCGAGCTTGACTTCCGTCATCTGTTCCTCGCTTCGCCGGCAAGATCTTCGTTGAATTGCCTTCGCTTCTACCGTAATCACGGCGCGGAGAACACCGCTCGTCATGGTTTCGGGGTGAGGTGTGCGTCACCTGTTCCCGGCCAGCCGGTCCGGAAACCGGATGGGAGCGCGACCATGGACACGTTCCGGAGGTCGTCACGACAGCGTGAGCCGCCGCAGCGTCCCGTCGTCACCGACCCGGTAGAGGTCGAGCCGGTTGGCTCCGGCGGCGAACAGACGGTCGTCGGCGAGCAGCGCCGCGAACCGCCGCCCACCGGCGTCCGGCGGCACGACGGGCACCACCGCGCCGACCGTCCCGTTGACCGCCACGGCGAGCCGGGTGCCGTCGGGCACGTCGTGGGGCACGGTGCCCCAGACCAGCGCGGGCAGCCCGCCGCCGGCCGGGTCGACCGCGTCGAACGCGTCCCGGTTCGCCACCGTGGCGGACCCGCCTGCGGGTCCGTCACCGGCCCGGGTGCCGACGAGCGGGTCGACCGGAACCGGCGGGAGCGCGGCGGGCACCCCGCCGGTGATCGTGACCGGTTGGCCGGGGCGGTCGTAGAAGCGCTTGCCGGCCCGCTCGCGCGGCGCCGCCTTCGCCGACCGGCCGTCCATCCGCCAGGGCACCCGCATGTGCGTCTCGTCGGCGATCGTGGGCAGCAGGTCGACGTGTTCCCAGTTGCGGTCGTCCACCCGTCCGGCGCGCTGGCCGGGCTCCTTGACGAACGTCGGCACCCAGGCCACCTCGTTCGCGGCGTGGTTGATGGCGTCCATCCCCCGGCCCTGCCAGTCCCGGCGGAAGCTGACGCCGTGGTCGGCGGTGACCACCACCAGCGCCTTGTCGTAGAGGCCGGTGGCGCGCAGCGTCCGCAGCGTCTCGCCGATCAGCCGGTCGGTGTAGCCGAGCTGGGCCAGGTGCCGGGCGCGGGCCAGGTCGACCCAGCCGGGGCCGTCGTTGGGCAGGTCGTCCGGCGCCGCGTAGTGCGCCCCGGACGGCAGGTACGCCCACGGCGAGTGCGGCATCAGCAGGTGCAGGAAGTGCAGCGTGGGCCGGGCGTCGGGACGCAGACCGGCGAGGAACGAGGTGAACCGGGCCGGCTGGTTGTCGTCGAGCGTGTCCCAGCGGAACTTGGGGTCGTCCGGCACCGGCTCGGCGGCGTCGAGCCCGGCCTCGGCCGCGGTCCGCTCGCGGTAGGAGTCCTCCGGGTCGATCCGGCTGTCCACCGGCGCGGCGATCCGGCCGAGCAGCCGGCCGCTCTCCCGGACCAGCACACCGAGCCCCTGTTCGGGGGTGGTCGCCTGTTCGCAGCGGCTCGGCGGGCAGAGCCGGGTGATGCTCTCCTCGGCCTTGATCCGGTAGAGGCCGCCGAGCGCGGTGAACAGGTTGTCCGGGTACTGCGAGTAGTGCGGCGCGGCCCCCCGTTCCGGGTAGCGCCCGGTGAGCATCGCCGGCAGCGCGTAGGGCGTCCAGCCGCTGACGCCGGTGGCGTTGCGGTACCAGGTCGACTCGCCGGCCAGCGCCGCGAAGTTCGGGTAGCGGGCGGCGTCGATCCGGCCGTCCGGGCCGAGCAGGGAGACCAGCGGCAGCTCGTCGAGCACGATCATGACCACCGGCGGGTGCGCGCCCGCGCCGGCCACACCGGCGGCACCGCCCTCACCGCGGGGCAGCACCACCGCCGACGCGGGCGAGGCGAACAGGAACAACCCGACGAAGACCAGCGGCCCGGCGGCGGCCACCCGCAGCACCCGCCGGGGCGCCCGCCACCGCCGGTGCGCGGCCGCCCCCGCGGCTGCGGCCGCACCGGCGACGACCAGCAGGGGTACGCCCCGAAGCGGCGTCAGGTGCCGGCCGACCTGGACCGCCAGCGCGGCGAGCAGCAGGCCCACGAGCGCGGTGTGCACGGCGGCCCGGGTGTGGCGTCCGGCGGGCAGCGCGAGCGCGCCCAGCAGCGCGAACAGCACTGTCGGCGCGAGCGTGATCAGGGCTACCAGGAGCAGCACGTCGGCCCGGGAGGCGCGGTGGAACAGGAAGAAGTCGGGGCTGCGGCCGAGGACGTCGAGCAGCGGCTGGGTGACCACCAGCCCGGTCAGCGCCGCCACCTCGGCCAGCCGGGCCGCCTCGGCCCGCCACCGGGCCCGGTGTTCCCGCCGGTCCGGGACGGCCGCGCGGTCCCGGGGTGGCGTGAGGGTGTCCTCAGCCACCCATCACCACCTGGTAGAGCGTGCGGGTGCGAGACGGCAGCTCGGTCCGGGCGGCGATCCGGCCCCGGCGGGCCAGCAGCGCCTCGAAGGCGTCCCGCCGGTAGTCCGGGAACAGGCCGTCGGGTTTGTTCGCCAGCAGCCGGCGCGCCATCGGGTCGTCCGGGTGGACGAACTCCACCACCAGGCTGCCGCCGGTGGCGGTGAGCGCGGTGAGCTGGTCCAGCACCTCGGGTAGCGGTACGTTGCGCCCGATCGCCAGGTGGTGCACCACGGCCAGGGCGAGGACGGTGTCCGCGCGGGCCCGGTCGGCGAAGGCGGCCCGCTCGACGCCGCGCCAGCCGCCGCCCGGGGACGGGTCGGCCAGGTCCATCACCAGCGGCAGGATCCGTGTCTCGCCCTCGTCGCGCAGCGCGCGGTAGAGCGTGTCGACCACCGCCGGGTCCTGCTCGACGGCGACGACGTGCGTGGCGTGCCGGGCGGCGATGCGGGCGTACCGGCCGTCGTTGGCGCCCAGGTCCAGCGCCGATCCGCCGCCGGCGGCGGCCACCGCCCGGTCGACGAACTCCTCCTTGGCCTGCCGGTCGGGCACCGAGTACGCGCAGGTGCGCTGGTAGTCCGACCAGTGGCTGTCGCCGGGCCGGTGGTCGAGCCGGCGGACCAGTTTCGCCAGCCCGCGTACCGTGGCCAGGGCCAGCTCGCGGGAGAACCCGGCGGCACGCAACTGGGCGCGGACGTCGGTGGTGCTCGCGGCGGAGTTGCGGGCCTGCATGGCGCCGTGCAGGTGCACGTGGGTGGGCACACCGGCCCGCCAGCGCCGGACGCCACCGAACAGCCGGCGCATCTGCTCCGGCTCGACGCCGTCGACGCGGGCGCGCAGGAACGGCTGGAAGTCCAGCCCGAGGTGGGCCTGGATCAGCAGCGGGTAGAGCAGCGTCTGGCAGAACTGCCGGTAACCGGCCCAGGGTTCGCCGTCGCGCAGCGCCTCGAACGAGCCGACGTCGATGAAGACGGGCCGGGCGCCGCGCCACTGCACGTTGTAGGCCGAGCCGTCCTTGGTGGTGAAGCCGACTTCGAGGGCGGCCCGCAGCACGTCCAGGTGCAGCAGCGCGGCGTCGCGCAGCATCGCGGACGACCACTCGTACGGGTGCGAGACGAACGGGATCCGCTCGTGCCGCAACACCGCCGTCCAGGGCGCGTCGACCGGGGTGGGGGTCAGCTCCTCGGTGCCGACGATCTGCCCGCCGGCGGTGGCCCGCCGGAAGAAATCGGTCACCGACAACGCCCGCCAGTCGCGGGCGGAGCGCTCGTCGAGCCCGCGCAGCACCTCGTCGCCCCGGTGGAACACCCGGTTACCGGGGTCGCGGAAGGAACCGGGTTCGACGCGGACGCCGGTGTCGGGGATCGTCACGCCGCCGGGCCCTGGTCGGTGGGCTGACGCCGGAAGCGGGACACCAGGCGGCGCCAGTAGAGCTTGGCGGCCACGGCCACCCCGGCCACCCCGCCGACCACTGCCTGCACGATGAGACTGCCGGATCCCGCGTCCAGGTAGGCCAGATGCGTCACGGCTGTTGTTCCTTCCGTCGCCGGGTCATCGGAGCACGTCCGGAATGCGAGGTTCATTGCTCGGAGCCGGACTTGTCCCACCGTAACGTCTCCGTGACCGGGTGCGCGGCCACACCGGCCACTCGTCCCCCGTCCGATCCGTTCAAGACGGGCCTGGCCGGTCGCGCCTACCGTGACCGGCATGACACCGCAGTTCGACCTGATCGGGGCCGTCGTCACCGACACGGCCCGCACGCTCGACTTCTACCGGCGGCTCGGCCTGCCGATCCCGGACGGCGCCGAGACGGCGGGCCACGTCGAGGTCACCCTGCCGAACGGCGTACGGCTGGCCTGGGACACGGTGGCGACGATCCGCAGCTTCCACCCCGGCTTCGACCCGTCCGGCGGCAACAACCGGATGAGCCTCGCCTTCCGGTGCGCCGACCCGGCCGAGGTGGACCGCTGGTACGCCGAGCTCACCGGCGCCGGACACCACGGCGAACTGCCGCCGTGGGACGCGTTCTGGGGCCAGCGGTACGCGGTCCTGCACGATCCGGAGGGCAACGGCGTGGACCTGTTCGCCCCGCTGCCCGCAGCCGGCTGACGGGCCGCTCCCGGCGGGTCAGCCGGCCACCGGCGGATCCCGGCCGGTCAGCTCGCCGGCGGGCGGCTCCGGGCGGGGTCGAGCAGCCGCGTCGGCGGCACCCCGGCCAGCTCCCGCACCTCGCGGGTCAGGTGGGCCTGGTCGGCGTACCCGCTGCGCACCGCCACCTCGACCAGCGGCGCGCCGGTGCGGGCCAGGTCCAGCGCGCGGCGCATCCGCAGGATGCGGGCCAGCGTCTTCGGGCCGTACCCGAACAGGGCCCGGCTGCGCCGGTGCAGGGCGCGCTCGCCGAGGCCGACCTCGGCGGCGGTAGCGGCGACTGTGGCCCCGGCGGCCAGACGGGCGGCGACATGCGCGCCGAGCGGGTCGGGGCCGCCGGCCGCACGCAGCCGGTCGCGGGCGACCCGGGCGAGCACCGCGGCGGCGGCCTCGTCGGCGGGGCCCGGCGCGGCCGGCGCCACAGCGACCCGCTCGGTCACCTCGGCGGCGGCACGGCCCCACAGGTCGGCCAGCGGTACGCGCCGGTCCCGCAGATCCTCGGCCGGCACCCCGAACACGGCTGGGCCGGTCCCCGGGGGCAGGCGCAGCCCGATCCACCGGTCCCCCGGCGCCGACCGCGACAGGTGCGCGGTGCGGTCCGGACCGGCGACCAGCAGGCCGATCCGGCTGGACCAGAGCAGATCCAGACACCCGTCCGGCAGGACCCGCGTCTCACTCCCGCCCGAGACGCTGCTCCACGCCACAGCGCCCGGGACCTCCCGCGCATCCCACTCCCGGTACACGCCCCCCACCCTGCCATTTCCCCGTCGATCATGAAGTTGACGGTGCCGGCACCCGGCGTGTCGCACCGCCAACCTCATGATCGACCGAGTCGGTCGGGGGTGGGTCAGGGGCGGTGGTGCATGGCCAGGCGGAGCAGGAGGAAGCGCAGCGCGGTCGCGGCCAGGTTGGCCGTCACCAGCGCCGCCAACTCCAACGGGCGGCTCGGGGGTGTGGTGGCGTGCAGCACGGCCAGGGAACCGCTGGTCAGGGCAAGGCCGAGCGCGAACGCGAGCAGTCCCTGGAGATGGTGCCGGCCGACGTGCCGGCGTCCGGTCACCCCGAACGTGAGCCGCCGGTTGGCCGCCGTGTTGGCGACCGCCGTGAGCAGCAACGCCAGCAGATTCGCCGGTTGCGCCCCGAGCGGGCCGCGGGCCAGCACGAACAACAGCAGGTACGCGAGTGTGCTCGCCACGCCCACCGCGGCGAACCGGGCGACCTGGCGGGGCAACCCGACCGGCACCTGTGCCGGCGGGGCCGGCAGCGGCCCACGGCCGAGCTGGGCGCGCAACTGCGCCAGCGGCAGCGCGCCGGTCACCAGCGCCCGCCCCAGCCGCCCGATGCCGCGCAGGTCCGCGAGTGCGGTGGCGACGATGTCGACGCGGCTGTCCGGGTCGTCCACCCAGTCCACCGGCACCTCGTGGATACGCAGCCCGGCCCGCTGCGCCAGGACCAGCAGCTCGGTGTCGAAGAACCAGCCGGTGTCGCGGACCAGCGGCAGCAGCTCGGCGGCGACGTCGGCACGGATCGCCTTGAACCCGCACTGGGCGTCGGAGAAACGCGCCGCGAGCGCACCGCGCAGCAGCAGGTTGTAGCCACGCGAGATCACCTCCCGCCTGGCGCCCCGGACCACCCGGCTGGTCCGTGCCAGCCGGGTGCCGATGGCCAGGTCCGAGTGCCCGGACAGGAGCGGCGCAACCAGCGGCAGCAGCGCGGCCAGGTCGGTGGACAGGTCCACGTCCATGTACGCGAGCACCGGCGCCGGGGAGGCCGACCAGGCGGCGCGCAGCGCCCGCCCGCGGCCCTTCTCGTCCAGGCGCAGCACCCCCACCTCGGGCAGCTCGTCGGCGAGCGCCCGCGCCACCGCCGGGGTGCCGTCCACGCTGGCGTTGTCGGCCACCGTGATCCGGAACGGGTACGGGAACTGCGCGGTCAGGTGCGCGTGCAGCCGCCGGACGCAGGGACCCAGGTCGGCCTCCTCGTTGTACACCGGAACCACCACGTCGAGTACCGCGCTGCCGGCACCGGGGCGGGCCTGCACGGCGGCCCGGGGCGCATATGTGTCGGTCATGGCTCAGCCCTGCTCTCCGCTGCTCAGGTCGTACACGGTCACGCCGTCGACGGTGGTCGCGGTGAAGTTCTCGGCGACCCAGGCGGCGATCTCGGCCGACGCGTTGCTGCCGCCGTTCGCCCGGAACCCGCCGCCGCCGAGGAAGTAGTGGATCCGCCCGTCGGCGACGTACTGCTGGAACCGGGCGAGCGTCGGCGACGGGTCGCTGCCGTTGAAGCCGCCGATCGGCATGACCGGCCGGCCGGTGGCGAGTTGGTAGCCGGAGGCGTTGTTCGAGCCGATCGTGGCGGCGGCCCAGGTGTAGTCGTCGGCGCCGGCGCGCAGCAGCGCGGTCATCTCGGCGCTCGGCTCGCGGGCCTCGAGCAGACCGCCCGTGCCGCCACCGCGCTGCCCCCGGCCGGCCCGGCCGTTCGCCGGACCGGCGCCGCCGGTGCCGTTGTCGCTGTCCTGCCCGGTGCCGCTGTCCTGCCCGGTGTCGCCGGGTGCGCCCGGAGCCGGGCCACCGCCCGGGAAGCCGGGGAATCCACCGGCGTTCGCCCCGCCGTCCGAGCCGGTCCCGTCCGAGCCGGTGCCGTCCGGGAAGCCCGGGAGCTGCCGGTTCCCGCCACCGGGACCACCGGGGAACTGCCCGTTCCCGCCGTCACCCGGCATCCGCCCGCCCGGTCCACCGGGGCCGCCGAAGCCGCCCGCTCCGGCCGGCCCGGCGCTGGGGATCGAGCCGCTGTGCGGGGTGGCCGCTGTCTGCATCGCGTACGCGGCCGGCCCGGCCAGCGCCACCGCGATCCCGGCGACCGACACCACCGGAACGACCCACCGCACCACCCGCCGCCCAACGGTCCCGGCCGAACCCGCCCCCGTCGAGTTGACCAAGGACTTTGCGTCGCCCGGAGAGCCGTTCCCGGACACGAACTCCTTGATCACCGGAGAGGGCGGGGAGCCGGGAGAGGGCGGGGAGCCGGGAGAGGGCGGGGAGCCGGGAGAGGGCGGGGAGCTGGGAGAGAGGGCGGGCGGGGCGGGGCGGCGGGCGTGGGTGAGGAACGCCGCCGCGGTCAGGAGGGCGGCCGCGGTCAGGCCCAGGGCCAGCACCGAGGGGCGCAGCCACGGGTACCAGTCGGGAGTACGGCCGAGCAGGTGCCAGGACCACCAGGAGGTGACCGCCAGGGTGCCGGCCAGGACCAGCGCGGCGATGAGCCGGCGCCACCGGCCCGGCGCCGATCGGGCGCGCCACAGCAGGGTGGTCCCGATGCCGACCAGCGCACCGACCGCCGGGGCCAGGGCGACCGTGTAGTAGGCGTGGAAGATACCGGACATGAAGCTGAAGATCAGTCCAGTGACCAGCAGCCAGCCGCCCCAGAGCAGCAGGCCGGCCCGGGTGCGGTCGGTACGCGGCGCCCGCCCGGCCAGCCACAGCCCCGCTACCAGCAGGACCAGCGCGGCCGGCAGCAGCCAGGAGATCTGCCCGCCGACCTCGGTGTCGAACATCCGCAGCAGCCCGGTCTGGCCGGAGAACGGTCCGCCGCCTCCCCCACCGGGCCGTCCGCCGCCGCCGACGCTGCCCACCTCGTCGCCCGTGATGCGGCCCAGCCCGTTGTAGCCGAGAGTCAGCTCCAGGATGCTGTTGTCCTGCGACCCACCGATGTAGGGGCGGGCGCTCGCCGGCACCAGTTCGACGATCGCCACCCACCAGCCGGCGGCCACGACCACTGCGAGCCCGGCCAGCAGGAGCTGGCGGATCCGCCGGCCGGGGCCGGTCGGCGCGGCCAGCAGGTAGACCCCGGCGAAGACCGGGATCACCAGGAACGCCTGGAGCATCTTGGTGAGGAAACCGAGGCCGACGAGCACGCCGGTCAGCGCGATCCACCGGGTGCTCGCCGTCTCGACCGCGCGCACCGTCGCGTACGCGGCGGCGACGAGCAGGAACACCAGGAGCGCGTCCGGGTTGTTGAACCGGAACATCAGCGCCGCCACCGGGGTGAGCGCGAGCACCGCCCCGGCGAGCAGGCCGGCGGCCGGGCCGTACCAGCGGCGGACCGTCGCGTACAGCACGCCGACCGAGGCGACGCCGAGCAGCGCCTGCGGCACGAGGATCGACCAGCCGCTCAGGCCGAAGATCCGCACGGAGAGCGCCATCAGCCACAGCGACGCGGGCGTCTTGTCCACCGTGATCGAGTTGGCCGCGTCCGAGGAGCCGTAGAAGAACGCCGTCCAGCTCTGCGACCCGGCCTGCACGGCGGCCGAGTAGAACGCGTTGGCCCAGCCGGAGGCGCCCAGCCCCCACAGGTAGAGCAGCGCGGTCACGCACAGCAGACCGACGAGGGCGGGACGGGTCCAGCGCGGGTCGCGGCTGGTGCGGGTCTCCTGAGGTACCGGCGCGGGAGCGGGCTCGGTGCCGGGTGGACCGGCCGTGGGCGCGGTCGGCATCGTCTCGGTTCTGTCCATGCCGGCAAGCCTCGGCGGGCCCGCTGGCCCGCTCCCGTGAGCGGCCTATGCGTCGGCTGTGGATCCCGGCAGCCACACGGTGAACGCGGTGTGGCCGGGCCGGCTGGCCACGTCAACCCGGCCGTGGTGCGCCTCCACCACGGCGGCGACGATGGCCAGTCCGAGGCCGGTGCTGCCCTGCGCGCGGGACCGGGAGCTGTCGCCGCGCGCGAACCGCTCGAAGACCTCCGGCTGCAGCTGCTCCGGGATGCCCGGCCCGTCGTCGGCGACGCGCAGCTCGACGCCGCCGGGCGCGGGCGCGAGCCGGACGGTGACGGTGGTGCCGGCCGGGGTGTGCACCCGCGCGTTCGCCAGCAGGTTCGCCAGCACCTGGTGCAGCCGGTGGGCGTCGCCGGCGACGGTGAGCGGCTCGTCCGGCAGGTCGAGCTGCCAGCGGTGGCCGGGCCCGGCGACGTGCGCGTCGCTGACCGCGTTCACCGCCATGGCGGTCAGGTCGACCGGCTCGGCGGCGAGCGGGCGGCCGGAGTCCAGCCGGGCCAGCAGCAGCAGGTCGTCGACGAGGCTCGTCATCCGGGTGCTCTCCGACTCGACGCGGCGCAGCGCGTGCGCCACGTCGGGCGGCACCTCCTGGCGTCCCCGGCGGGCCACCTCGGCGTACCCGCGGATGGCGGCCAGGGGGGTGCGCAGCTCGTGGCTGGCGTCGGCGACGAACTGGCGTACCCGGGTCTCGCTGGCCTGCCGGGCGGCGAGCGCGGCGGCGACGTGGCCGAGCATCCGGTTGAGTGCGCCGCCGACCTGCCCGACCTCCGTGCGGGGGTCGGTGTCGGCGGCCGGCACCCGCACGGACAGGGCGACCTCGCCGCGGTCCAGCGGCAGCTCGGTGACCCGGGCGGCGGTGGCGGCGACGCGGTTGAGCGGACGCAGCGTGGCCCGGACGATGATCAGGC
Organism: Micromonospora sp. CNB394; assembly: GCF_000374985.1. Lineage (NCBI taxonomy): Bacteria > Bacillati > Actinomycetota > Actinomycetes > Micromonosporales > Micromonosporaceae > Micromonospora > Micromonospora sp. CNB394. Next base: position 119,174 of record NZ_KB895840.1, on the reverse strand, counting down.
CGAGGACTCCGGCGATGACCAGGCCGGCGCCGATCACCCCGGCCTGTGCGACGAGCATCCACATGACCGTGTCGTCGACCTGGGCCAGCGGGATCGCGAGGACCAGCACGTCGCCGTCGCCGCGCGGCGACGGCAGCGCGACCGCCCGGAAGTCGCCCCGGTCGCCGACGACGACGGTGCGCGGTCGTTCGCCGGCGGACACCCGGGCCAGCGCGGTCAGGTCGGCGGCGGGCACCTCCTCGCTCCCGCCGCTGCCGGACCGGACCCGGCCCACGGGTTCGCCGGCGACGGGCACCCGGACCGCGATCGAGCCCGGCGGGAAGCCGCCGGGGGGGTCGGGCGCCACCTCGCCGGAGTCCGGCAGGACGGGCCGCTGGTCCGGGCGCGGCGGGTCGGCGCCGCGGCGGGCCCAGCGTTCGAAGTCGGCGGGCCGCCGGTCGCCGAAGGTGAGCTGGTTGTCGATCTGATCGATCAGGAAGTGCCGCAGCGCGACAGTGGTCAGGCCGCCGATGCCGACGCTGACCAGCGCGAGCAGCGCCACCACGGAGAGCACCAGGCGGCGGCGCAGCGACCAGCCGGCCAGACGGCTGCGCAGCCGGCTGCCCCTGTCACTCGGCGGGCTTGAGGACATAGCCCGCCCCGCGCAGCGTGTGGATCATGGGCGCGCGGCCGGCGTCGATCTTCTTGCGCAGGTACGAGATGTACAGCTCGACCACGTTCGCCTGGCCGCCGAAGTCGTAGTTCCACACCCGGTCGAGGATCTGCGCCTTGCTGAGCACGCGGCGCGGGTTGCGCATGAGGTAGCGCAGCAGCTCGAACTCGGTGGCGGTGAGCGTGACCAGGTCGTCGCCGCGGCGTACCTCGTGGCTGTCCTCGTCGAGGGTGAGGTCGCCGACGGTGAGCACCGCCTCCTGGCGGGCGGCGACCGCGAAGCCGGAGCGGCGCAGCAACGCACGCAGCCGGGCGATCACCTCCTCCAGGCTGAACGGCTTGGTGACGTAGTCGTCGCCGCCGACGGTGAGCCCGGCGACGCGTTCCTCCACGGCGTCGCGGGCGGTGAGGAACAGCACCGGCACGCTCGGGGCCTGTTCGCGCAGGCGGCGCAGCACCTGGAAGCCGTCCAGGTCGGGCAGCATCACGTCGAGCACCACGGCGTCCGGGCGGAACTGGCGGGCGGTGGTGACCGCCGCCATCCCGCTGCCGGCGGTGGCGACCTGCCAGCCCTCGTACCGCAGGGCCATCGAGAGCAGGTCGGTCAGTGTCGGCTCGTCGTCGACGACGAGCACCCGCACCGGTTCGCCGTCCGGTCGGCGCAGCTCGATACGGCCCTGCGCGGCCTGCGCGTTCATGACCATGCCCCCCATCGTGGGCGGACCCGCTGTCGGCGGGCTGTCCCGATCCTGTGTACCAGCTGTGCGCGCCCTCCGACGGCGATCCGGGCAGGTCCGGTGGGTGTTCCGCACCGGGGCTACCCGGTGGTGACTTCCCGGCATGTCCATCGACGGTCGTGTTCCCGACCGGTCGGCCGGGAAGGTGGTGCTGGTGACCGGCGCGGCCCGGGGCATCGGCGGGCACACCGCCCGCCTCGCCGCCGCGGTGGACGGGACACTCGCGACGCTGGGCGGATCGACGCGGTGGTGGCGAACGCCGGGGTGGCCGACCGCGGCACGATCGCCGTCGGCGACGTCGAGGCGCTGGTGCGTACCGTCGAGGTCAACCTGATCGGGGTGATGCACACCACGGCGTGGCGGTCGGCACCGCCCATCCGTCGTGGGTGGACACCGACCTGGTCCGTGAGGCGCGCGCCGACCTGCCCGCCTTCGAGGCGGCGCTGGCCCGGCTGCCCTGGCCGCTGCGGCGCACCACCACGCGGCGACTCACTCGGTCGCGCCGAACGGGAACGTGTGCACGTACCGCATCGTCCAGCCGCCCGGGGACGCGTGGTCGTCGCGCTCGTAGAGGTGGTCGGCCACCCCCTGGCCCGGTTCCTCCGGATGGCGCAGCACCCACCGGGGCGGCGGCGCGCCGTCCGGCCCGGCGGGCAGATCCCGGGTCAGCTCGTCGGCCGGCCCGCCGACGAACCGTACGCGCACCGCGGCCACCGCTGCCCTCCGTCCGTCGACGCCCTCGCCGCGAAGCTACCCCGCCGGAGTGCGAACCCTCTGCGGTTTGCACAGCTCCGGGGCCGGGTAGCGGGGGGACCGGAGGGCACCGGACGAGGCGAGGAGTGGGCGATGAGGACGCTGGGCGGGCGGTACGAGCTCGAACAGCGGGCCGGCCTGGGTGGCATGTCGGAGGTGTGGCGCGCGCACGACCGCGTGCTGGACCGGACCGTCGCGGTGAAGCTCATCTCGCCCGCGCTGGACGGCGACGCGGGCTCGGTGGACCGCATCCGGGCCGAGGCGCGTTCGGCGGCGCGGCTGGTGCACCCGAACGTCGCCAGCGTGCACGACTTCGGCACCGCGACGCTGCCGGACGGACGGCCGGTGCCGTACATCGTGATGGAGCTGGCCGAGGGTGAGACGCTCGCCGCGCACCTGCGAACCGGGCCGCTGGACTGGCGGATCGCGGTGCGGGTCTGCGCCGAGGTGTGCGCCGCGCTCGCCGCCGCGCACGCGCACGGCATCGTGCACCGGGACGTGAAGCCCGCGAACGTGATCCTCACCCCGTGCGGGGTGAAGGTGCTCGACTTCGGCATCGCCGCCCCGGCCGGCGCGACCGACCCCACACCGGACGGCATCGTGGTGGGTACCCCGGCCTACCTGGCCCCGGAGCAGCTCGACCGGCGGCCCGCCACTCCGGCCGCCGACATGTACGCCCTGGGCGTGCTGCTGTACTACTGCCTCACCGGCGAGCTGCCGTACGAGGCGGGCAGCACCACCCAGCTGCTCGGGTCGCGCCGCCGCCGGCCGCCCCGCCCGCTGCCCGAGGTGCCCGGCCTGCCGGGCGAGGTGGCCGAGCTCGTCCGCCGCTGCCTCGACGCCGACCCGTGCGCCCGGCCGACCAGCCCGATGGCCGCGCTGCTGCTGGCCGAGGCCGTGGACGCCCGGGTCTACGTGCCGATGACCGCGACGCCGCCCCGGCAGCGCGCGCCGCAGGTGTCGCCGTGGACCAGCCGGGCCGCCGCCGAGGCCACCGAGGCGATGGCCGTCGACGCCGCGCCGAGCGGCCGGGCCGGCTGAGCACGCGTACTGGCTGCCCGAGTGCGGTTTCGCCGCTCGGGGTCCGGGAACGCGGCCCGGTGAGCGACGGGAGGAACGCGATGCCGGATCCGAGTTCCTGGCTGGCCGAGACGGCCACGGCGACCGCGGCGGGCGGTCACGTACGCACCGACGACGGCGGGCTCTCCTCTGCCCTGGCGTCCCCACTGGCGCCGCACTGCACCGGCCTGACGCCGGAACAGCTCCTGGCCGCGGCGTTCGCCTCCTGCCTGCACCACGCGGCGGTGGAGGCGGCCGGGGAGATCACCGACGAGGCGCACACCGTGCAGGTGACCGCGGAGGCGAAGCTGGGCCGCGACGACGACGGCCGGTACCGGGCCGACGTGCACGCCGAGATCTCCTCGGCGGGACTGACCCGGGACCAGTTGGCCGACCTGGTCGCGTACGCCGACCGGCTCTGGCCGTTCTCCAGCAGCGACCCGAGCCGGCACCGGCTCACCGTGACCCCGGCGGAGAACGGCCGGCACTGAGCTGTCGCCAGCGGAAGCCGGCGGTCACCGCCCGGTGCGGCCGGGGCAGCCACGCGCGGCCGTGGAGCCCGGCCCAGACCGCTGCCGGCAGCAGCACCGCCAGCAGCGCCGGACGGGGGCGGCACAGCAGCGCCGCGAGCGCGGGCAGCGGTACGGCGATCGGATCGCGGGGCGCCGATCCCGGCTGGTCGGCGTTCCGCCGCCGGGCGAGGGCCGGCCGACCGGGTCACCCTCGGCCGAACGGTGGAGACAGGTACGGGCCGCCATCCGCCGGACCGAGCGCCCGTTTCACACCGTCGAAACCGACATAAGCATTCTTTCGGGTACGGTTGATCGGCGGCTTTCATGACTCTCCATCCCTAATGTCGTCCAGGAATCCGGCAGATTGTGGCGCATGCCACCAATCACCCCGATGGCAAAGACCGGGAAGCTTTCTAGCCTCGGCGGGTGCACCCCGACCACCCCGATCATCAGCCGCCGCCCGCCAACCGCCCGGTTCGCCGAACGATTGACCCGGCATCAGCCGAACGGAGGGTGGGACGTCACCGCGCCCCGGAGCCGCCACGACGCGGCCCGGCCCGGTCCGGACCCGGCCGGATCGCGGTGGCCACCGGCGTCACCTGCTGCCTCGGCCTGATCGGCGTGGCCGGAGTCGGCGAGAGCGGCCCGGCACACCTGGAGGTGCGCGAGGCGGTCGCCGAGCGGGCCGCCGCCGACCAGCGCGCCTCCCGCGACTTCACCCGGCGCACGCCACCGGCCGCCACGGCCCTGCCTCCGCCGGCTCCCGCACCCAGCGCCACCCCCGCGACGAAGGAGCCGCCGCGCAGGCCCGTGGCGCCCAAGCGCCCCCGGCCGGTGGCCGGCCTGGACCAGCGGCAGATGGACAACGCCCAGGCCATCGTCGACGTGGGGCGGGAGATGAAGATGCCCCGCCGGGCCCTGGTCGTGGCAGTGTCCACCGCCATGCAGGAGAGCAACCTCTACAACCTGGCCAGCGACGTGCTGCCGGAGTCCTTCGACCACCCGCACCAGGGCAGCGGCTCCGACCACGACTCGGTCGGGCTGTTCCAGCAGCGTCCCAGCAGCGGCTGGGGCACCGTCGCCCAGCTCATGCGCCCGGCGTACGCGGCCCGGGCCTTCTACGCCGCGCTGCGCGAGGTGCCGGGCTGGGAGGACATGAGCGTCACCGCCGCCGCCCAGGCGGTGCAGGTGTCCGCCTACCCCGACGCGTACGCCCGGCACGAGAAGCGCGCCACGACGGTGGTGGCGGCGCTGGTCTGACCCGGCGCGGGTCAGGCGGCGCTGCGCCCGGCGGCGCCGGGCCGCACGCTCGCCGCGGCGGTCGGGGTGTCCACCGCAACCCGATCACCACGTGCCCCGGCCAGGATCTCGTCGACCCGGGACTCCCGGCGACGACGCGCCAGCAGAGCCGCCTCGAACTCGCGGCGTGCCCGCACGGCCTCGGCGTACGCCTCCTCCCGCACCCGGCGGGCCTCCTCGCGTGCGGCCTCCAGCTCGGCGCGGGCCTGCGCCAGCAGTTCGGCGGCCTCCCGTTCGGCCGCCGACGGGCGGAACGCGTCCCCTTCGACCGGAGCGGTACGCCGACGCAGGAAGTCGCACAGGTGCAGGGCGTCCGACCGGATCTGGTCCCACTCCCGGCCGACCCCGGCGGCGCCCTCCGCACGCGCCGCCAGCCGCCCCAGCCGCAGGCCCAGCTCGTCCAGGCAGGCGTCGACCTGCCGCCTGTCGTAGCCGGCCTCCACCACCGAGAACCTCATGCGTCGCCCCCCAGGCAGCCGGTGTACGTCCCCACCTGCCGATCCTGCGGTCCGGGCGATCCCGGGCGCGGCCGTTCCCGCAAAATGTTCAGGATGCGGAGGCCCGGACTTCCCGCCCCTACTGGTGCTTCGGCAGCACGACCACCCGGCCGAAGAACTCGTCGATGCGGCGCACCACGTCGTTGAAGTCGTCCAGGTCGATCGGCTTCGTCACGTACGCGTTGGCCTGCAACGTGTAGCTGCTGACCACGTCGGTGTCGGCGTTGGAGGTGGTGAGCACGACGATCGGGATGGTCCGCAGGCTCTCGTCACCCTTGACCTCGCCGAGCACCTGCCGCCCGTCCATCCGGGGCATGTTCAGGTCGAGCAGGATCATGTCCGGGCGCTGCGCCTCGGTGTGCCGGCCCTCGCGCCGGAGGAACTCCATCGCCTCCTGGCCGTCGGCGACCACCTCGATGACCTTGTCGACGTCGGAGTCGGCGAGCGCCTCCTCGATCATCAGAACGTCGCCCGGGTCGTCGTCCACCACCAGGATGCGGACGGGGCTGGGACTGGTCTGGCCCATCGGTTTACCTGCTTCGTGGTGAGGAGGGCGTCCGGCCGCACGGCCGGCTGCTGGCGGGGAAATGTACCGGATCAGGGGGCGGCCGAGGCGGCCGGGTCGGCCGGGTCGCGGCCGTGGTGGAGCACCTCGGCGAGCCCGGTCACCTGGAGCACCCGGGCGACCGGCCCGGTCGCCCCGGTCAGGCGCAGCCAGCCGCCGTCGGCGGCGACGAGGTTGTCCCCCCGAACGAAGGCCGCGAGGCCGGTGGAGTCGCAGAACGTCAGTTCGGTGAGATCGAGAAGCAGCTCGCGCCGCCCCTCGGTGACCAGCCGGTCGATCGTCGAGTTCAGCTCGCCGGCCGTGCTGAGGTCGAGTTCGCCGGCCAGCCGGAGGCAGGTGCCGCCCCCGTCCCGCTGGGCGTACGTGACGGTGAACGTCACAGCGGCCCCTCTCGCTCCCACCGCAGGCGAATCCTTGCAGTGGTGCAAGTATATGTGACGGCCGGTCGAACTCCCGTCAGCGGCCCGCCGCCGACAACCCGCCCACCAGAGCACGGCCCCGGTCGAGGAAGGCGGCAGCGCGCGGGAAGTCGCGCAGCTGCTGTCCATAGTGCTCCAGCGTCGACCCGATCGCGCCCGCCGGCACACCCCGGCTCACCAGGATCTCCACCAGCCACTCGACGAACCCGGTGAACAGCGTCGCGTCGTCCACGTAGAGCGCGGCGGCCAGGAAGTCCACGATGTAGCCGAGGTCGCTGATCGTGGAGTCGAGCTGCGCCGCCGTGTAGTTGGCCGTCGACGGCACCCGCTCCCGCAGGTCGGCCAGGGCGCTGTCGATCAGCTCGCCGCGCCGCTTCACCAGGCTGACGTACTCGTCGTCGGCCAGGTGGTCCAGCCGCGCGGGCGGCGTCTCGCGCAACGCCCGCTCGTCGGCGACCAGGTCCGCCGCCGCCGGCGCGTCGGGCGCCCACGGCACACCGAGCACGCGGGCCCATCGGCCGTCGTCGCCGAAGCCCCGGCCGCCGACCAGCACCGGCACGTCGGAGCGGCGGCACGCCTCCACCATCCGGTGGGCGTGCGGCAGCCGCATCGGCAGGGCGCAGGCGAGCGCCACCGCCTCCGCGTCGTAGCGGTGCAGGTACGACACCAGGTGCGCGGCGGGGACGCTGGCGCCGAGGAAGACGACCTGCCAGCCGCGCAGCCGCAGCACCTCGGCCACCAGCCGGGCCGGCAGCGCGTGCCACTCACCGTCCATGCAGGCCATCACGATCCGCCCCCGGGTCGGGCGAGGATCGGCGTACGCGGCCACCGCGGCCACCACCCGCTCGCTGATGTGGGTGGCGGCGTGCTCCTCGGCCACGCTCCACTCATTGCGGGCCCAGCGCTCGCCCACCTCCGCCTGGGCCGGGGCGACCAGTTCCAGCAGCACCCGCTCGGCCGGCACACCCGCCTCCAGCAGCCCCCGGGCCGTCGCCACGGCGGCGGACTCGTCGGCGTCGGCCAGGCACTTCAGATAGCGGGAGAAGGCGTGGCCCGGGTCGGCATCGACGGTCGGCACGGTCACGCGGACAACTCCCTCGATCGCTCGGTCTCGGGATCCGGCACCGCGTGCAGGTGCCGCGGCGACCGCCCCGCCGGGCCGGTGGCCCGCAGCGCCAGCACGGCGATGTCGTCGTGGTCGCCGTGGGCGAGCCAGTCGCAGGTCACCTGCTCGATCCGTTCCGCGAGCGCCGGCGCGGGCATCCGGTGACAGCCGGTCACCGCGTGGAGCAGCCGCTCGGCGCCGAACTGCTCGTCACCACGCCGGCCGCCCCGGGCCTCGGTCACCCCGTCGCTGTAGAACAGGCAGGTCTCCCCCGCCGCCAGGTGCACCGTCTCCTCGCCGATGCGGGGATCGGGCACCACGCCGATCAGCATGCCACGCAGCGGCACCACCTCGACCTCGCCGGACTCCCGCAGCACCAGCGGCGGCAGGTGGCCGCCGCCGGCCAGGGTCAGCGTCAGGCCGCCGTCGCGGTGCGGCCGGGCCACGCCGAGCACCATGGTGGCGAACCGGCCCTGCCCGTGCGCCTGCGTGGTCTCCAGCAAGGCGTCGTTGAGCAGCTTCAGCAGCCGCCCCGGCCGGGTCTCGACCCGGTGCAACGCCTGGAGGCACTGGCGCAGCTGGCCGGTGAACACGGCCGCCTCCACACCCTTGCCGGACACGTCACCGAGGAAGAAGACGGAGCCGCCGTCGGCGAGCCGGTGCGAACCGTAGAAGTCACCGCCGATGCGCAGACCGGCCTGCGCCGGCCGGTACGCGGTGCCCCACTGCACGCCCGTCGCCGAGGCCGGCTCGACCGGCAGCAGACTGGCCTGCAACGTGTCGGCGACCTCGGCCTGGTCGCGGTAGAGCATGGCGGTGGTCAGCGCCGCGCCGGCCCGGGCCGCGAACGCGCGGACCAGGTCCACGTCGGCCTCGTCGTACCAGCGGTCGGCGCGCCGGGCCACCAGCAGCGCACCGGCCGGCGCCTCCCGGCCGGGCAGCGGCACCACCCGCGCGGTGGCGCCGGCGGCGTCCAGGCCGGGCAGCCAGCCCGCTTCGGCGGCCTGCTCGACCAGCCAGTCCAGCTCGTGCGGCTCGGCACCGGCGAGGCCGGCCTCGATGGCCGCGGGGAGCGCCGTGGCGGGCAGCATCCCGCTGTCCACCACCGGCGGCCGGTCGTCCGCGCGGACCGCCCGCCACCAGCGGGCGCGGCCGGAGCGGGGGGCGAGTACGAGGACCGCCACGTCGGCCGCCGTGGGCACGGCCAGCCGCACCACGGCGGCGGCGGCCCGGTCCGGGTGCAGGGGGTTGCCGAGCTTCTCGCCGACCACGGCGAGGAACGCCGAACGGGCCCGCTCGGCGAGCACCGCGTCGGCCCGGCTGAAACTCTCGGTGACGTCGTCGACGTACCAGCAGCGCCGGCGGTGGGACAACGCGACCGGGCGTACGCGCAGCCGCCGCCCGTGGTGGGCGAACTCGGCCGGGCCGTCGCCGCGCAGCGGGGCCGGGCCGGCGGCGGCCAGCGGCTCGCCGGGCGTCACCTCGGGGATCAGCCGCTCCGCGACCGGGCTCACGTGCTGGACGACACCGTCGGCGTCGCACACGACCAGGCCCTCACGGAAGTGCTCGACCACCTCGGACCAGTTCGCGACGGTGAGGTCGCGGTCGGCTGCCAGCGGCGGCAGGGCGGACGGCGCCGGCGCGACGGCGGACCACACCGGAGCCCGTGCGGCACTCGGCGTGGAGATCCGTCCGTCGCCCGGGTCGGCACCCCTGACGTCGGCAGCAGTCACCAGCTGAGCCCCACTCTCCTCGTCGACACCCGAGGGCGCCGGACACGGCGCCTGTGGTCACGTCTCGACGTCCACCCTACGCCGGTATGCCGCGACCGCCACCCCACGGCGCTGCCGGCCGGATCGCGCGTCCAGCGAGGTGATGGTGCTGTTGTTACGATCCTGTCATTCCGGCCCGACCGGCAACCTCGCGGAAAGGCGTGACGTGGTCCCTCAACGGAGAAGGCCCGAGGCGAGTCCGCTGAGCATCTCCGTGGATCGATCCGATCCGGCTGTCCCGGTGGTCGTCGTCGGCGGTGACCTGGCGTACGCCACCGCGGGCCCGCTGCGCGCCGAGATCGACCGACTGCTCGCCGGGCGCCCGACGGCGCTGGTGTTCGACTTCGGCGACCTGCAGTTCATGGACAGCACCGGCCTGTCCGTGATCGTGCACACCTGGCGGGAGGGCCAGCAGGCCGGCACCGCCATCGAACTGCGCGCGGTCCCGCGCTTCCTGGAGACCATCCTCGACCTGACCGGCGTCACCGGCCTGCTCGACCGCGCGCCGGTCGACGACACCGCCGGCCACCCCGCGCCGGGTTCGACCGCGTCCGCGTGACCCCGGGGGTTTCCCGGCCGCGCCCGGCTGGGAACATGGAGGCGTGCCCGCCCAGATGCTGACCATCTCGGTGGACCGGCTCGACGCCGGTTCCGCCCGGGTCCGGCTGGCCGGGGAGCTGGACTTCGACACCGCGCCGGAACTCGTCGAGGCCGTGGCCGGTCTGCGCCGCGACGGCCGTCAGGAGCTGGAACTCGACTTCGCCGGGGTGGGCCTCTGCGACTCCTCCGGGCTGAGCGCGCTCGTGGTGATCCACCGGGCCGGCACCGGGGCCATCCGCCTGCTGAACCTGAACCCGCAGGTGCGGCACCTGCTGGACCGCACCGGCCTGGCCGAGCTGCTGGCCGCCCCGCCGCGTGACCTGACCGGCGGCGGGGCCCGCGAGGCGGGCTGACCCGACCCGGCGGACAGGGGTGACCCCCGGCCCTGGGACCAGGGGCCGGGGGCCGGGAGGATGGCTCAGGCGGCCGGCGCGGCCTGCCGGTGCGGTGCCTCGTCGCGTGACCGGCCCGCGGATGGCGGTTCGATGTCCTCCGGCGCGCCGGAATCGGGCGTCTGGAACAGATAACGGACGAAGTCACCGCTCATGTCGTCGTCGTCCGCGCCGGGCCACTGCCCGACGCAGTCGACGCCGACCACCTCGCGTCCGCTGCCGTCGTGGTGCTCCAGCAGGGCCCAGAGGGTCACCGGGTAGGAGCGGGTGGCGTCCGGGCCGATCCGCCAACGGGCGTACCAGCCGGGACGGGCGGGGACGATCTCCACGATCCGTTTCATGTCGACCTGCCCTTCCGCGTGCGTCGGAAGTTGTCCGGTCCGTCCGAGCCTGCCGCCCGCCGGGGTGAGCGCTCCTCACCCGCAGCGAATGAAGCGTCCGCCGGGCGGTCCGCCGTTACCTTCCCGGCAGCGCCGGGAACGCGGTCGACGCAAGCGCGAACCGACCCAGGAACGAGGTGCGACGATGCGCAAGCAGATGGAGGGCGACAACCAGCGCCGCCGGGCCCTGGCCCGCGAGGCCCGTGAGCGAGGGCTGCGGCCGAGCCAGATCGGTGCCAGCCTGAGCGCGTCCAAGCAGGTCACCTCGCTGGACGAGCACGACCGGTCCGGCCCGCCGCCGGCCGGCCCGCACAAGCCGGACAGCACCCGTGGTGGTCCCGCGCCGCCGCCGGTCGCCGTCGCGGAGCGCCCGCGCCCGCTGCCGGACCCGGCGCCGTCACCCGGGCTCTCGATGCGCTACCGGGATCTCGTCGACGACGTGAGCCGGCGCGCCGGGGTGGACTTCACCACGGCCAGGGTCGCGGCGGAGGGCACCGTGCTGGCCCTGGCCCAGGCGCTGGACGAGGCGGAACGGGAGCGGCTGCTGGAGGCGGTGCCGCTGACCCTGCACGACGTGGTGCCGGTGTACGGCCTGGCACCCCGCCGGGACCTGCCCGGCTTCCTGGCCGAGGTGGGCCGGTACGGCCGGCTCACCCCGGAGCAGGCGCGGTACCAGGCCGAGGCCACGCTCGCCGCGCTCACCGAGGCCGACGCGGAGCTGGTCGAGTCGCTGCGCGTACCCGACGAGTTGCGTGACCTGCTCGGGCCGACCGACTTCGGCGGCGGCCTGGTGGGCGCGTCCTCGGCCACCGCGCCGCTGACCGGGGCGGAGCTGCGCGAGGCGCTCGCCACGCTGCCCTACTGGTCCAGCGACCGGCGGTCGCTCGTGCGCACGATCGAGCTGCCCGGCGGCAACCTGGACCGGGTGCTCGACCGGCTGGACCGGCTCAAGTCCGACGTCGGGCGGTCGCCGCAGATCGGGCGGCCGGACCCGGACAACGCCGTGCTGACGGTCCGCACCCAGCAGGTCGACGGCGTGACGGCGGCGGACGTGGACCTCGCGCACCGGGTGGACGCGGCAGTCGACGAGGCCGGTGCCGGGATGGCGGCCGGCTGAGCCGGCGGCGGGGCGGCCCCGGCCCCACGCGGGCCGGGGCCGCCCGTGGCCGGGCGGTACCGTGTCCCGCCGTGGATCACGACGACACCGAGACCCTGGAGATCGTGGTGGACCCGGCCCGCCCGTCCGGGCGCACGCTGCTCGCGGACGGGGTCGAGCAGTCGTACGTGGACGTGGCCGACGCCCGGTACCTGCACTTCGAGTACGTGCGGCGGATCGCCGCCGCGATCGACCTGGCCGCCCCGCGCGGCGCGGCCCTGACCACCCTGCACCTCGGCGGCGGCGCGCTGACGCTGCCGCGCTGGCTCGCGAGCACCCGGCCCGGTTCGGCGCAACGGGTGGTCGAACGTCACCCGGGCGTGGTCGAGCTGGTCCGGCGGAAGCTGCCGCGGCTGCCGCCGGAGGTGGTGGTGGCGCTCGGCGACGCCCGGGCGACGGTCGCCGAGGAGCCGTCCGGGGCGTACGACGTGGTGGTGGCCGACGTGTACCGGGCGGCCCGGATGCCGCCGCACGTGGCGGCGGTGGAGTTCGCGGCGCAGGTGGCGCGGGTGCTGCGCCCGGACGGCCTCTATCTGATCAACCTCACCGATCTCCCGCCGCTGGCGCACACCCGGGCGCAGGTGGCCACGCTGCGCGCGGTGTTCGCCGACGTGTGCCTGGTCGCCGACCGGCGGATGCTGCGCGGCCGCCGGTACGGCAACGTGGTGCTCGCCGCCTCGCCCGAGCCGGGCCGGCTGCCGGTACGCAGGCTCGCCGCCCGCGTCGCGGCGGACCCGGTGCCCGGGACCGTGCTGCACGCCGCGCCGCTCGACGCGTTCGCCGCAGGTGCCCACCCGGTCACCGACGCCGAGCCGGGCTGACCCGGGTCTTCGTGTCCCCGGCGCGGGTAGCCGCGCCGGTGAGCGCCGCCGAGGACCGGTCGACCGGGCGCCGGACGCTGATCGTGATCGGTCTGGTCCTCGCCTGTTCCTGGCCGCGTTCGCGGCGATCAGTGGCGGCGGGCCAGCTCCGGCGACTCGCTCTCCAGCGGCACCGCGTTGGCGGGGACCAGGCCGAGCTGTACGGCGGGCCGGGGCAGCGTCGCGTCCAGCGCCCAGTCGGCCGCGACCCGGGAACGGTTGCCGGGCATGGCCAGCAGGTGGTATCCGCGGGTGACTGCCTTGGCCGGCAGCCCGGCCAGCGGCACCTTGAGCGGGTTCGCCGCCGCGTCCTTGCCGCCCAGGTCCACAACCCAGCCCAGGTCGTGGTGCTTGTACGACTTGCGCACGCCCTGGCCGTACGACGCGGCGATGTTGTGCGCGGCCAGCTTGCCCTGCCGCTGGGCGTGCTGCGCGGTCATCGCGCACACCTGCCCCGGCCGGGTCGGGTCGGGCACGGCGGCGGCGTCGCCGCAGGCGAACACCTCCGGGTAGCCGGGGACGTTGAGGAACTCGTCGACCACGAGCCGGCCCTTCTCGGTCCGCAGGCCCAGCTCGGCCACGAACGGGTCGGGGCGTACCCCGACGCACCAGATGAGGCTGCACGTCGGGACGTACTCGCCGTCGGTGAGCATCACCCCGTCCGGGGTGGCCTCGGCGACCGAGGTGCCCATCCGCACGTCCACGCCGCGTTTGCGCAGCACCCGGTCCGCGGTGACGGACATCCGCCGGTCCAGTTCGGGCAGCGCCCGGGGTGCCACGTCCAGCAGCATCCAGCGCGGCCGGACCTTCAGGTGCGGGCGCTGGGCCGTCAGCCGGTCGGTGAACAGCTGCCCGTGCGCGGCCACTTCGGTGCCGGTGTAGCCGGCACCGACCACCACGAACGTGGTGCGGGCCCGCTGCTCGGCCGGGTCGTCGGTCAGCTCGGCCAGCTCCACCTGCCGGACCACGTGGTCGTGCAGGAACAGCGCCTCGGGCAGGCCGCGGAAGCCGTGGGCGTACTCGGTCACGCCGGGGATCGGCAGCAGCTTGTTGACGCTGCCGACGCTGAGCACCAGCCGGTCGTAGGCGAGCTGCCCGTGGTCGCCCTCGATCGAGCGGTAGCCGACCCACCGGTTCTGCAGGTCGACCCGGTCGGCCTCGCCGACCACCACACGGACGCCGTCGAGCGTGCCGGCGAGCGGCACCGCGATCCGGGTCGGCTCCACCACGCCGGCCGCCACCTCGGGCAGCAGCGGCAGATAGAGGAAGTAGTCGGTCGTGTTCAGCAGGACGATCTCGGCCCGGTCGCGGGCCAGTCGGCGCAACGTCTTGGCCGCGTGGTACCCGGCGAACCCGGCCCCCACGATCACCACCCGTGGTTTCGTCATGCCTTCTGCCGTTCCCGGGCAGACCTGCGACAAACGTGCCCACGATTCATCCATCAGCAACTATGTGGGCATTCCTCGTGATCGGCGCGAGGATGCCGGGATGGGAAACCACGCGACCGCCGAGGGTCGGCCCGCGAGGTCCAGCCGGCGCACCTTCCTCACCGCCTCCTCCTCCGCTGCCGCCGTCGCCCCACGCGATCTTGCACTTCGGGCCCGCAGGATGCCCGCTTCGCGAGGTTTGCCGGGCACCAAACTGCAAGATCGCGCGAGAGGGTGGTTGGCCCCTCCCGGGAGGTGGGACGGCGGTTTCGTCCATCGGGACCGGACCCGCAGCTGGAACGCCATGGGTGTCAAACGCCGACCGAGACACCCATGGCGTTCCACCCGGGCACGGGTCGGTGGTGATGTGCCGGCAAGACGGACGGCACACGCTGGACAGCAGGCGCGACCGGCCGGCAGCGGACGAGCCCAGGGGGTCGTTCGCTGGGCATCGGCGGGAGTTCCGGGGCGTTTGCCCGGTTCGGTGCCGCGTTGTGGTGGCGGGTGCCACTGCCGTGGCGGAATCCGGGCCGGACCAGGGGTGTTGTACATGGCTGACCGCCGAGGCACCGGGTCGAGCGCCGACCACCGGCCCACCGGCCGTGAGGCAGGTCAGGGAATCATCCCGGCCCGGTCGTCGTTACATCCCCTTGAGCCGCGGACAGCAGGCCCCCCGGCCGCCCGCGCGCCGGCCCTCCGACGGGCACCCCCGAAGACGCTCCCCCTCGCGCGGCACCCCCGCCGCGTCATCCCCCACTTCAGGGAGGCCACCATCATGGCTACCACTCTGCTGCGTAAGACCGTGCTGACCGCTGCCGGTATCGCCGCCACCGCCGGAGGCATCGCCGGCCCCGCGATCGCCGCCCACGCCGCCCCCACCGGCACCACCGCGATGGTGACCGACCGCAAGAACCACGGTGAGCGCGAGCTGGACGTCCGCTACGAGGCCCAGCCCAACTTCTACTTCTGCGGCCCCGCCGCCGCCCGCAACGCCCTGTCCGTGCAGGGCAAGAACATCGACGTGCACGCCATGGCCCGCGAGATGGGCACCACCGAGGCCGGCACCGACAGCATCAACGACATCACCCCCGTGCTGAACAAGCAGACCGGCACCAAGGACGCCTACAAGTCGGTCGAGATCAGCACCCCCAAGGCCGACGACAAGCAGACCGACACCCTGCGCGCCGACGTGATCAAGACCGTCGACGCCGGCCGGGCCGTGGTCGCCAACATCGCCGGCACCGCCACCGACACCGACGGCACCACCCACTCCTTCGAAGGCGGCCACTACATCAGCGTCACCGGCTACCGCGACAACGGCGACACCGTCACCATCGCCGACAGCGCCGACCCGAACACCGCCACCTACCGCATGAGCATCGACAACCTCGCCGACTGGATCGCCACCCGCGGCTACAGCACCAGCTAAGCCACACCACCGCACCCATAGCTGCACAGCAAGAACACACACCGACAGGGCCCGACCCCACCACAGGGTCGGGCCCTGCCGCGCGTATCCAACGGCTGCCTGCCGGTCACCTTGCCGTCACGCTGCCGTCGTCACCCGGACGGCTCGCCCCACCACGCTGGGTGGCGCCGGATCGTCCGGGCGACCGCGAAGGAGAAGCTGTGGCAGCCGAGGAGGCGACGCACCGCCCACCGACCACGCACCGCCCGGCCGCGACGAGCCGCCCCGACGTGAGCGTCGTCGTGCCGGTCTACAACACGCTGCGCTACCTGCGGTCCTGCCTCGACTCGGTGCTGCGGCAGACGATCGGCCCGGACCGGATGGAGATCGTGGCGGTGGACGACGGGTCCACCGACGGCAGCGGCCGCCTGCTGGACCGGTACACCGCGAAGCATCCCGGCACGGTGCGGGTCGTGCACCAGGCCAACTCCGGTGGCCCTGCGGCGCCCTGCAACCGGGGACTCGACCTGGCCACCGGCCGGTACGTGTTCTTCCTCGGCTCGGACGACCGGCTCGGCCCGGAAGCCCTCGAACGTATGGTCGCCGCCGCCGACCGGTACGGGTCGGACGTGGTTCTCGGCAAGGTGGTGGGGGTCAACGGCCGGCACGTCTTCTCCGACGTGTTCGCCGACGGCAACGTGGTCGACGTGAGCCTGTTCGACTCGGCGCTGCCCTGGTCGCTGGCGAACACGAAGCTGTTCCGGCGCGACCTGGTGGACCGGCTGGGGCTGCGGTTCCCGGAGGACATGCCGGTGCTCAGCGACCAGCCGTTCACGCTCACCGCCTGCTACCACGCCCGGCGGATCTCGGTGCTCGCCGACCACGACTACTACCACGCGGTACGCCGGCTGGACGCCCGCAACATCACCTACCACAGCCGGATCGAGCAGCGCCTGGTCAGCGTGGAGCGGCTGTTCGCGTACGTGGCCGACCTGATCCCCGCCGGAGCGCGCCGGGACGCGGTACTGCGCCGCCACGTCGGGCTGGAGCTGGCGAACCTGGTCGGCGACGACTTCCGGCACCTGGACCGGGCCGCGCAGGAGCGGGTGCACGCGACAGTCGCGCAGCTGGTGCGGCGGCACGTCACCGACAGCCTGCGGGACCGGCTCGGCATCGAGGCCCGGCTGCGCCTGGGCGCGGTGACGGCGGGCGGGGTGGACGACCTGCTGGCGGTCATCGAGCAGGACTGTGGCCGGGGCGTGCCGGCGACGGTGTTCGCCGGTGACCGCTGGCACGCGGGCTATCCGGGCGCCCCGGCCCCCTGGACCGACGTCACCGACGTGCGCGCCGACTGGCTGGCACGGCTGGACACCGTCGACGTCAGCTGGGCCGACGGGCACACGCTGACGGTGACCACGCGCAGCCCGTACCCCCGGTTCGCCACGGAGGCCGGGCCGGTGCGGATGCTGGCCGGTCCGGTCGTGGGCGCGACCCGGATGGACGCCGGTGATCCGACCGGCCGCACGCTCCGCACGGACTTCGCCCTCGACCGGCTCCTGGCCGCCGGGTCCGCCAGCGGGCAGCGCCACCCGGTCCGTGCCGAGGTGGACGGCGGTCACGGGCGCGGCGGCGCCGCGGTGCGCGCGCCTCGGCTCGCCGCCGGGCGGCCCCGGCTGCTGCGGCACGGCGCCCGGCTGTACGGGGTGGCGGCGACCGTCGACCCACGCAACGGCCAGCTCGTGCTGTCGGTGGTGCCGGTGACGGTGGCGCAGCTCGTCGGGCGGCTGCGTCGGCGCGGTGCGGCCCGCGCGCAGGTGTCAGGACGCGGGCCGGAAGGCCGGCTCGGCCGCCATGGGCACCTGGAGGTACGTGGTGCCGCGCAGGTCCAGCCAGGCCCGCTGCGGCGCGCGGACCAGCCGCACCATCACTCCGGAGCAGGCAGGGCAGCGCCCTACCAGGCCCGGGGCGTGCGAGTAGACGTGTAGCCCGGCCATCGGTCCGGTCGTCCCGCAGGTGTCGCAGCGGCCGGTGGTGGCGCTCAGGTCGACGGCGAACAACTCGCGCAGCGGTCCGTCGAGCATGTTGCCATCCAGGCAGGACAGGTCGGTCATACGCCCTCCTCGGGTCTCAGCCGGTCGGGCCGAACCGTTCGGTCCGTACGCGCCGGGTCGGGTGACCCAGCCCCACCAGCAGGTCGGCCACGGTCTCCACGAATCCGGTGGGGCCGCACACGTAGCACAGCGGCTCCAGGTCGGGCGGCCAGCCGTGGCTGTTCACGTCGGCGAGGCCGATCCGGTGCGGCTCGCCGCGCCAGCCCTCGGGCGCAGACCGGGTGTAGACGTACGCGACGTCCAGGCCCTGGTCGTCGCGCGCGCGGCGGCGCAGCTCGTCGGCGTAGATGACGTCGTCCGGGGTGCGCACCGAGTAGACGAGCCGGAACGGGGTGCGGCTGCCCGCGGCGCGGCGTGCGCGGATCATCGCCATCAGCGGCACCACCCCCGATCCACCGCCGACCAGCAGCACCGGCGCGGTGCCGTCGGTACGCCAGACGAACCAGCCGCCGACCGGCCCGCGTACCTCCAGCGGGTCGCCCTCGGCGTAGGTGTCGGTCAGGTACGGCGACACCTCGCCGTCGGTCACCCGCTGCACGGTCACCTCGATCCGCTCGCCGTCGGCGGGCCCGGCCAGCGAGTACGACCGGGCGGCCTGGTAGCCGTCCTCGGCGGTCAGGCGCAGGTCGACGTGCTGCCCGGGCAGGTGCCCGGGCCAGCCGGGCACGTCCAGCACCAGCGTCTGCGCGGTGGGCGTCTCGATCCGCCGCTCGACCAGCCGGGCAACCCGCCACATCAGCGGCGCGACGCGGCGGCCCTGCGCCTGCGCCGTCATCTCAGTCGCCCTGGTAGCGCTGCTCGCGCCACGGGTCGCCGTAGTCGTGGTAGCCGGCGGTCTCCCAGAAGCCGGGGCGGTCCTCGACGAGCAGCCGGATGCCGTGCACCCACTTCGCCGACTTCCACAGGTACAGGTGCGGTACGAGCAGCCGCGCCGGCCCGCCGTGCTCGGCCGGCAGCGGCCCCCCGTCGTACGTGTGCACCACCCATGCCCGGCCGCCGCGCAGGTCGTCCAGCGGCAGGTTCGTGGTGTAGCCGCCGTAGGAGTGCGCCAGGGCGTACCGGGCGTCGGTGTCGACGCCGTCGAGCAGCGTGTCCAGGGAGACGCCCTGCCAGGTGGTGCCGAACTTGGACCAGCGGGTGACGCAGTGCAGGTCCACCGTCGGGGTGTCCTGCGGCAGGCCCATCATCTCGTCCCAGGACCAGCGGTACTCCGTGCCCGTCTCACTGGTCAGCACGAACTCCCAGGTGTCCAGCGGCACCCGCGGCGTCGGGCCGGCGGAGAGCACCGGGAAGTCCTCGGTGAGGTACTGCCCCGGCGGCAGGTCGGAGGCGGACGAACGGGGCCGGCCCTGGAAGCCCGGCGAGACGATTCCCACCCGTCAGTCGTACCACCGCCGCACACACCGGGGCAGCGGTTCCCACCGAGTCAGGACGAGCCGCCGCCCGACACCTCCTGCACGACCGTGCGCTCGCCGTCGCCGCTGTCCCGGGTGGCCCGGAGGCTGGTGATGGTGACGACCACCAGGACGCCGACGATCACGCCGAGCGAGGCCAGCGTCGGGATCTCCGGCACGCCCTCCCAGATGCCGTGCGCCCAGTGCAGGCCGAGCTTGAGGCCGATGAACGCGAGGATGACGGCCAGGCCGTAGCTGAGGTGCACCAGCCGGCTCAGCGCGGCGTGCAGCACGAAGTAGAGCGCACGCAGGCCCAGCAGCGCGAAGGCGTTTGTGGCGAAGACCAGGTACGGGTCCTCGGTGATGCCGAAGACGGCGGGCACCGAGTCGACGGCGAACACGATGTCGGTGGCCAGCACGGCGACCACGACGAGCGCGAACGGGGTGAGCGCCCGGCGGCCGTCCTGCCGGATCGTCATCCGGGTGCCGTGGTACTCGTCGACCACCGGCATGAACTTGCGCAGCAGACGCACCGACCGCATCTTGTTGATGTCGACCTCCTGCTCGTGCCCGGAGAGGGCGTCGCGCAGCAGCTTCACCGCGGTGGCGATGAGGATGAGCGCGAAGAGCAGGAAGGCGAAGTCGAGCGTCTGGAGCGCGGCGGCGCCGAGCGCGATGAACACGCCGCGCAGCACCAGGGCGCCCGCGATGCCGTAGAGCAGCACCCGCTGGGCCAGCACGGAGGGCACCGCGAACGCGGCGAGCAGCAGCATGAAGACGAACAGGTTGTCGACCGACAGCGACTTCTCGACCAGGTAACCGGTGAGGTACTCGATGCCCTGCTGGCTGCCCCAACGGGACCAGATCCAGGCGCCGAAGGCCAGCGGCAGGGCGATGTAGAAGGCCGACCAGCCCAGCGCCTCGCGGATGGAGACCTCGTGCGGCTTACGGGTGACCAGGAAATCCAGCACCAGCAGCACGAGCACGCCGACGATCGTCACCGCCCACAGCGTGGGCGTGCCGATCGAGGACAACTCGGCCGCAGCCAGGGGGAACAATTCGGGCATGGAACCTCCTCGAACACCGTGTCATGTTCGAGGTCTCCTTCACCCACTTTTTCGTGGGCAACCACCCGGGGCTCGCCTCGGCGGCTCGCCGTACTGACCGGAATGATTCGTGGGAAGTACTCCCCTCGCCTGCACAAGGCTAGGTCACCGCCGGACCGGACGCCAAGTCGGGACACGGATGCTTGCCCTGGTCGACCACCGCGCGCCGGCGGAGGGCATGGCGCGAGGTCACCCGGGCCCCTATGGTGACGCGGGTGACCAACCAGGGACCGTTGACCGGCGTACGGGTGATCGAACTGGCCGGCATCGGCCCCGGTCCGTTCGCGGCGATGATGCTGGCCGACCTCGGCGCCGACGTGGTGCGCGTCGACCGGCCCGGCGGCGGGTTCGGCGCCTTCCCGGGCGACCTGCTGAACCGCAACCGCCGCTCGATCGCTGTGGACCTGAAGCAGCCCGCGGGGCGTGACCTGGTGCTCGCCCTGGCTGCGGGCGCGGACGCGCTGGTGGAGGGCTTCCGGCCCGGGGTGACCGAACGGCTCGGCCTCGGCCCGGACGACTGCCTCGCCGCCAACCCCCGCCTGGTGTACGGGCGGATGACCGGCTGGGGGCAGGACGGGCCGCTGGCGCAGCACGCCGGGCACGACATCGACTACCTGGCGCTGACCGGCGCGCTGCACGGCGTGGGCCGGGCCGGGGAACGTCCGGTGCCGCCGATGAACCTGCTCGGCGACTACGGCGGCGGGGGCATGATGCTGGCGCTCGGCGTGGTCGCGGCGCTGTACGCGGTGCGCGGCGGTGCGCCCGGCCAGGTGGTCGACGCGGCCATCGTGGACGGCGTGTCGGTACTGGCAACCCAGATCCACGCGCTGCGCGGCATCGGCCTGTGGCAGGACCCGCGCGGGGTGAATCTGCTCGACGGCGGTGCGCCGTTCTACGACACGTACGAGTGCGCCGACGGGCGGTACGTCGCGGTGGGCGCGCTGGAGCCGCAGTTCTACGCCGAACTGGTCCGGCTCACCGGCTTCCCGCTCGACGCCGACGCGCCGGCCGGCGAGGACGCGCCGGGCGACGCGCTGGACCGGGACGACCCGGCGAACTGGCCTGCGCTGCGGGCCGCCTGGGCGCGGCTGTTCCGCACCCGGACCCGGGACGAGTGGACGGCGCTGCTGGCCGGCACCGACGCCTGCGTGGCGCCGGTGCTCGACTGGGCCGAGGCACCGGCGCATCCGCACCTGCGCGCCCGGGAGGTCTTCGTGGCGCCGGACGGCGTCACCCAGCCCGCTCCCGCGCCGCGCTTCTCGGCCACCCCGACCTCTGTCCGGCGCCCGCCGCCGTCACCGGGCGAGCACACCGACGAGGTACTGGCCGACGCCGGGATCGACACCGGCCGGATCGCCGCGCTGCGCGCCGCGGGCGTGCTCGGCTGACCGCCCGCCCATCCGCTCAGCGGCGGTTCGCCGCCGGGGCCAACGCCGGTTCCACCATGTCCCGGTAGTCGCGGGGGAACCGGACCACGACGTCCTGGAACTCTCCGCCGCGGATCGCCTCGCGCATCGTGACGAAGACCGCGCGTACGGCGTCCCGGGCGGTGTTCTCGTCGCAGTCGGCCCGGCGGGCGACCCGGGCGACGAACTCGGCCGCGCCGAACCGTTCCGCAGCCTCGTCGCGCGGATACGGGCTGAGCAGCCCCTGCAGCGGCTTCGGCAGCTGCGCGGCCAGGTCCAGCACCTCGCCGCCGGTCAGCCGCTCGGCGAACGTCTCCAGCGTGGCCCCGGTGAGCGTGGCGGCCCGGTCCTCGCCGGTGCCGGTGAGCCGGGCGACCCGGCTCACGAAGGTCAGGTAGTGCATGCGTGGTACCCCCTTCGGTGCGCCCACCGCGGCTACCCGCGACGGCGCGCCGGAAACGGCGCCGGTCGCCGGCGCGAGACGGCGTAGGGATTTCCGCGCCCGCGGGCGTGAGGGGCGGCGCGGCGGGTAACCGCCGCCCGGTCATGACCCCGACTACTGCCACGAGGAGCCCGACCCATGGCGAGTTACACGGATGTCCTTGATTACCTGTCCGCGCTGGACTATCCGGCCGGCAAGGACGACGTCATCCGCGAGGCGGAACGGGAGGGCGCGCCGCCGGACGTGTTGCGGGCGCTGCGCGCGCTGCCCCCGGTGGACTACGCCAACGGCACCGAGGTGGCCCGGTCGGCCGGCATCGACGCGGCGCCCGAGGTGAGCCGGTCGCAGCGCGCGGCGCAGGCGCGGGACAACCACCCGCGCGTGTCGCAGCACCTGCGCGGCATCTGAGCACTGCGGCGGGCCGGCGGGCGACACGGCCGCCGGCCGCCGCGCGTGCGGAGGAGGGCCGGCGTACGACTGTGGCGCGTGGGCGCTCCCTGTGGACGCGCCCCGGACAGGCGAGCGCCCCGGGTCACGAACCGCGACCTGGGGCGCCACGCAGCACCTGTCCCCGCGGTTCACGCCCGAACCGGGTCGCGACCGCGCAGCGGTAAGATGTTCGCCCGAACCGGGCGGGCATCGCTGCCACCATCATCATACGACGCGGCATCAGCCGAACGGGTGAGAATCGCGGAATTGTGGCCGGGCGCACGTCCGCGCTCAAGCGGTCACCTCGGCGTACCGCCGCTCCAGGTCCACCCGCGCCAGCGCTCCGACCAGCCACGACAGTTGCTCCGACTCGCCGCTGCCGGTCAGTCCGGCGAGGTCACGCTCGGTACGGCCCAGCCCGAGCCGCCGGGCCGCCGCGAGCGCCCGCCGGTCGGCCACCGGCGCCGCCTCGCGCCACAGCGCCTGCGCCTCGCGCAGGAACAGGTCGCACACCTCGTCGTCCACTCCGGGCAGCGCGGTCAGCAGCCGTCGCTCCGCACCCGGGTCCTGGTGCGCGGCGGTCCGCAGCCGGCGCAGGTCGCCCCGGTACGCCTCGACGACGGTGCGGGCCAGGTCGCCGAGGGTGTCGGCGATCGCGGCCAGGTCACCGCGCAGCCCGGCGGCGCGCAGCACGCGTACCCGGTCCTCGTGCCGGGAGCGGGCCATCCGGGCCGAGGTGTCCCACCCCGCGTCGCGCAGCGCGGTGGCCGCGTCGACGGCCCGGTGGAAGTCGCCCCGGCGGGCCAGCAGGACGGCCAGGTACAGCACCTGGAACAACTGGGCCGGGTTGTTCGTCACCCGGAACCCGAAGCACTCGGCGAACCCGCGGCCGTCTCCGGCGAGCCGGCGGGCGAGCCGCTTGCGGTCCGCGACGTCGCGCGGGGCGTTCTGTGTCGGCATGCCGCCGACTACCCCGGCGACGGCGCGGCATTCGGCGGTCAGCCGCGCACGTCTCCGCCGCGGTCCCGGGCCTTGAGCCGGGTGGTGGGCAGCGCGGGCGCGGGCAGCGGCGGTGCCGCGTCGTCGGCGACCACGCCGAAGCGGCGGCCGGCCGTCCAGTCCTCCCGGGCGGTCACCACCTCATCGTGCGAGCGGCCGACGAAGTTCCACCACATCACCAGTGGCTCCTCGAACGGGGTGCCGCCGAGCAGCAGCAGCCGGGTGCCCGGCTCGGCGCGCAGTGTCAGCGTGCTCCGCCCGAGGCCCAGGTAGAGCAGCGCGCCGGGAGCCAGCGCCGTGCCGTCGCACTCGGCGGCCCCGGACATGGCCAGCAGCCCGTACTCGAAGTCCGGACGCAGCGGCAGCGCGGCCGGCGCCGGCCCGCGAACCTCGATCTGCGCGCCGACCAGCGGGGTGTGCACGACCGCCGGCGAGCGTTCCCCGCCGAGGTCGCCGACGAGCAGCGTGACGTCCAGGTCGCCGGCACGGAAGCGGGGCAGGTCGGCGTGGTGGGCGAAGGCCGGGTCACCGGCGCGGGCCGGGTCGGGCAGCGCCACCCACAACTGCACGCCGTGTATCAGCGGCGGGTGCACGAGCGGGGAGCGCTCGGAGTGGGCGATGCCGCGCCCGGAGGTCATCACGTTGAGCTGACCCGGCCGGATGGGCTGCACGTTGCCGAGGCTGTCGCGGTGCAGGATCTCCCCGTCGAGCAGCCACGTGACGGTCTGGAGCCCGGTGTGCGGGTGCGGCGGCACCTCCATGCCGGGCCGGTCGGCCACGTCGTCGGGCCCGAAGTGGTCGACGAAGCACCAGGCGCCGACCATCCGGCGCTGCCGCTGCGGCAGCAGCCGGCGCACCGTGGTGTAGCGGCCGAGCGGGACGTCGTGGCCGGGCAGCAGCACGCTGCCCGGGTCGGTCGGGCCGGTGCCCGGTGGGAGCGTCTGCGCGGGCAGGGATTCGGTGCGGTCCACCGCCCCGACTGTACGCTCAGTACGCGGTGACGCTCACCGCGTTCGCGCCCCCGACCAGGTCGAGGTAGAGCCGGTCGGCGGCCCGGTCCCAACCCGGTGAGCTGATGAGGTCACCGGCGGCGATCCCGCCGCGGCGCTCGTCGTACAGGGTCAGGGAACCGGCACCGGAGGCCACCCGCACCCGGGCCGGCGGCGCGTCGGGCACCGTGACTGTGAGTTCGCTGACTCCGCCGGTCATCCGGACGGTGAGCGAGCCGTCGAGCCGCGGCAGCAGCAGCCGGGTCACCGCCGCGCCGCCGACCAGGTCGACCCCGGCGAGCCGGGCCTCGCTCAGGTCGAGGCGCTGCTCGCTGACGCCGCCGATCAGCCGCAGCCGCCAGGTGACCCGCGAGTTGAGCACCACCTCGACGGCGGCCGGGCCGGGGCGGCCGTTCTCCTCGATCCGCAGCCGGACCCGGTCCCCCTCAAGCTGCGGGCGCGGGGTCACACCCGAGCCGTCCGGCGCGCCGATCCGGTAGAGGTCGTCGCCGAGGTCGGCGGCCCGCAGCGTGAACCGGGTCAGCCCGTCGACCAGCTCGAACCGGGCGCGCTGCCGGTCGCCGCGAGGTTCGGTGAGCGTCTGGGCGCCGGCCACCTCGGCGGTGCCCGCCCCGCCCGAACCGCCGCCCTCGGTGACCGGTGACGGGGGCGCGCCGCCGGAGAAGACCACACCGAGACGGGCCGGGTTGGACAGCGTCACCGCCACCGCCACCGCGCCGAGCAACACCACCAGCACCGCGGCAGCCGCCAGCAGCCGGGCTCCGCCGGACCAGCGGGGCCGGGTCAGGTAGGGGTCGTCCTCGGATGCGGTCATGGTCGTCCCCTCTCGCCGGTCCCCACCGGTCATACGTCCGCGTCGTCGTCCCGGTTCATTCCCCCTCCGGTACGCGAACGCACCTTGCCGGCACACGCGGCCAGCACGGCGTGCGCGTCCAGCCCGAGACTCTCGATGGCGACAAGCGCGGTGAACGCCACGTCGGCGAGTTCGGCGGCGACCTCCTCCCGGGTGTGCGTCACCCCCTTGCGTGGGTTCTGCCCGAGCAGGCCGATCCAGGCCGCGGCGACCTCACCGGCCTCCTCGCCGATCTTGAGGATGCGACAGGTCAGTTCGGTGTCGCCGCGGCCGTTCGCGGCGTCGAGCCAGGCACGCGCGTCCCGCGCCGTCGTCCAGATGGTGGCGTCCACGCGGACCAGTGAACCGCACCCGCACACCGTTCGCGGAGTACGCCGAGGTGGTCGAGCGCCCAACGCCGGTCACATCATCGAGATCCCGGCGCGCTGCAACGGCGAGCTGGTGATGTGGGCGCACGGCCACCGCGGTCAGGGCACCGAGCTGCCGATCTGTTCGGCCGTACCGCCCGGCGCCCGCACCGGGTGCTGATCGCCGGTCCGTCGATCGGCGGTCACGTCATCGGCCGGTCGCTGGAGAAGTACCCGGGCTACTACGCCGGGGCGCCGCCGATGTGCGGGGCGATCGGCGACCAGGAGGCTGTTCGCCCGGCCGAGGCCGGCGCCGCCCGGGACGACCTGACCCGCTGGGTGCGCACCGGCAAGCGCCCGGCCGGTGACGCGGTCACCGACCGGCGCGCGGTGGCGGCGCCGGACTTCGGCTGCCGGTTCAGCGACCGGGCCGCCCCGGGCCGCCGGCGCCGGCACCCGCCCGCTCTACCCGCCCTGCTGAGCCGGGGGCTCAGTCCTCCGCGCGGCCGTACCAGCCGCCGCGGTAGACGGTGCCCGGCGGGGCCGTCTCCGGTTCCGGCTCCAGCTGCGGCTCCGGCTGCGGCGGCACGTCGCCGGCGGTACGGCGGGAGCGGCGGACGCGGCTGACCACGAACCAGCAGACACCGGCCACCACGGCCACGATGACGAACTTCTGGAACGTGCCCGCGTACGCCTCGACCACGTGCCACTGCTCGCCGAGGAGGTAACCGGCGAGGACGAACGTGGTGTTCCAGATCAGGCTGCCCAGCGCCGTGTAGAGCAGGAAGACCGGAACCGGCATCCGTTCCACTCCGGCCGGGATGGAGATGAGACTGCGGAAGATCGGAATCATCCGGCCGAAGAACACCGCCTTGACGCCGTGGCGCAGGAACCACGCCTCGGTGCGGTCCACGTCCTCCAGCTTGATCAGCGGCAGCCGCGCGGCCAGGGCGCGCATCCGGTCCCGCCCGAGGGCCGCGCCGATGTAGTAGAGCGCCAACGCGCCCACGATCGACCCGAGCGTGGTCCAGACGATGGCGCCGACCAGGCTCATCTTGCCCTGGCTCGCGGTGAAGCCGGCCAGCGGCAGGATCACCTCGCTGGGGATGGGCGGGAACAGGTTCTCCAGGGCCACCGCGAGCCCGGCGCCCGGCCCACCGAGGCGTTCCATCAGGCCGGTGACCCAGCCGGTCACTCCGTCGCCGGCCGGTTCCGCGGCCCGCGCGGCGCTCACCCGGGGGACGGCGAGCAGCTGTGCGTTTCCGATCATCCGTCAAACGTTACGGGGCGAAGCTGCGAACGGCCACGCGGCATGGAAACCATTATCGTGTACGTCGTGCGTACACCGTTGCGGATCGCCGTCGCCCAGCCGCTGACCCGCTCCCACGACGTCGAGGGCAACGCCGCCCGGCACGCCGACGCGGTGCGCGCCGCCGCGGCCCGGGTGGTGGTCTTCCCGGAGATGTCGCTGACCGGGTACGAACTGACCGCCGCGCCACTGGAACCGGACGATCCCCGGCTCGCGCCGCTGCGGGCCGCGTGCGCCGAGACCGGCACGCTGGCGCTGGCCGGGGCGCCGGTGCCCGGGCCGCACATCGGGGTGCTCGCCGTCGACCCCGAGGGCGTGCGGGTGGCGTACCGGAAGATGTTTCTGGGTGGCGCGGAGCCGCGGCACATGCGACCGGGCCGGGAGCCGGCGGTGCTCGATGTGGACGGCTGGCGGCTGGGCCTGGCGGTGTGCAAGGACACCGGGACACCGGAGCACGCGGCGGCGACGGTGGCCCTGGGCGCGGACGCCTACCTGGCCGGGGTGCTGGAGTCGGCAGACGACGCGGCCGTGCCGGACGAACGCGCACGCCGGGTCGCCGCCACGCACGGCGCGTGGGTCGTGACGGCGAGTTTCGCCGGGTCGACCGGAGGCGGGTACACGCGGGCCGCTGGTGGCTCCGGCATCTGGTCACCGGCGGGTGAGCCGGTGATCCGCGCCGGCGCGGACGCAGGCGAGGTGGCCACGGGGACGCTGCGCTGAGGACGGATCCCCTACGCTGGGCCGATGGCACAGTCGGAGCGCGCCGGCCCGGATCATCCGGCCACGGAGCACGGCCCGCTCGCCACCGGCCGCACCGCAGACGTGTGGCTGCTGTCCGGCGAGCGGGTGCTGCGCCGCTACCGCGACGGCGGCGACGTGCGGGCCGAGGCCGAGGTGATGCGGTACCTGCACCGCGCCGGATTCCCGGTGCCCCGGGTGCACCAGGCCGAAGGCGCCGACCTGGTGCTCGACCGGGTCACCGGCCCGACGCTGGTCGAGGCGCTTCACGCGGGCACCGTCGGCGCGCAAGCGGTCGCCCGCATACTGGCCGACCTGCACGCCCGGCTGCACGCGCTTCCGGCCCTGCGGTCGGCCGATCCGGCGGTCCGCCTGCTGCACCTCGACCTGCACCCGTACAACGTGCTGCTGACGGCGGCAGGCCCGGTGGTGATCGACTGGACCGACAGCGCCGAGGGCCCGCCGGCACTGGACCGGACGACGACCGCGCTGATCCTCGCGGAGGTCGCAGTGGCTCCGGATCACCCGCTGGCGGCGGCGGCCGGTGAGTTGCTGTCCGCGTACGTCGCCGCGTCCGGGCCGCTCGACCAGTTGGCGGAGGCGGTCCGGCACCGCGCTGCCGGTCACGCGTCCGACCCGGAACGGCTGCCCGAGGCGGCCGCCCTGGTGACGGAGACGATCCGCGCTGTCGCGCCGACCGCGGCTCAGCCCTCGTCGGCGCCGCCGCGCAGCCGCTCGTAGCCGTCGATCAACCTGCGCAGCGCGGCGGCGGTGATCGGGTCGATCTTGTCGTCCTCGGCCGCGTCCTCGATTTTCTCGCGGAGGTCCTCGACCCGCTTGCCCCTGTCCCTCGCCTTGCCCGGGTCCAGCTCGGCGGCCTTCTTCCGCAGGTCGTCGGCGGTCTTGGGGTCGATCAGCCCGATCGCCTCGGCCCGGTCGAGCAGCTCGTCGAACCGGTCGCCGAGCTGCCGCAGCGTCACCGGTTCGGGTGCCGTCGACGGCGGCGCGGCGCGGCTGGGCTTCGGGGCGGGCGGCTCGGCGGCGCCGGTCGTGGGGCCCGTGGCGGGCGCGGCCGCAGGCGGCGTGCCGGAGCCGTCGCCCCGCACCAGCGAGCCGACCACGGCGAGCAGCAGAACTACCGCACCGGCCACCAGCAGCCCGAACAGCCGGTTCGACGAGACGGCCGGGCGCGGCGGCGCGACGGAACGTGCCGGCGGGGCCGGGCGGTACGCGGCGGCCGGGGACCGTTCGACGAGGGTGGGCGGGTGCGCCACCGGAGCCACGGTGGGCAGGATCGCGGTCGGCGGGTCCACCGGGCGGCCCGCGCCCAGCCGGTCGGCGAGCCGGGCCGCGGCGGGCCGCCGCGCCGGGTCCACCGCCAGGCAGGCCAGGACCAGGTCGGTGATCTCCGGCGGCAGGCCCGGCACCCGCGGCGGCGGCACCGGCGGCCGGTCGCGCCGCACGTCCACCACGTCGTCCCAGCTGCGCACCGGGAGCGGTGCCCGACCGGTGAGGCTGCGGTAGAGCAGGACGCCGAGCGCGTACACGTCGCCGGCCGGGTTCGCCGGGCCGGGATCCAGGCGCTCCGGGGCGAAGTACGCGGGGGTGCCCATCAGCAGCGCGCCGGTCTGCCCGGTCACCGGGTGCGGGCCGGCGGGTGCGGCGATGCCGAAGTCGAGCACCTTCGCGCCGGTCTCGGTGAGCATCACGTTCGCCGGCTTGATGTCGCGGTGCACCACACCGATCCGGTGCGCCGCGGCCAGCGCCCCGGCGACCTGCCCGGCCGTGCGGACCGCGTCCGGCCAGGCCAGCGGACCGCCGACCAGCCGGTCGGCGAGCGTCTGCCCCTCCACCAGCTCCATCACCAGGTACGGGACCACGACGCCGCTGTCCAGCGTCGCCTCGCCGTAGTCGTACACCTGGGTCACGTGCGGGTGGGTGAGCCGTGCCGCCGCGCGGGCCTCGCGCTGGATGACCGCCCGCAGTTGCGGATCGGCGGCGAGCTGCCCGGCGAGGGCCTTGACCGCGACGGGCCGGTGCAGGACCTCGTCGTCGGCACGCCACACCTCGGACATCCCACCGAGGCCGATGCGTTCGCGCAGGACGTATCGGTCGTGCAGGCGCAGGGCGGGCGTGAACGGCGACATGATGCCTCCAGTCTGCCCGTCCGGTCCCCGTGCCCGTCAACCGCCCGGCGCGCGGCCCCGGTCAGGGCTTGCGGGCGACCCCGCCGTACATGCTGACCTCGACCACCGACGGGCGCGGCTCGGGCTCGCCGTCGGCACGCCACTCGGCGACCGAGCAGACGCCCGGCTCGACCGGTTCCAGGCCGTCGAAGAAACGCACGACCTCCTCCCGGCTGCGCAGGTTGATCACGCCGTGCGGGCCGCCGCCGCGGGCCGCCGCCTTCGCCTCGGCGGCCAACTCGGCGGGCAGGTAGTCGTGGGTGGCGTGCGAGGCGGCCAGGTAGCTGCCGGCGGGCAACGCGTCCAGCAGGTGACCGACGATCGCGTACGGATCATCGCGGTCGGGCACGAAGTGCAGCACCGCCAGTAGCATCAACGCGACCGGCTGGGACAGGTCGAGCGTGCGGCGCAGGTCGGGGTGGGCGAGGATGCGCTCCGGGTCACGCAGGTCCGCGTCGAGGTACGCGGTGGCACCCTCGGCCGAACTGGTGAGCAGCGCACGGGCGTGCGCAAGCACGATCGGGTCGTTGTCGACGTAGACCACCCGGGCCCGCGGGTCGGTCGACTGCGCCACCTCGTGCGTGTTGTCGGCGGTGGGGATGCCGGTGCCGATGTCCAGGAACTGCCGGACGCCCGCCTCGCCCGTCAGGTGGCGCACGGCGCGGCGCAGGAACCGCCGGTTCTCCAACGCGCTGATCCGGATGGTCGGGAACCGCTCGGCCATCGCGTCGCCGGAGTCACGGTCGGCCTGGAAGTTGTCCTTGCCGCCGAGCCAGTAGTTGTACCGGCGGGCCGGGTGCGCCACGCTGGTGTCGATCCGGTCGGCGAGCGATCCGGAATCGGGTGCCGTACCTGTTGCGTCGCTGGTCAAGGCCGCCTCCACGACTCGCGTACCACCGTCCACTGTCCCCGGTCGCCGTCATGCTACTGCCCGGCGCCGTTCCGGTCAGGCCGGGTACAGCTCGTCGCGCAGGCGGGCCAGCAGTTCCGGGGTCCGCTCCGGCGGGGCGGCCTCCACGCACAACCGCTCCATCGCCTCGGCGTAGAAGTCCAGGTCGTCGCGCTTGTCGAGGTAGATCGCACTGGTGAGCTGCTCGATGTAGACGATGTCGGGCAGGTCGGCGTCACCGAAGCGCAGGATGCTGAACGCGCCGCTGGCCGCGGCGTGCCCACCGGCGGCGAACGGGACGATCTGCAGCCGCACGTGCGGGCCGGAGGTCGCCTCGATCAGCGCGTCCATCTGCTCCCGCATCACCGCCGCGCCCCCGATCGGGCGGCGCAGCACCGCCTCGTCGAGCACCGCCCACAGCTGCGGCGGGTCGGCCCGCCGCAGCAGTTCCCTGCGCTGCATCCGCAGCTCCACCCGCCGGTCCAGCTCCGCGCCCGACGCGCTGCGATGGCCGAGCAGGATCACCTCCCGGGCGTACGCCGCGGTCTGCAGCAGACCGGGCACGAACTGCACCTCGTACGTGCGGATCAGCGCGGCGGCCGCCTCCAGGCCAAGGTAGGACTGGAACCAGGCGGGGAGCACATCGCCGTAGCGGTGCCACCAGCCCGGGCTGTTCGCGTCCCGGGCCAGCTTGAGCAGCGCGTCGCGGTCCTGGGTCGCGGTGACGCCGTAGAGCGTGAGCAGGTCGGCCACGTCGCGTTCCTTGAAGCCGACCCGACCCAGCTCCATCCGGCTGATCTTCGACTCGGACGAGCGGATCTCCCACCCGGCGGTCTCGCGGCTGACCCCGGCGCTCTCCCGCAGCCGGCGCAGCTGCCCGCCGAGCAGCATGCGCAGCACCGTCGGACCGCTTGTCGGACCACCCTCGACGGGCACCGTCGCCACCTGACCGCCCTCGCATCCCGACCGCCCCGGCCGGGCACCCTCCCGAACCGACGAGTAAGCATGCCATGAACCGACAGTGAGGTGAACTCCCCCGGACGGACGGAGTCAGTCCCGTATACGGGACGGCGGGATCAGATGGTCGAAGTCGCCGTCGCGGGCGCCGAGCACGAACGCGGCGATTTCGTCCACCGTGTAGATGAGCGCCGGTCCCTCGGGGTGCCGGGAGTTGCGGACCGCGATGCCGCCACCGGGCAGCTCGGCCAGTTCGACGCAATTGCCGCTGGGGTTGCTGCGGCGGCTCTTCAGCCAGCGCATCGGTGGCAACTCGGTCACGGGCACGCCGTTCGGCGGTTGCTGCATGGGCGTCCTTCGGGATGAGCCAGCCGAGGCCGCGGGGAGGAGCGGTGGGTGGCGACGTCTGTCGACTGAGGAGTGAGATGCACGTGCATCTGCTATTGCATCTGCAATGGACAGAGAGCATGATAGCCGAAATACGGTGTGCCGGTTCGTTCACGCACGGTGACCCGAGCCCGGCCCCGGGACGCCGCTCCGCGCGGCTTCGGGACTGCGGTGAGGAGGACGCGTTGGCGGATCCGATGACCATCGCCTCCGGCATCTCCGCCGCGGGCGCCCTCGTCTCCGCCTGGCAGTTGCGCCGCCGCGCGCTGCGCGCCGAAGCCGAGATCGAGCTGCTCCAGGCCGAGCTGGCCGCCGAGCGGCACGCCGCCAGCCACGACCCGCTCACCGGGCTGCCGAACCGCCGCGCGTTCTTCCGGCTGGCCGCCGCCCTGCTCACCGACCCCGCCGGTCAGCCGCTCGTCGCAGTCGTGCTCGACCTGGACGACTTCAAGCAGGTAAACGACCGCTACGGGCACGCCGCCGGGGACCAGGTGCTGGTCAGCGTGGCGCAACGGCTGGCCGCGTTCGCCGGCCCCAACCTGGTGGCCCGGCTCGGCGGCGACGAGTTCGCCGGCCTGCTGGCCAGTCCCACGCCGGACCGCCGGTGGATCGAACACGCCACCCGGCGGCTCTGCGAGGCGCTCGCCGCGCCGATCCCGCTGGGTGCGCGCAGCATCCAGGTCACCGCCTCGGTCGGGCTCGCGCCGGTGCACTGCCCCACCCAGCTCACCGACGCGCTCTGCCGCGCCGACGCGGCCATGTACGAGGCGAAGACGCTCGGCGCCGCCCGCCCGGCCCGCCAACTCGTCGCGGAGTGCTGACCGCGCTCGGTTCGGCCGGCACGCGTGCCGCGTCTCGGCGTACCCGGCGGGTCAGCGCCAGCCGTAGCCGGCGCGCAACGCCTGCCCGACCCGGTCGAACCGGGACCGGTCCAGCACCGCGCCCTCGCGGCGGATGCTGTCCTCGCGCATGGTGAGCACCCGGTCCAGGCGTACCCAGCTCGGCCGCTCGTCCCGGTCCCACTCCCCCGGGCCGAGCGCCAGCCAGTGCCGCTGGCCGTCCCGGTCGCTCTGGCTGGACAGCATCAACCCGAACAGCGTGCGGCTGTGCCGGCCCACCACCAGCACCGGGCGGTCCTTGCCCTGGCGGGGATCGTCCTCGTACGGCACCCAGGTCCAGACGATCTCGCCCGGGTCGGCCTGCCCGTCCGGCTCCGGGGCGTACGACAGCTCGCGGCGCTGCAACGCGCTGACCTGACGGCGGCGCGCGACCTGCGCCGGGATCGGCCCGCCGGGGCGGGTGGGGGCGGGCACACCCCGGGTGATCCGGCCGAGCCGCGACGCCACGTTCCTCAACAGACCTGCCACGGCGGGCAGCCTATCGCTCGGTGTGAGCCGGCCCCGGAATCGGGTCGCCCGGGCCGGGAGGGCGGTGCCATCATGCCCCGGTGACAGCGCCCCGCCACCAGATCCGTGCCGCGTTCACCGACACCGCCGTCACGGTCTACCAGGCGTACCCGCCGGAGATCGCCGGCGCGGCCTTGCGCGCGGGCCGGTTCGTGCCGCCGTTCAAGCGGGAGCGGATGACCTGGATCAAGCCCTCGTTCCGCTGGATGATGTACCGCTGCGGCTGGGCGCTCAAGCCGGGCCAGGAACGGGTGCTCGCGATCGACATCAGCCGGGCCGGCTTCGAGTGGGCCCTGCGGCACGCCTGCCTCAGCAGCTACGACCCGCGCCTGCACCCGGACCGGAAGGCATGGCGACGCGGACTGCGGGTCAGCCCGGTGCGGGTGCAGTGGGACCCGGAACGCTCGCTGCGGCAGGCGCCGCTGCCGTACCGCTCGCTTCAGGTCGGACTGGCCGGCGAGGCGGTACGCCGGTACGTCGACGAGTGGGTGGTCGGACTCACCGACGTCACCGCGCTGGCCCGGTCGGTGCACCACCGGCTCACCGACGGCGACGAGGCGGGGGCGTCGGCGCTGCTGCCGGTGGAACGGCCGTACCCGCTGCCGGACGAGGTGGCCCGCGTCATCGATGCGAGCTGCACGAGTACGCCGACGCGAGGCGTCCCGGCGCCGGGCGCCGGGCGCCGGGCGCGATGTTAATAAGGGGCCCCTCTACTACCGGAGGCGTTAACAGGGGGCCCTTCCTTACGCTTGGGGCGTGGAGTTGTCCGACGATCGACCTGTGGTCCTGGCACGCGGCGTGCCGACGGCCGCGCCGGCGGGCAGAGTGGAGCCGTGACTCCTCTGCGCGCACCCCTGGCCCGTTACGCCGAGCGGCTGCACCGTGCCGCCGGTGACACCCACCACGTCGCCTCCCCGTTGGGCGCCTGGTTGCTGCTGGCGCTGACCGGCCCGGCCGCCACCGGCGACGCCCGCGCGGCGCTGGCCGAGACGCTCGGCGCCGACCCGGACGACGCCGCCGCCGAGGCCCGGGCGCTGCTCGCCGCGCCGCACCCGATGGTCGCCGCCGCCACCGCGCTGTGGGAGCGCACCCCGGCGGCGGAGCTGGCCGCCTGGCGGGCCACCCTGCCGGAGGCAACCGAGCGCGGTCCGCTGCCGGAACAGGCGGCCCTGGACGCCTGGGCCCGGGAGCGTACCGGCGGGCTGCTCGATCGCTTCCCGGTCGATGTCGCCCCGGACACCCTGCTGGTCCTGGCCAGCGCGCTCGCGACGCGGGTGTCCTGGGCCGACCCGTTCGACACCGCCCCGGGCACGGAGCTGGGCGCTGGTAGCGCCTGGTCGAGCCGCCTGCGGTGGGTGCTGCGGACGCCACCGTTCGGGCACCGCTGCTGGCTGGCCGCCACCGACCGGGCCGGTGCCGTGGCGGTGCACGCGGCGCCGGCCCGGACCGGCGACGACGGCGCCGGGATGCTCGTGGTGTCGGTGGCCGCCGCACCCGAGGTGCCGGCCGCCGACGTGCTGGCCGCCGCCCAGGAACTGGCGGGCGCCGCCGCCCTCAGCCCGGGCAGCTCCCTGCCGGGCCACCTGTCGCTGTTCGACCTGCCACTTGGCGAGACGCCGCTGTGGACGCTGCGGGAGGAGCCGGTCAACACGTTCGCGCCGGGCGGCCGGGAGGAACGTGCCACAGCGGTGCTGCCCTGCTGGTCGGCGAGCAGCCGGCACGACCTGACCGCGCCCGGGTTCGGCTTCGACGCGGCGGCGCGGGCGCTCGGCGGGCTGCTGGGCCTGACCGGGCCGGGATTCGACGCCGCGCAGTCCGCGGTGGCCCGGTTCGGCCGCTACGGTTTCGAGGCCGCCGCGGTGACCGCGTTCGGCATGGCGGCCGGCCTGCCGCCGGAGGGAGTCGCCCGCGTCGCCGAGCTGCGGTTCGGTCACCCGTACGCGGTGGTTGCGGTGACCACCGACCCGGCCGGTGGGCCGTGGCACGCGCTGCCGGTGTACTCCGCCTGGGTCGCCGATCCGGAGGAGCTGCCCGCCGACGAGGCCGGATAGGCGGCGAGCGCGCTCGTGAGCTGGCCCAGCCCCAGCGAGCCGAGTTCCAGGGCCCGGTGGTGGAACACCCGCCGGTCGCCGGGGAACGCCGGCAGGTGACCGCGTGCGGCGGCGAGCAGGAGGCTGCGGGCGTACCCGTCGAGTGCGGCCGGGATCGCGGCCTGGCGCGCGCCGACGTGGGCGTGCAGCGGGGTCGCGGGCAGCGCCTCGATCCGGCGCAGGGCGTGCGCGGCGAGGTCGGCGCGGGCCTGGTGACCGTCCGGGCTGTGGTCGGTGAGCCCGTCGGCGTCCTGCTCACCGACCTCGACCACAGCCGCACACGGATCGAGGCCGACCTCCCGGAACAGCTCGTCGGTGACGTCCTCGCTCATCGCACCGATGCTGGCCCCGGTGATCAAGGAGTTCGTGCCGGCCGGGGGGCCCGGAACGGACACGAACTCCTTGATCAACCGGGTGGAGGCGGGGTCAGACGGAGACGATTTCCTTCTTTTCGGCCTTGGCGGCCAGGCGCTTCTCGCGCTCCTGGGCGCCGATCAGGTCGTCCGGCAGGGAGTCCTCCACCTCGATGTCGAACCGGCGCAGCAGCCGGATCGCGAAACCGCCGAGCGTGATGAGGATCAGCGCCACGCCGAAGCAGATGTACGCGAAGCCGATGCCCCGGCCCGGTCCGGTGCCGATGACCGCGCCCACCGTGTCGGCGAGCGCACCGCCGGGGGCGAGCATCGGCTCGAACAGTGCGGTGGCGCCCGGCGCGAGCAGCGCGAACCCGATCGGCAGCGTCGACCAGGAGATGGTCTGGTTGAGGCTGAAGACCCGGCCGTGGAAGCGCTGCGGCACCTTCACCTGGACGATCGTCGCGTAGATCGACTGCGCGGTGGTCATCGACATGGCCAGCCAGCAGAAGCCGACGCAGATCATCGCCACCGACGCGTCCAGGCCGATCAGCACGCAGCCGATCGCGGTGCCCAGGTTGCCGATCAGCACGCCGATCATCCGGCGCTTGCGCGGACCGCCCCACAGCGACATGAGCACGCCGCCGAGCACCGCGCCGACCGCCTCGGCCAGCGCCACCTGCGCCACCTGGGTGGGGCTGCCGAACGACAGCACCAGCGGGGTGATGAGCACCAGCGCGGGCGCAAGGAAGATGTTGCCCAGCGCGAAGTAGCCGAGCATCAGCCGGAACCCGCGGTGCCGCCACGAGTAGCGCATGCCGTTTGCGATGGCCACCAGCAGCCGTTCCCGGGGCCGCCAGCCGAGCGCGTCCGGGAACCGGACCACGGCGAGGGTGAGCACCGCGAACACGTAGCTGGCCACGTCGACCAGCAGGATGCCCTTCAGCTCGATGGTGGCGAGCAGCCCGGCCGCGAACGCCGGCATGAGCAGCGTCGCCACGCCCGTGGAGAGCTGGGTGATGCCCATGGCGTGCCCGAGGTAGCGCTTGGGCACCAGCTGCGGCACCGCCGACTGGAACGCGATCCGCTGGAACGAACCGGCCACCGAACTCAGCGCCACCAGCATGTAGATGTGCCAGAGCACCAGGTTGTCGGTCCACAACAGGGCGGCCAGCACCAGCTGGACGGAACCGGCGAAGCAGCTGGCAGCCATCATGATCCGCCGCCGGCTGACCCGGTCGACCAGCGCGCCGGCCACCGGCAGCATGAGCACGCCGCAGATCAGCGCGAGCGCCCAGAGCAGGCCGAGGTTCGCCACCGAGCCGGTGCGGTTGAACAGCCAGATCGGGAGCGCGAACGCGGTCAGCGCGGAACCGGTGCTGGAGATGAGCTGGCCGGTCGTGACGGCCATGAACCGGCCCATGCTCGGCTTGATCGTCGTGGTGGGCTTGCGGTCCTCCCCCACCCGCAGTGTGTCGGCGACCACCCAACCGGCGTCCGCACCCCGGGCCTGCGGCGTCAGGGCGCCGACGTCCCCGGCGGCCACCGCCGGGTGCACCCGCGTGACGATCTCGGCCAGTTCCTCGGCCCGGTACTTGAGGAAGAAGTGCCCGGCCTGGTCGAGCACGACGAGGCCGAGCGTGTCGCTGAGGAACTGCCACTCGGCGTACCGCTCGCGGTAGTAGTCGGTAACCGGGTCCTCGGAGCCGACCACCGAGATGATCGGCGCCCGGAGCTTCGCCGCCCGCTGGTCCAGCAGCCGGGTGAAGTACTCCTCCGAGGCGCGGGAGTCGGCCCGCATGTTACTGATGATCCGGTCGGCCTGCTCCGGGTCCAGCTCCTCGGTGTCCACACCCATCGACTTGAGCCAGCTCGCGGAGTGCCTGTTGCTGCTGAGCCGCTCCAGGCGGTCGCGCAGCGCCGCGATCACGCCCTTCGGGCGGGCGAACGGGAACATGGCGCCGATGTAGACGGCCTCCAGGTCCCGGCCGGCCGCCTCGACCTTGCGGGCCACGTCGGCGAGGATGGCGCTGCCCACGCCGCAGTGGCCGTACAGGGCGATCGGTCCCTCGACCCGCTCCAGGATCTCGTCGGCGACCCGGCCGGTCAGCTCGTCGAACGGCAGCGCGTCCTCGCTGAGACCCACGTCGTGGCCGGGGATCGCCAGCGACCACAGCCCGTACCCGGCGGGCAACGCGTCGGCCAGCGGCTGGTAGACGATGGCGCTGCCGCCGCCGTACGGGACGCAGACGTACGTCAGCACCCGCTTGCCCGCCGGGATCGGCCTGGTCAGCTCGTAGAGCAGCCGGCGCGGCCCCTCCTGCGCGGCGTCGCCGGAGATGAACGCGGCGAGGTCGCGGATGGTGCGCTGCTGGAACAGGTCCATCACGCCGACCGCCCGGCCGCCCAGCTCCGCCTTGCGGATCTTCGCGACCACCTGGGTGGCGAGCATCGAGTGCCCGCCCAGGTCGAAGAAGTCGTCGTCGATGCCGAGCGTGTCCACGCCCAGCACCTCGGACCAGATCGCGGCGAGCGCCCGCTCGGTGTCGTCGCGCGGCTCGACCAGCGCCACCGACGCCTCGCGGGTGACCACCGGCGCGGGCAGCGCCTTGCGGTCCAGCTTGCCGTTGGGGGTCAGCGGCAGCGCGTCGAGCGTGACGAACGCGGCCGGCACCATGTACTCCGGCAGCGTGTCCTTCAGCGCCGCCTTCAGCGCGACGTGCTCGGCCTCCCCGACCAGGTACGCGGTGAGCCGCTTGTCGCCCGGGCTGTCCTCGCGGACGATCACAGTGGCCTCGGTGACGCCCGGCTGCTCGCGCAGCGCGCTCTCGATCTCGCCCAGCTCGATGCGCAGGCCGCGCAGCTTCACCTGGTGGTCGATGCGGCCCAGGAACTCGATCACCCCGGCGCCGTCCGGGCCGGCCACCCAGCGGGCCAGGTCACCGGTGCGGTACAGGCGGGTGCCAGGCTCACCGGAGAACGGGTCGGGGACGAACTTCTCCGCGGTCAGCGCGGGCCGGCGGTGGTAGCCGCGGGCCAGTCCGACGCCGCCGATGTGCAGCTCACCGGCCACCCCGACCGGGCACTGCCCGCCGGACGGGTCGAGCACGTGCAGCCGCAGGTTGGCGATCGGCGCGCCGATCGGCACACTGGTCACCTGCGCCAGCCGGTCCGGCTCGCACGCCCAGGCGGTCACGTCGATGGCCGCCTCGGTCGGGCCGTACAGGTTGTGCAGGCCGCACCACGGCAGCCGGGCGGTGAAGTCGGCCGCCGAGGCCAGCGGCAGCTCCTCGCCGGAGCAGATCACCCGGCGCAGCGCGGTCGCCGCCTCCACGCCGTCCTCGGCGAGGAAGACGGTGAGCATCGACGGGACGAAGTGGGCGGTGGTGATCCGCTCGGACACCAGCAGGTCACGCAGGTAACCCGCGTCCTTGTGGCCGCCCGGCTTCGCCAGCACCAGGCGGGCGCCGGTGCGCAATGGCCAGAAGAACTCCCACACCGACACGTCGAAGCTCGCCGGGGTCTTCTGCAGCACCGCGTCGTCGGTGCCGAGGCCGTACGTCTTCTGCATCCAGTCGAGCCGGTTCACGATGCCCCGGTGCGTGTTCGGCACGCCCTTCGGGCGGCCGGTGGAGCCGGAGGTGTAGATGACGTACGCCAGGTGCTCCGGCCCGGCGGTGGGCGCCGGGTCGGTGTCGGGCCGGTCGGCCCAGACCGTGGCGTCGTCCAGTTCGAGCACCGTGGCGCCGGTGCCGGGCAGCACGTCGCGCAGGTGCGACTGGACCAGCACGACCGGCGCGTCCGCGTCGGCGACCATGAACGCGAGCCGGTCGGCCGGGTACTCCGGGTCCAGCGGGAGGTACGCGCCGCCGGCCTTGAGCACGCCGAGCAGGCCGGCGACCAGTTCCACCGAGCGTTCCGCGCAGACCCCGACGAGGGTCTCCGGGCCGACGCCCGCCGCGCGCAGCCGGTGCGCGACGCGGTTGGCCTGCGCGTTCAGCTCGGCGTACGTGCGGCTGTGCCCGTCGATGGTGACCGCTACCGCGTCCGGGGTGGCCTCTGCGCGCTCCTCGATCGGGCCGTGCAGCGTCTCGGCGCGCGGGAAGTCGGCTGTGGTGTCGTTCCAGGCGGCCAGCAGTTCCCGCTCGGCGGTGGGCAGCAGCGGCAGCCGGGACACCGGGGTGTCCGGCGCGGCGACGACCGCGTCCAGCAGCGCGGTCCACCGCTGCGCCACGCGTTCCACGGTGGCCCGGTCGAACAGGTCGGTGTTGAAGACCAGCTTGCCCCAGAGCCCGTCGACGGTCTCCACCGCGTGCAGCTCGAAGTCGAACCGGGTGGCCTGCAACTCCATCGGGGTCCAGGAGAACGTGACCTCGTCGGTACGGGACACGCCGCGGAAGCGGCCCATCTCGTAGTTCTGCAGCACGAACATCGTCTGGAACACCGGGGAGCGGCTGACGTCGCGCGGCAGGCCCAGCTCGTGGACCACCTTGGCGAACGGCACCTCGGCGTGCTCGAACCCGTCGAGCACGGTACGGCGGGTGCGCTCCAGCAGCTCGGCGAACGTCGGATCGTCGCCCAGGTCGGCGCGCAGCGGCAGCATGTTGATGAACATGCCGACGACGTTCTCCAGCTCCGGCGCGGACCGGCCGGCCACCGACGCGCCGATCGCGAAGTCGTCCTGGCCGGCGTGGCGGGCCAGCAGCACCTGGTACGCGGCCAGCAGCGTCATGAACAGCGTGCCGCCGCTGTCGCGGGTGAGCATGTTGAGCGCCCCGGTGGCGGCCGGGTCGAGCTGGAACTCGACGAAGTCCCCGCGGTAGGTCTGGGTGGCCGGGCGGGGCCGGTCCAGCGGCAGTTCCAGCGGGGTGACGCCGGCCAGCCGCTGCTTCCAGTAGTCGACGTGCGTCCGCGCCTGCGGGCCGTCCAGCTCCTGGGCCTCCCAGACGGCGAAGTCGCCGTACTGGATCGGCAGGGCGGGCGGCTCGCCGCCCCGGTAGAGCGTGATCAGGTCACGCAGCAGCACGTCCACCGACCAGCCGTCGCCGACGATGTGGTGCTGGGCGAGGAACAGCACGTGGTCGTCGGCGGCGAGCCGGACCAGCAGGGCCCGCAGCAGCGGCCCGTTCGCCAGGTCGAACGGCTCGGCCGCCGCCGCGTCGACGAGCGCCTGCGCGGCGGCCTCGTCGGGCGCCTCCACCACTGTCAGCGGCACGTCGGCCGTGTCCGCGACGACCACCGTGGGACGGCCGTCGGCGTCGGCCGGGAAGCGGGTGCGCTGCGACTCGTGCCGGTCGGCGAGCGCGGTCAGGGCGGCGCGCAGCGCGTCCACGTCGAGTGGTCCGCGTACCCGCAGCGGCACCGCGATGTGGTACGCCGCCTCGCCCGGGGCGAGCTGGTCCATGAACCAGACCCGCTCCTGGGCGTAGGACAGCGGCACCTGGGCGCCGGACGGGCGGGGGGTGATCCGGGCCGCGGGGGCGGCCTGGCGGGCGCGTAGCCGCTTGGCGATCAGCGCCTGCCGGGCCGCCTCGCGGGCCGGATCCTTCAGGTCGGTCATCAGTCGGTTCCCTCTTCCGCCGCGAGCAACGCGGCGACCTCGGTGTCGGAGAGCCCGTCGAGTTCGGCGGCGATCCGCTGTTCGATCTGGGCCGCCAGGTCCGCCACCACAGGGCTGCCGAACAGCGCCCGCATGGGCAGGTCGACGTCCACCTCGGCGCGGATCCGGGCCATCGCCCGCATGCCGCGCAGCGAGTTGCCGCCGAGGGCGAAGAAGTCGTCGTGGGCGCCGACCTTCTCCACCTGGAGGATCTCGGCGTACACCTCGGCGACCAGACCCTCGGCCTCGGTGCGGGGCGCGACGTAGCTGTCCTGGGCCTGCTCGGCCGCCGCCGGGGCGGGCAGCGCGGCGCGGTCCAGCTTGCCGTTGGGCGTCAGCGGCAGCGCGTCCAGCCGGACCAGGGCGGCCGGCACCAGGTGCGCGGGCAGCTCGCGGGCCAGTTCGGCGCGGACCGAGTCCTCGTGGGCCGGGCCCACCAGGTAGCCGACGAGCATCGGCTCGCCGCCGTCGGTGCGGACCGCCGCGGCGGCGGCGCGCACGTCCGGGTGGGCCAGCAACGCGGCCTCGACCTCACCCAGCTCGATGCGCATACCGCGCACCTTGACCTGGTCGTCGCGGCGGCCCAGGTAGTCGAGCGTGCCGTCGGCACGCCAGCAGGCCAGGTCGCCGGTGGCGTACATCCGGGCGCCGGGCGGGCCGTACGGGCACGGCAGGAACCGCTCGGCGGTCAGGCCGGGCCGGTCGTGGTAGCCGCGGGCGAGCTGGGTGCCGGTGACGTACAGCTCCCCCACCATCCCCGGGGGCACCGGCCGCAGCGCGGCGTCGAGCAGCAGCGCCCGGGTGTTCCAGGTGGGCCTGCCGATCGGCACCGGACCGGCCGGGACCGGCTCGCCGGGTGCGACCCGGGCCGCGACGCAACCCACTGTGGCCTCCGTCGGGCCGTACTCGTTGATCATCGCCACGTCGGGGTGTGCGGCCCGCCAGGCGGCGAGCTGCTCTCCGGTCAGCGCCTCGCCGCCGATCACCAGGTCGGCCGTCGGCGAAAGCTCGCCGTCGAGCAGCGGCAGGTGGCTCGGCGTGACCTTGAGGAAGGCCGGCCGGCCACCGGCGCGGGCGGCCGGGGAGTCGATCGCGGCGAGCCGCACCGTGCCGCCGGCGGTGAGCGTGCCGAGCAGGCCGGTGACGGTCAGGTCGAACGACACCGGCGAGTGCAGCAGCGCCACCCCGGAAAGCCCCGGGTAGGTGGCGCGGGCCCAGGCCAGGTACGCGGTCACCGCCCGGTGCTCGACCACCACGCCCTTCGGGCGGCCGGTGGAGCCGGAGGTGTAGAGCACGTACGCCGGGTGCTCCGGGCGCAGCGGCGCGACCCGGTCGGCGTCGGTGAGGTCGTCGCCGGACTGGTCCGAGCCGACCTCGCCGTCGAGCACCAGCGCGTCACCGGGCACCAGGGCGGCGGTGTCCGGCGCGGTCACCACCAGCGCGGGCGCGGCGTCGGTCAACAGGTACGCGATCCGGCCGGCCGGGTACGCGGTGTCCACCGGCACGTACGCGGCGCCGGCCTTGAGCACCGCCAGCATCGCCACGACGAGGTCGCAGGAGCGGGGCAGCGCCAGCGCGACCCGGGTCTCCGGGCCGGCGCCGCGGGCCACCAG
This sequence comes from Micromonospora sp. CNB394, assembly GCF_000374985.1. Classification (NCBI taxonomy): domain Bacteria; kingdom Bacillati; phylum Actinomycetota; class Actinomycetes; order Micromonosporales; family Micromonosporaceae; genus Micromonospora; species Micromonospora sp. CNB394. The sequence continues at coordinate 75,958 of NZ_KB895840.1, read as the reverse complement.
CAGCCGGGCCAGCCGGTTCGCGGCGGTGTTCAGCTCGCCGTAGCCGAGCGTCACGCCGTCGCAGACCAGCGCCGCCGCGTCCGGGGTGGCGGCGGCCCGCCGTTGCACCTCGTCGACCACAGTGGTCACCGGCACGTCGTGGGCGGTGTCGTTCCAGGCGCCGAGCACCTGGTCCCGCTCGGTGTCGGTGAGCAGCGGCAGCGCGCCCACCGGACGTTCCGGCTCGGCGACGGCGGCGGCGAGCAGGCGTACGTAGCGGCTGACCACCGTCTCGGCCGTGGACCGGTCGAACAGGTCGGTGCGGTAGACCAGGCGGCAGTCGCCAGTGGTGATGTCGAAGGCCAGGTCGTCCTTCGTGGTGCCCAGCTCGACCGGGTCGAGGCCGGAGTCCGGGATCCAGTTCAGCGCGGTCTGGAAGATCGGCTGCACCGACGGGTCACGCTGCGGGTCGACCGCCTCGACGATCTTCTGGAACGGTGTCTGCCCGTGCTCCATGGCGTCGATCAGGCCGTTGCGGACCCGGCCGAGCAGCGCCGCGAACGTCGGGTCGCCGGAGACGTCGCAGCGCAGCGCCACCGGGTTGACGAACATGCCGATCAGCGACGCCAGCTCCGGGTTGTCCCGGCCCGCGGTGGAGACGCCGACCACCACGTCGGCGTCGCCGGAGATCCGCGACAGCAGCGCCGCGAAACCGGCCAGCAGCACCATGTACGGGGTGGCCTGCGCGCCGGTGGCCAGCGCGCCGACGCGGTCCAGCAGCCCGTCGGGCAGCGTGAAGCGCACCTCGTCACCGGCGAAGCCGAGCTGGGCCGGGCGGGGCCGGTCCAGCGGCAGGCCGGTGACCGGCGGCGTGCCGGCCAGGTGACCGGTCCAGAACGCGAGCTGCCGGTCCAGGTCCTCGCCGGTGAGCTGCTGGCGCTGCCAGACCGCGAAGTCGGCGTACTGGATGGGCAGCTCGGGCACGGCGGGCTCGGCGCCGGTGCGCGCGGCCTCGCAGAACGCGACCAGCTCGGCGTGGAACAGCACCGCCGAGTGGCTGTCGAAGACGGCGTGGTGCACCACGAACGCCAGCGCCAGTCCTTCGGTCATGCGGATCAGCCGGGCCCGCCACAGCGGCGCCGCGTCCAGCGGGATCGGCAGGCGCGCCACCTCGCCGCGGATGCGCTCGAACTCGGCCCGCTGCTCGCCGGCCGGCAGGTGGGTGATGTCGGTGACGGGCAGCGGCGACGGCTCGTGGGCGCGCACGACCTGCACCAGCACGCCGTCGTCGGTCCGCAGGTGGGTACGCAGCGCCTCGTGCCGGGCGATCACCCGGTTGACCACGTCACTCGCCGTGCCGGCGTCCACGCCGGCGGGGAACAGCCACGGGAAGGACACGTTGAACACCGGCGAGGCGGCGTCGAGCTGGTTGGCCATCCACACCCGCTCCTGGGCGTAGGAGGCCGGGAAGGTCCACTCCTGGCTCGCGCTCATGAGAGGGCCTCGCGCACGGAGCGGGGACGCATGTCGGTCCAGACCTCGTCCACGTGGGCCAGGCACTCCTCGCGGCTGCCGGCGAAGCCGGTGTCGTGCCAGCCGGCGGGCAGGTCCCGGTCGGCCGCCCAGATCGAGTACTGCTCCTCGTCGTTGCGGACGACCAGGAATCGGAGTTCGGCCATGTCAGTTCGCTCCTGCGTTCTCGGGGGTGTACGGCTCGGCCATCGCCACGGCGATCTTGCGGGGACCGGTGAACGGTTCCCGGCCGTGCGCGGCGGTCATGTTGTCCACCACCAGCACGTCGTCGCGCTGGTAGTCGAAGCGGACGGTGGCGGCCCGGTAGGCGGCGCGGAGGTGGTCCATGACGTCGGTGGGGATCTCGCCGCCGTCGCCGTAGTAGGTGTTCGCCGGCAGCCCGTCGGCGCCGAACATGGCCAGCAGCCCCTCCTGGTAGTCAGCCGGCAGCGTGCTGAGGTGGAAGAAGGTGGCGTGGTTGAACCAGCGCGGGGTGTCCGACCCGGGCCGGTGGTGCACCACGTCGCGGACCGCGCGGGTACGCAGGCCGTCCTCGCCGACCCACTCCACGCTGATCCCGTTGTCCGCCGCGTACGCCTCGACCTCGGCGCGGCTCTCGGTGTCGAACACCTCCTGCCAGCGGGTGCCGAAGTCGCCGTGGAAGTTGCGCACCAGCATCCACCGGCGGCGGACGAACTCCTCGCGGACCGCGGGGTCGACCAGCTCGTACACCCGGCGCACGTCGGCCAGCGGCGTGGCGCCCCGGCTGTCCGGCGGCGTGACGCAGTAGAAGAACAGCGTCAGCGGCCAGCGCGCCTGGTACGAGTTCTCGTTGTGCAGGAAGATCTCCTCGTCCGGCGGGTAGTCGGTCGAGGTGTAGACCCGGCCCTTGATCGAGTGCCGGGGCGAGGAGCGCTCGGTGTAGGTCAGCGGCTCCCCGGCGAGCGCGCGGACGGCCTGGTCGAAGCCGTCCACGCCGCCCACGTCGAAGCCGCGGAACAGCAGCCCTCCGCTGGCGACGAGGGTGTCGCGCAGCTCGGCGCGCCGGGCCGTGATCAGGTCGGTCAGCGCCCGGCCGTCGCTCTCGACGACCACCGGAAGCGTCGTGGTTGTCTCGCTCATGGTGCTTGTCTCCTGGTTCTGCGTCGGGAGGTCAGCCGCGGGGCAGCCGCGGGATGGCCGGGATCGCCGCCGGGGCGGCCGGTGCCCCGGCGCGCAGCTCCTCGATCCGGGCGGCCAGTCCGGCCACCGTGGGGGTCTCGAAGAGGCTGCGCATCGGCAGCCGTACGCCGGTCGCCTTGCGCATGGCGGCGATGAGCTGCACGGCGACCAGCGAGTTGCCGCCGAGGGCGAAGAAGTCGTCGTCCACGCCGACGTCGGTGACGCCGAGGCCGTCGCGCCACACCTGGGCGATCGTCTTCTCCAGCTCGGTGCCGGGCGCCGCCGAGCCGCCGGCGGCCGTCGTCGGGCCGGTCGGCGCGTCGGTCTCCTCGGCGAGGCTGTCGGTGGTGACCCGGGCCGCCCGGCGCCGGATGTCGGCGACGGTGCGGGTGGTGATCACCACCTGGGCGCCGAGGCCGGCGGCGAGGCTGCGGCGGAACGCCTCCGCGCCGTCGACCGGCCGGATGTCCTCGGTGACCGCCGCCGGGGCGTCACCGCCCGCCGCCGGGGACTCGGCCAGGTTGCCGGTGACCGCGTCCCGGTCGACCCGACGCAGCACGAAGTCGCCGATCGCGACCAGTTCCCGCCCGTCCGGGTCGCGCAGCGACAGGTCGGCGGCGACCACCTCGTCGGTGGCGGCGGGCCGGTGCCGCAGGTGACTGTGGAACGTCGCGGGCAGCGGCCCGCGCACCACGATCCGGCCGTACGACAGCGGCAGGTAGGTGCCGGAGCCCTGTCCCCGGCCGAACGCGGTGGCCACGTCCAGCAGCGCCGGGTGCATGCCCCAGGAGGGCAGGTCACCGAGCGCGGCGGCGGGTGCCTGCACCCGGGCCAGTTCCTCGCCGTCGGCGAGGTGGTGCTCGGCCAGCGCCGCCCAACGCGGCCCGAACGTGAGCATGCTGGTACGTCCCCTGCCGAACGACGCGTCGTCGTCGACCCGCCGCCCGGTCACCGTGGGCACGGCGGCCGGCGGGGCCGCGTCGGTGGTCCAGCCGGCGGTGCCGCGGACGTGGGTGCGCGCCTGACCGGCGGCGAGGCTGGCGACTGTGAAGTCGGTGCCGTCCTCGGCCGGGGTCAGCTCGACCCGGTACTGGGCCACGGTGCCGTCCGGCACCGAGAACGGCTCCAGGAACACCACGTCACGCAGCTCCACCGCGGCATCCGGCCCCGGCGCGGGCAGCGCCGCGACCACCGCCGCGCGCACCGACTCCAGGTGGGCGGTGCCCGGCACCACCGGCACCCCGCCGATCCGGTGCTCGTCGAGCAGCCAGTGGGTGCCGGCCGAGACCAGGCCGTGCAGCACCGTGCCGTCCGGGCCGGCGACCATCGTGGTGAGCACCGGGTGGGCGACCGCCGTGGTCACGGTGTCCCGCCCGGCGGCCCGGAACCCGGCCGGCGCGGCGGTCTCCACCGCCATGCCGACCTCGGCCCAGCCACCCCAGTTCTGCGACACCACAGGCGCGCGGAACCCGGTGCCGGAACGCGCGAACGCGTCCAGGAAGTTGTTCGCGGCGCAGTAGTCGACCTGGCCGAACCCGCCGATCACCGCGGTGATCGAGGAGCACAGCACGACGAAGTCCAGCGGCAGGTCACCGAAGACCCGGGCCAGCGCCAGGGTGCCGGCCAGCTTCGGGGCCAGCACACGCCGCGCCTCGTCGCGCTCCTTCACCTCGGCCATGCCGCCGCCGGGCAGACCGGCGGCGTGCACGATGCCGTCCAGCCCGCCAAACCGGCGCTCCACCTCGTCGCGGACCCGGCGCAGGTCGTCGGCGTCGGTGACGTCGGCGGCGAGCACCAGCACCTCGGCGCCCGCGGCCTCCATCCGGCGGATCGCCGCGATGGCCCGCCCGGCCCGGTCGGTACCGCCGTGCACCGCGAGGTGCGCGTCCCAGGCGTCCCGCTCGGGCAGCCCGGACCGGGCCAGCAGCACCAGCTTGGCGCGGACCCGGCCGGCGAAGTCCTCGGCGAGGGTGACGCCGATGCCGCCGAGACCGCCGGTGATCAGGTAGCGGCCCTCCTCGCGCAGCACGCCCGGCACGTCCTCGGCGGCCACGCTCACCTGCTCGTAGCCGCCCAGCCAGCGGCGGTCGCCGCGCAGCGCCACCTCCGGGTGCTCGGCGTCTACCGGGCTGCGCAGCTCGGCCACCAGGGCGGCGACGCCACGCGCGGCCGGGTCGGTGTCGAGCAGCCGCACGGTCAGGCCGGGCAGCTCGGCCGGGAGCACCCGGGCCAGGCCGGCCAGCGTGGCGTGCTCCGGGCGGGTCAGGTCGTCGCCGCGTACGTCGCCGATGCCGGCGGTGACCAGGTCCAGGCGTACGCCCGCCTCGTCGACCGTCACACCGGCGCCGGCGAGGGCCTGCACCAGGTGCAGCGCGCCGAAGAAGCCGCGCTCCTGCGCCGCCCAGGCAGCCGCCGCGTCGGTGCCGACCGGCTCGCCGTCGAGCGCGAACGCGTGCACGATCCGCCGGGGCAGGTCGGCGCCGAGCGCGGCGACCAGTTCCTCGGCGTCGGCGCGTACGCCGGGGCGCAGCCGGAAACCGTTGGCGGTCGCGGTGAACGCCTCGCCGGCGCGTACCTCGACCGGGTCGTCGCCGGCGGCGCGCAACGCGGCCACGAGCGCCTCGCCGCGCGGGCCGTCGGCCAGCACCAGGCAGCGGCCCAGCGGCTCGGCCGTCCGGGTCGGGGCGGCCTGCCGCCACACCGGCACCGCGAACCACTCCGGCAGCAGGCGGGGACCGGTCTCCACCGGCGCCGCGGCGGGCTCCTGCTCCGGCTCCGGGTCGATCCAGTAGCGGCGCCGCTCGAACGGGTACGTGGGCAGCGGCACCCGTCGCGCGTGCGGGTCGGCGGGGACGCTCACCGGCACCCCGGCGCACCAGAGCGCGCCGGCGGTGCCGAGCAACGCGGCCACGTCACCGGTCTGCTCACCGGGACCGGGCAGGCTGCCCAGCGGGGTCAGCGCCCGCTGCGCCGCACCGGCCTTGGCGACCTGCATCCGGGCCAGGTTGGCCAGCTGCCGGCCGGGCCCGCACTCGACCAGCGCCCAGGTGCCCTCGGCGAGCAGGGTGGCGACGCACGCGCCGAAGCGGACCGGGCGGCGCAGGTGCGCCGCCCAGTACGCCGGGTCGGTGGCCTGCGCCTCGGTGATCCAGGTGCCGGTCACGTTCGACACGAACGGCACCGCGGGTGCCCGCAGCGGCACCGTGGCCATCAGCACGGTGAACTCGTCCAGGAGCGGGTCCATCATCGGCGAGTGGAACGCGTGCGAGGTGCGCAGCAGCTTCGACTTGTTCTTGCCACCGAGGCTCGCCGCGAACTCCTCCACCAGCGCCGTCTCGCCCGCGACCACGCAGGTGCCGGGGCCGTTGACGGTGGCCACCGACAGGCCCTCGGGCAGCCGGCCGGTCACCTCCGACTCGTCGAGCGTGACCGCCAGCATCGAACCGGCCGGCAGGGAGTGCATGAGCCGACCCCGGGCGGCCACCACGCGCAGCGCGTCGGCGAGGTCGATCACCCCGGCGACGGTCGCGGCGACGTACTCGCCGATGGAATGGCCGATCATCGCGGCCGGGGTCACCCCGGCGGCCCGCCAGGCGGCGGCGAGCGCGTACTCGACCGTGAACAGGGCGGGCTGGGTCCAGCGGGTCTGCGTGAGCTTGTCCGCCGCCTCCGGGTCGCGGCCCAGGATCAGGTCGCGGATGTCCAGGCCCAGCTCGGGGCGGAGCAGCTCCGCGCACTCGTCGACGGCGGCGGCGTACGCGCTGTCCTGCGCGTACAGTTCGGCGCCCATGCCGGCGTACTGCGAGCCCTGGCCGCTGAACAGGAACGCCACCCGGGGCGCGGAGCCCTCGGCGGCACCCCGGTGGCCCTTGCGCCGCTCGCGCAGCGCGGCGGCGGCGGACGCCGGGTCACCGGCGACGACGGCGGCGCGGTGGGGGTACACCTGGCGGCCGACGCGCAGCGTGTGCGCCACGTCGGCCAGCGCCACGTCGCTGCCGCTGTCCAGGTGGTCGGCGAGCCGCCGCACGGCGGTGTCCAGCGCGGTCGGGGTCTTCGCCGACACCTGGAGCAGGTGCGCCGGGCGGGCCGGCGGCTCGGACCGGCCGGCGGCCGGTGCCTCCTCCAGCACCACGTGCGCGTTGGTGCCGCCGATGCCGAAGGAGCTGACGCCGGCCCGGCGCGGACCGCCGTCGGCGTCCCACTTGGTCAGCGTGTTCGCCACGTAGAACGGGGTGTCGGCGAAGTCGATGGCCGGGTTCGGCGTCTCGTAGTTGATGGTCGGCGGGATCAGCCCGTGCTCCATCGCCAGCACCGTCTTGATCACGCTGACGATGCCGGAGGGCTGGCTGAGGTGGCCGATGTTCGACTTCACCGAGCCGATGCCGCACCAGCCGCGCTCGTCGGTGTCCTTGGTGTAGACGGCGGACAGCGCGGCGACCTCGATCGGGTCGCCGAGCGCGGTGCCGGTGCCGTGCGCCTCGACGTAGCTGATGCTGCGCGGGTCGACGCCGGCCAGCTCGACGGCCTGGGCGACGGCCTCCATCTGCCCGTCGATGCTGGGGGCGGTGAAGCCGACCTTCCCGGCGCCGTCGTTGTTGATGGCGTTGCCGAGCACGACCGCGCGGATGGTGTCGCCGTCGGCGATCGCGTCGGAGAGCCGCTTGAGCAGCGTCACGCCGACGCCGCTGCCCCACACCGTGCCGTTCGCTCCGGCGTCGAACGGCCGGCACCGCCCGTCCGGCGAGGTGAAGCCGTCCATGCCGAGGTAGCCGACGTGCGGCAGCTCGATGTTGACGCCGCCGGCCAGGGCCATGTCGCACTCGCCGTTGCGCAGCGCCTCGCAGGCCAGGTGGAACGCCACCAGGGAGGTGGAGCAGGCGGTGTGCACGGTCATGCTGGGCCCGCGCAGGTCCAGCCGGTACGACACGTTGGTGGCCACGTAGTTCGGCGAGTTTCCGGTGGCCAGCGAGACGGTGCTGTGCGGGTTCCCGCCGACCCGCTTGTTGCGCAGCACGTTGCGGTGCAGGTACGTGTTGCCGCCGGTCCCGGCGTACACGCCCACCGCGCCGTCGTAGCGGCCCGGGTCGTAGCCGGCGTTCTGCAACGCGGTGTAGCAGGTCTCCAGGAACAGCCGGTGCTGCGGATCGGTGATCTCGGCCTCGCGGGCGGTCATCCCGAACAGGCCGGCGTCGAACTCGTCGTAGCCGTCCACCAGCGGGGCACGGTTGACCCAGCCCGGGTCGTCGACCTCCTGCGGCTGGGCCCCGCGGGCGAGCTGCTCCTCGCGGGTCAGCTCGGTCGTCGACTCCACGCCGTCGACCAGGTTGCGCCAGAACTCGTCGACGTCGGCCGCGCCGGGCAGGCGGGCGGCGAGCCCGACGATGGCGATGGGCTCGACGCCGTCGTCGGCGGGCATGTCGTTCTGCATGGGGGTTCTCTCATTCACAAGGGATCGCGTCACGGGTGGGGTCGGCGAGGTGGCGGGGTACGGCGGGCGCGGCCCCGCCGGGCGGCGGCGCGCATCGCGGCGCGGGCCAGTTCCGGCCGGTCGGCGGCCCCGTCGAGGCTGGCGGCGAGCGCCCGCACGGTCGGGTGGCGGAACAGGTCGAGCATGGTGATCGAGCGGCCGGTGGCCTCGGTGAGCCGGGCGTGCACCGCGGCGAGGGCCATCGAGTGGCCGCCGATGTCGAAGAAGTTGTCGCTGACCCCGACCGCGTCGCGGCCGAGCACGTCCCGCCAGATCCCGGCGATCAGCTCCTCGGTGGCGGTGAGCGCGTCCGAGCCGGCGGGCAGCGGCGCGCGGGCCGGTTCGGCGGTGGCCACCGTCATCGCGCCGAGCGCGGCGACCCGTACCGCCGGGCGGGGCAGGTCGGGCGCGACCTCGGCGGCCGGGGCGTCCGGGTCGGCGGCGAGCGCGCCGACCAGGGCGGCCAGGTCGGTCAGAAGCGCGGTGATCCGCTCGGCGGTGAACAGGTCCGGGTTGTGCACCACCTCGACACCGACCCGCCCGTCGCGTTCCACCACGTAGACGGTCAGGTCGAACGGCGACCCGGGCTTGGGCACCGGCACCGGCTCGGCGGTCAGGCCGGTCAGCGCCAACCGGGGCGCGACGAAGTTGAGCACGTTGAACAGCACCTGCACCAGCGGGGCGCGGGAGGTGTCCCGGCCCACGCCGAGCGCCTCGACGATACGTTCCAGTGGGGCGCCCGGGCGGGCGGTGACCTCGTGCAGTTCGGCGGCGGCCCGGTCGACCTGCTCGGCGAAGCTCGCGCCGCCGGAGCGGACCCGCACCGGCACGGTGTCGATGAAGAACCCGATCACCTCGTCGAACGCGGCCAGCCGCCGATCCGCGACGATCGCGCCGAGCACGTGCTCGTCACCGCCGGTGACCCGGCGCAGCAGCTCGCCGAACGCGGCCAGCAGCACCGCCGCGACAGTGGTGCCGCGCCGGGCCGCCAGGTCGCGCACGGCCCGGTCGGCGGTCTCGTCCAGCCGCACCGCGGCCTCCGCGCCGGCGTACGTCTGCACAGCCGGTCGGGGACGGTCGCGGGGCAGGTCCAGCACCGTGGGAGCGCCGGCCAGGTGCGCGGTCCACCAGGCCAGGTCCGTCTCGCCGCGGCGCCCGTCCCGGTCGGCGCGCCACACCGCGTAGTCGGCGTACGCGGCGGGCAGCGGCGGGCGGCCCGGCACCGACCGGCCGAGCGCGCGGGCGTACGCGAGCGCCAGCTCGTCGTAGAGCAACGCCTCGGACCAGCCGTCGAAGACCGCGTGGTGCACAGTCACCGCGAGCACGTGCTCATCGGCGTCGAGCCGGTACACGGTCACCTGCCAGGGCGGCCCGGTGGCCAGGTCGAACGCGTGCCCGGCGCCGGCCGCGAGCATGCCCGCCAGCTCGGCGTCCGGGTCGGGCGCACCGGTCAGGTCGACCACCGGCACGGCCACGTCGGTGGGTTCCTCGCGGACCGCGTACGGCACGCCGCCGTTGTGCGGGATGCGCCAGCGCAGCACGTCGTGGCGTTCCGCGACGGCCCGCAGCGCGGCGCCGAGCGCGGTGACGTCCAGCGGCCCGCGCAGCCGGTGCGCGACGGCGATGTTGTACGGCGCGCTGGACGGGGCGAGATGGTCCATGAACCACAGCCGCCGCTGCGGCGGCGACAGCGTCGGCGGGTTGCCGGTGGTGAGCCCGTCGGCGTCGGCGGGGTCGGCGGCGCGGACCCGGTCCACGAGCGCGGCGAACGTGCGGTCGGCGAACAGCACCCGCGTGTCCACCTGTCGGCCCAGCTCCGCGCGCAGCGCGGCGACCAGCCGCATCGCGGCGATGGAGTTGCCGCCGGCGGCGAGGAAGTCGCTGTCCGGGGCGGGCGCGGCGCCGAGCAGCCGGGTCCAGGCGCGCCGGACCGCGGCCGTCACCGGGTCGTCGCCGGCGGGCGCGTCGTCCACGGTGGCCGGGGTGGCCGCCGCCAGCTCGCGCAGCGCCGGCCGGTCCAGCTTTCCGGTGGTCGCGCTGACCGGCAGCGCGTCCAGCCGCACCGTCCGGGCCGGCAGCATCGCGGTGGTCAGCCGTGTCGCCGCGTACGCCCGCAGCTCGTCGTCGTCCGGCGCGCCGGCCGGGGTGAGGAACGCGACCAGCTCGGGGCCGGCCGGGCCGGGTACCGCCTCCACCGCGACGCGCTCGACGCCGGGGCAGGCGGCCAGCACGGCCTCGATCTCGCCCAGCTCGATGCGCTGGCCGCGTACCTTCACCTGCCGGTCGGCGCGGCCGAGGTAGACGATCCGGCCGTCCGGGCCCTGCCGGACCAGGTCACCGGTGCGGTAGAGCCGCTCGCCGGGCACGTCGCCGAACGGGTCGGGCACGAACCGCTCGGCGGTCAGGCCGGGCCGGTTGAGGTAGCCGTCGGCCAGGCCCGGCCCGCCGATGAGCAGCTCGCCGGTCTGGCCCGCCGGCACCGGCCGCAGGTCGGAGTCGACCACGTACGCCCGGTGGTTGGGCAGTGGCCGGCCGATCGGCATCGGGTCGGTGTCGGCGTCGGTGAGGTCGCAGGTGACCGCCAGGACGCTGGTCTCGGTCGGGCCGTAGCCGTTGACGAAGCGCCGGCCGGGCGACCAGCGGGCGACCAGCTCGGCCGGGACCGCCTCGCCGCCGCAGATCAGCACCCGCCACGACGGAAACCCGGCCGGGTCCAGCAGCGACAGCACGGTGGGGGTGATGAAGCCCCAGGTCACCTCGTGCGCGGCGGCGAACCGGGCGATCCGCGCCGGGTCGGCCCGGTCCTCGGCGCCGAGCAGCTGCACCGACCCGCCGAGCGTCAGCGGCACGAACAGGTCCATGACGACCACGTCGAAGCCGAGCGAGGCGATGCCGAGGCTGCGCACCGAGGCGTCGGCGCCGGTCAGCGCGGTCACGCCGGTGACGAACTCGACCAGGTTGCGGTGGGTGTTCAGCACGCCCTTCGGGCGGCCGGTGGAACCGGAGGTGAACAGCACGTACGCCGGGTCGCCGGGGCGGGCCGGGCAGGGCGCGAGCGGGGCCGGCCCGGGCGGTCCGAGCGTCGTCACGCCGGGTTCGTCGCCGAACTCGGCCGCTGCCGCGTCGCCGACCACCACCCGTACGCCCGCGTCGCGGGCGATGCCGCGCAGCCGCGCCCGGGGGCCGCCCGGCTCCAGCGGCACGTACGCGGCGCCGGACAGCAGCACGCCGACCACTGTGGCCACCAGGTCGGGGGTACGCGCGCCGCACACACCGACCCGGTCGCCCCGGCCGACGCCGTGCCCGCGCAGCGCGGCGGCCACCCCGGCGGCCCGGTCGACGAGCTGGCGGTAGGTGAGGCGGGTGTCCCACTGGCGCACCGCCACCGCGTCCGGCGTGCGGGCGGCCTGCTCGGTGATCAGGTCCGCGAGGGTGGCGTCCGGCCAGGGCAGATCCGGGCCGTGGACGGCGCTGACGGTAAGGGTGTCGGTCACCGGAGTGCTCCAAGGGGTTCGGCCGGGTCGGTGATCTGGAGGCGGAGTTCGCTGACGTAGCCGCGGCCCCGGGCGTCGGGCACCCAGGCTTCGGTGGGCGCGGGCAGCAGTTCGGAGACCACCACCGGCACGTCCGGCCCGGTACGCAGCGCGGCGTCGACCATGGCGCACAGCGACTGCGCGTACAGCGGCCCGGTCAGGTCCACGTAGCAGGGTTTGATCTCGGTGCCGACCTTGACGAAGACCCGCTCGGGCAGGCCGGTCTCGGCGTGCCAGCGGCGTACCGCCAGGTAGCGGGCGGACTCGTCGGAGTGGCCGCCCAGCCCGCACGCCCCGGCCGTGGTGCGCCAGGTGCGCCGCGCCACGACCAGCCGGTCGATGGTGATGCGGGGCGTGTACGCGGCGGCGCCGAGCAGCTTGAACGCGTCGAGCAGCAGCGAGCCGAGCAGCGTGGCGAACACCTCCATCAGCGGCCAGCGGGCGCCGTCGGGGAAGACCGCGGTGAGCTGGTCGCCGGTGCGCTCGACCAGCACGGCGGTGGCCGGGACCAGGCGGTCCACGTCGGCGCCGTGCGCGGTGTCGATGCCGAGCTGGCGGTCCGCCGGGCCGGTCAGCGCGTACGTGGTGCGGGTGGTGCGGCGGGGGAAGCTGTCCGGCCACAGCACCCGCAGCCGGACCGGACCCAGGTCGGCGTCGAGGTCGGCGCGCAACGCGGCCGGGTCCGGGTGGAACGGGCTGAGCACCGCGCTGTCGAAGGCGACCGAGGCCGGGTGCAGCTCGCCGAGCACCAGCAGGAAGTCGCCGCGCTCCACGGCCTCCGGCGAGGCGGCACTGAGCTGCACGTCCGGGTTGTGCAGCCGGGCCGACGGCCAGCCGGGCCGCGTCGCCGGGAACAGTTCCCGGGCCCGCTCGGTCAGGTCCGCGGCGCGCAGCCGCAGTTCCGCCTGCCCGGCGGGCAGGTCCGCCAGGCCGAACAGCTCGGCCCAGCGGGCGGTGAGCGTGGCGCCGGCCCGGCCGATCGGGCCGTCCGGGGCGACGAGCGTGCCCTGGGCGAGCAGCCACAGGTCGGCCAGCCGTACCGGTCCGCCGTCGGCGGCCAGTTCCTCGTGCAGCTCGGTGAAGAGGTCGCCGCAGAGGCCGGCCACCTCGCCGGTGAACCAGCGGGCGGTACGCAGCACCACCGCCATCGGCTCGGCGAGCGCGTCGATCACCGCCGAACCGATCCGGAACTCCAGGTCGCGGGCGGTCTCCTCGTAGCAGACCGTGCGGGCGGCGTACATCTGCCCGCTGCGCCGGGTGGCCGGGCGGCCGGTGACGGCGGTGAAGCCGGCGTTGAGCGCGGCGAGCGCGGCGCCGAGCCGGTCCGGGTCGCCGGCCGCGGCGGCCACCTCGTCGCGGGCGGCGCACAGCCGGCCGAACTCGGCCGCCGTCGCGGCGCGGACCGCATCGTCGCCGATCGCGGCGATCCGCGCTTCGAGCACGCGCTCGGCGTCCGGTGCGATCGGCAGGTTCGCACCCCAGTTGAGCCGGCCGTGCTCGACCCAGCGGTCCAGCAACAGGTAGACGTCGTCGGCGCTGTGCACCTCTCCGGCGTCGCACAGCCGCTCCGCCAGCTCCACCGCCGGCGTGCGCCCGTCGCAGGCGCCGAGCACCAGCGCCTCGACCGGGGTCAGCGCGATCGGCGGGTGCAGCGGGGCGCGCAGCTCCCGCCCGGCGACGGTCAGGTGCGGTTGCAGGGCCGGCGCCCACCACCGGCGCACCGCCAGGTCGTCGGCGAGCCGGTCGGCGTACGCGATGAGCGCCCACGCCTCGAAGTACACCCGCCGCCGGTGCACGAGCGCGTCACCGGGCACGGTGTGCACCCCGGGCCGGGTGGTGTCGAACGTGCCCCAGCAGACCGGGCCGAAGAAGCCGATCGTCTCGGCCTTGCCGCAGTAGCGCTGCCAGTAGCGCAGCAGGCTCAGCTCGCGCTTGCGGCGGCGCACGTTGCGGACCTGCGGGTCGGTGCGCAGCAGCCCGTCCAGCGCGATCAGCATGTCCGGGTTCTGCCAGGTCACCGCCTCGCGCAGCAGCGGGTCGGCGGCCAGCTCGCCGGCCACCGCCGAGGACTCGGCGAACGCCTCGGCCAGGGCCTTGCCGAACACCTCGGGGCCGGTGTCGCCGGCGAGCAGCGCGTCCGCGGCGGCGGCGCAGTCCGGCGCGGCGAACCGGTCCAGCCCGGCGGCCGGGAAACCGGCGGTACGCAGGACCACGTCCCGCCACACCGACCAGCCGGTCTCGCCCAGGGGCAGCAGGTGGCTCACCGGTACTCCTCCCGCCGGGCGTCGGTGATGTGCAGGCGCAGCTCGCTGAAGTAGCGGCGGCCCTGCCCGTCGGGCACCCATGCCTGCTCCGGCGCGGGCAGCATCTCGCTGACCGTGAACGACACGTCGTCGCCGCCGTCGACCCGGGCGGCGCGCACCATCGCGCAGAGCGTGGTGGCGAACGCCGGCGCGGACAGGTCCACGAAGCAGGGCTTGGTCTCGGTGCCGAGCTTGACGTACACCCGCTCGGGCAGGCCGAGGCGGCGGCGCCAGTCCCGGACGGCGAGGAACCGGTCCGGTTCGCCGTTCGGCACGGCCAGGCCGCTCTCGCCGACTGTGGTCCGCCACGTCTGCCGGGCCAGCACCAGCCGGTCCACCGTGACCCGGGGCGTGTACGGCGCGGCGGCGACCAGTTTGAACCCGTCCACGGCGTGCGCGCTGAGCGGCTCGGCGAAGATCTCGACGAGCGGCCAGCGCTGACCGTCCGAGGCGGTGGCGACCAGTTCGCCGTCCACCTCGTCGACGACCAGGCCGACGGTGGGCAGCACGCGGGCCGGGTCGGCGCCCGGCGCGTCGAGGAACGCCAGGTGCCGGTCGGCCGGGCCGGTCAGCGACTCGGCGGTACGGCTGGTACGCCGCGGCCAGTCGGCCGGGAACAGCAGCCGGACCCGCCGCTGCCCCATGTCCGCCGCGAGCGCGTCGCGCAGCCGCTCCACGTCCGGGTGCGACGGGGTGAAGACCGCGCAGTCGAACGACGACCAGGCGGCGTGCAGCTCGCCGAGCACCACCGTGTAGTCGCCGCGCCGCAGCGCGTCCGCGTCGGTGGCGCAGATCTGCAGGTCGGGGCTGTGGATGGCGGCGTTCGACCATTCGGGACCGTCGCCGGGGAACGCCGCGTCGATGCGGCCGGCGAGGTCGGTCGCGCGCAGCCGCACGTCGGTGGTGCCGGCGGGCAGCGTGTCCAGGCCGAACAGCCCGGCCCAGCGGGCCGCGAAGTCCGCCGCCACCGCGTCGACCGGCCGCTCCCCGTCGCCCCAGAACATCCCCTGGGCGAGGAACCACAGGTCGGCCAGCGGCACCGGGGCGCCGGACTCGGCGCGCAGTTCGTCGTACAGGCCGCGCAGCACGTCGAGGTAGGCGCGGGCGAGCGCGTTGGCCAGCCAGCGGGCGGCGCGCAGCAGCACGTCCAGCGGGGCGGCCAGCTCGGCCAGCAGCGGCGCGCCGAACACCACGTCCAGATCCCGGGCGCTGTCCTCGTAGCAGACCGTGCGGCCGGCGTACATCTGCCCGGCTCGGCGTACCGCGGGCACGCCGGTCAGCTCGGTGAACGTGGTGTCCAGCGCGTCCAGGGCGGCCCGCAGCCGGTCCGCGTCGCCCGCTGCGGCGGCGACGTCGTCGCGGGCGGCGCGCAGCCGGTCGAACCCGGCGCGGGCGGCGGCGCGGGCCGGCTCGTCGCCGATCGCGTCGATGCGGTCGGCCAGCACCCGCTCGGCGTCCGGACTCACCGGCAGGGCCGCGTCCCAGGTGATCAGTTCCCGCTCGACCAGCCGGTCGAGCAGCGCGTACCCGTCCTCGGGGCGGCGCAGTCCGATCGCCGGATCGGCGACCAGGTCGGCGGCGGCGCGCCGGCCGTCCGCCGCGCGCAGCAGCGCGGCCTCGACCGGGGTCAGCGTCAGCGGCGGGCGGCCGGGCCGCAGCACGTCGCGGTCCCGGACCGCCAGGTGGGCCCGCAGCATCGGCGGCCACCACCGGCGCACCGCCAGGTCCGCGCCGATCCGTGCGGCGTACGCGGACAGCGTCCACGACTCGAACCACACCCAGCGCCGCCGGGTCAGGCGCTCGCCGGGGTCGACCCGGGCAACGTCCGGCTGCGCGGGATCGACTGTGACCCAGCAGCCGGGACCGAAGAAGCCGACCGTCTCGTTCTTGCCGCAGTAGCGCTGCCAGTACTTCAGCAACGCCCGTTCCCGGTCCCGGCGGCGCACGTTGCGGGCCGCGTCGGCCCCGCCGCGCACCAGCCCGTCGAACGCGACGAGCGCGCCCCGGTTCTGCCAGGTGACCGCCTCGCGCAGCAGCGGGTCGGCGGCCAGCTCGCTGAACCGCTGCGCGCCGGCGCGCAGCGCCTCCTCGAACTCCTTGGTGAACCGGTCCGCACCGGCGCCGGTGGCCAGCAGCTCGTCGGCCGCCGCGGCGGCCCGGGGCGCGGTGAACAGCTCCAGCCCGTCGGCCGGGAATCCGGTGGTCCGCAGCATCGCGTCGCGCCACACCGACCAGCCGGTGTCGCCGAGGGGGACCCGGTGCGCGGCGCCGGCGGTCCCGCGACCGGCGGCGCGCACCGGGTCCGGACCCGCGTCCGGCGTGGCGGCGCGGGTGTCGGTGGGCGCGGCGGTCAGGTCGGCCCGGATCAGCGCGGCCAGCTCGGTCAGCCGGTCGTGCAGGAAGAAGTGCCCGCCGTCCAGCTCGTGCAGGGTGAACCCGGCCGCGGTGTGCTCGGCCCAGGCGGCGCTCTGCTCCCGGCTGACCGCCCGGTCGGTGCGGCCGGCGAACACGACGATCGGCACCGGCAGCGGCTCGCCCGGCACATGGCGGTAGTCGTCGACCCGGCCGAAGTCGGCGCGCAGCAGCGGCAGCAGCAGTTCCACCAGCTCGGGGTGGTCGAGCAGTTCGGCGGGGAGGCCGCCGCCCTCGCCGAGGCGGCGCAGCAGCTCGTCGTCGCCGGCCCGGGACAACCCGTCGAACGGGCCGGGCGTGGCGACGTGCGGCGCGCGGGCGCCGCCGACGTAGAGCCGCAGCGGCAGCGGGCGGCCGGTGCGGCGCAGCTCGCGGACCACGTCGAAGCCGAGCCGTCCGCCCATCGAGTGGCCGTAGATCGCGTACGGGCGGTCGGCGCGGGAGGCAATGGCGTCGGCCACCTCGGCCACGCCGAAGCGCGGATCCTCGGTGATCCGGTTCTCCCGGCCGGGCAGTTGCACCGGCACCACGTCGACGCCCGGACCGAACTCGGCGGCCCAGCGCCGGAACGCGCTGGCGCCCGCTCCGGCGTAGGGCAGGCAGAACAACCGCACCGGCGCCTCGGGTCGGCTTCCGGCGGAGACGAACCAGTTCACCGCGGACCTTTCTGCACGGGGTCGATCCAGTGCCGGCGGCGCTGGAACGGGTAGGTGGGCAGCCCGGTGCGCCGGACCGTGCCCTCGGGATGCAGCTCGTGCCAGTCGACGTCGCGCCCGGCGACCCACTCGGCCGCCGTCTCACGCAGCGGGCCGCCGTCACCGGCGACGCGGGCGTCGGTGTCCAGCAGCACGTCCAGCGCGGACAGCGCGGCCGGCAGGTCGGCGGCGACCACCACCGCCCGGTGGGCGAACGCGCGCCGGCCCAGCGCCAGCGTGGCGGCCACATCGGGCAGTGCCGGGGCCGCTCCGGCGAGGTGGCTGCGCAGGCGGGCCAGCGCGGCCCGCAGCGCCACCGGGGTACGCGCGGAGACCGGCAGCAGCCACGGTCCCTCTCCGGGTGGATCGGCCGGCTCGGCGGGCGGCGGCTGTTCCACCACGACGTGCGCGTTGGTGCCGCCCAGGCCGAACGCGCTCACTCCGGCGACCCGGCGCGCGTCGTCCGGCCAGTCCCGCGCCTTGGTGGGCACGTAGAACGGTCCGGCGGCCAGGTCGATCTCCGGGTGCGGGCGGGTGAAGTGCAGGTTCGGCGGGATCACGCCGTGCCGTACCGCCAGCACCGTCTTGATCAGCCCGGCGATGCCGGCCGCGGCGTCGAGGTGGCCGATGTTGGTCTTCACCGAGCCGAGCGCGGTGGACTCGGCGGGCGCGGCGCCCGCGTACACCTCGTGCAGCGCGGCGACCTCGATGGCGTCGCCCAGCGGGGTGCCGCTGCCGTGGCCCTCGACGAGGCGGACCTCGCCGGGCGCGACCTCGGCGGTGGCGAGCGCGTTCGCGACGGCGGCGGCCTGTCCGGCCGGGCCGGGCACGGCGAAACCGGCCCGGTCCGGGCCGTCGTTGGTGACCGCCCAGCCGGGCAGGACCGCGTAGATGCGGTCACCGTCGGCCTGTGCGTCGGCGAGCCGGCGCAGGGCCACCACGCCCGCGCCGGAGCCGAACCCGGAGCCGGCGGCGGCCTCGTCGAAGGCGCGGCACCGGCCGTCGGGCGAGGCGAGCCCGCCCGCCCGGTGCCGGGGCCACATCACTGTGGACCCGCCGGCCAGCGCCAGGTCGCACTGGTAGTCGGCGAGGCTCTGCGCGGCGACGCACACCGCGACGAGTGAGCTGGAGCAGGCGCTCTGCACGGCCATCGCCGGGCCGGTCAGCCCGAGCCGGTAGGCCACCTGCCCGGGCAGGTGGTCGGTGAACTGGCGGCCGACGAGCCGGGCCTCCCAGTCGTCCGGGTCGACGTCGCCGACCACCGCCGGGTTGTCCATGAGGTGGAACAGGAAGTAGCGGTTGGCCGAGGTGGCGGCGTAGACGCCGACCAGCCCGGGGAAACGCGCCGGATCGTGCCCGGCGTCCTCCAGCGCCTCCCAGGCGGTCTCCAGGAACAGCCGGTGCTGCGGGTCGGTACGGTCGGCCTCGTCGGCCCCGAGACCGAAGAACTCGGCGTCGAAGTCGGCCACCCCGTCGAGCCGGCCGGTGGCGCGGACGTGCCGGGGGTCGGCGCGCAGGGCGGGGCCGACGCCGAGCGCGGCCAGCTCCTCGTCGGTGTGGTCGTGCACCGAGTCGACACCGGTGCACAGGTTCCACCAGAAGGTGGCCACGTCGGGCGCGCCGGGGAACCGCCCGGCGACGCCGACCACGGCGATCTCGTCGCCGGTGTACTCGCGGGCGGCGCGCACCGGCGCGGCGGGCGCGGGCAGCACCGGGGCGCGGACCGCCTCGGGCGGGGCGTCCAGCAGCAGCGCCGCCTGGGCGGCGACGGTCGGGTGGTCGAACAGGCGCAGCATCGGCAGGCGTACGCCGAAGCGCTCGGCGAGTCGCTGCTGCACCTGACCCAGCAGCAGCGACTGCCCGCCCACGTCGAAGAAGCTGGCGGTGCGGGCGACCGCGTCGCGGTCCAGCACCGCGCACCAGATGTCGTGCACGGCGCGTTCGGTGTCGGTGGCCGGTGCCTGCTCGGCGGGCACCTCGGTCACCGGGTCGGGCAGCGCCCGCTCGTCGACCTTGCCGGTGACGGTGAGCGGGAACTCGTCGACCACCACCACCGCACGGGGCACGGCGTAGCCGGGCAGCGCGGCGGTCAGCGCCGCGCGCAGCGCCGCCGGGTCCGGGCGGGCACCGGCCCGGCGGGCGTACGCGAGCAGTTCGCCGTCGCGGACGACGGCGCGGACGCCCGCGACGCCGGGCTGGGCGGACAGCACCGCCTCGATCTCGGTCAGCTCGACCCGGTGCCCCCGCACCTTGACCTGCCGGTCCAGCCGGCCGAGGCAGACCAGTTCCCCGCCGGGCAGCAGCCGGCCGAGGTCACCGGTGCGGTACGACGGCACCCCGTCGGCGTCGGCGCCGAACCGGTCGCTGTCCTGGTTGAGGTAGCCGGGGGCGAGGTGGCGGCTGCGGACCACGATCTCGCCGGTGTCCGGGGCGAGGTCCAGCCGGTAGCCGGGGAACGCGACGCCCACCGGCAGCGGCCCCCGGGCGCCCGGGTCCACCTCGGACAGCGGCTGCACGTGCCGGGCGGCGAACGTCATCTCGGTGGCGCCGTAGCCGTTGACGAGCAGGCAGTCGGGGGCGAACCGGTCCCGGCCGCGGGCTGCGTCGGCCCAGGTGGCCTGCTCGCCGCCGAGCAGCACGGCCCGCACCGTGGGCAGCCGGCGCGCGCCGAGTGTGTCGAGCAGGAAGCGGTAGACGGTGGGCGTGCAGTGCAGCACCGTGGCGCGGTGCCGGTCGAGCTGCTCGACGGTGTGCGCCAGCCCGTGGCGGCGCAGGTCGACCGGGACCACTGCGGCGCCGGTGAGCAGCGCCGGATAGAGGTCGGGGATGGCGGCGTCGAAGCTGAACGACGCGAGCAGGCTGAGCCGGTCGTCCGGGCCGACACCGAGCGCGGCGATCTGGTTGTCGACGACGTGGGCCAGGTTGCGGTGGGTCTGTCCGACCGCCTTCGGCACGCCGGTGGAGCCGGAGGTGAACAGCACGTACGCCGGCGCGTCCGGGTCGGCCGGTACCGGGCGCAGCGGAGCCGGCGGCACGTCGTCCAGCGGCACCACCGGCCGGTCACCGGCCAGCGTGGACGCCAGGTCGCGGTGCTCGGCGGCGCAGGCCAGGGCGATGACACCGGCAGCGTCGACCATGTGGCGCAGCCGCGCGACCGGGAAGCCCGGGTCCAGCGGCACGTACGCGCACCCGGCCGCGAGCGCGCCGAGCAGCGCCGCCACGGTGGGCGCACCGTGCGCGGTGAGCAGCGCGATCCGGTCTCCGGCGCGCAGGCCCGCGGCGGCGAACACCGCAGCGTGCCCGCCGGCCGCCCCGGCCAGCTCGGTGTAGGTGACCTCGTGGGTCTCACCGAGAAGGGCCGGACGTCCGCCGTGTACCGCCGCGATCGCGCCGAAACGATTGATGATCATCGTCTCTGCCATGTCAGGAAACGGGTTGCGCTCCACCGAGGACAGGCACGCAGCGATCGACGAATGCGATCATTGATCCCCCCCAGGACTTCACATTGGAAGCAGAATATGGCTCGATCCGTGCGCCGGAAGAGCAGCGACGAGGCTCGAACCGAAGAGGGGACGGCACCGTGGAACCTCGGACGGAGGAATTCGTCCGATCATCCCTCTAGCGCGTAGACGATTTGCAGCGTAGGTGACCGCTGACAAACTATTTTACGGAGAGAATACTTCCAGGCCGTGGAATCTTCGCCGCAGACGGCCTCGGTGCCGCAGCTCGACCCGGATCACGGGGAGCCTGCTCAGACATCGTACGGCGGTCGCGGAATGGGGTCCACCATGGCGTCGAAGCCCTTCGGGAGCTGCGCGACGAGATCGTGGAACTCCCCCACCGTCACCGTGTCGCGCAGCGTGGCGAGCACCGCCACGGCGCCCACCTCGGCGACCGCCGGGTCCACCGCCGCGCGCTCGGCCACCCGGTACAGGAAGTCCACAGCGCCACCGGTGGCGGCGGTGCCGCCGGGCTCCAGATAGCCGCCCACGTCGTCCGGCAACTGCGCGGCGAGGTCCGTCGCCTCGTCCGCGGTGATCCGGTCGGCGAGGGTCTGCAACACCGCCCGGGAGACGGTGGCGGCCTCGTCGGCGGGCAACTCGGCCCGCCGCGCCACCGCCTCGACGAACAGGGGGAACCGCATCCCATCCTCCCCTCGCCGCCGCCGGTGGGCACCACGCCCACAACGGTCGGCCCCGGCGGGTACCCGCGCCCGTCCCGGCCAAACGCCACCGGCCCGGGCCGGTCACGACGAGTGGCGGCAGCACCACGAACCGGGGGTAGCATCCGCCCATGGCCCCCGTCACCACCCACCCCGGTGCCTGCCCGCTGGACTGCCCGGACACCTGCGTCTGGCAGCTCACGGTGGAGGACGGCCGGGCGGTCGCGCTGCGCGGCGACCGCGACCACCCGTTCACCAGGGGCGCACTCTGCGGCAAGGTCAACCGCTACCTGGATGCGGTCAACGGGCCGGACCGGCTCACCACGCCCTGGATCCGCACCGGCCGCAAGGGCACCGGCCGGGTCGCGTACCGGCCGGCGAGCTGGGACGAGGCAGTCGGCCGGGTGGCCGCCGGGCTGCGCGCGAGCATCGAACGGGACGGCCCGGAGTCGGTGCTGCCCTACTACTTCGCCGGCACGATGGGCCTGGTCCAGGGCTGGACCATGGGCCCGCGGCTCTTCGCCCACCTGGGCGCGTCCCGGCTGGACACGACCATCTGCACGGCGGCGGCGCGGGCGGCGCTGCGCTCGCTCTACGGCGCCTCGGTCGGCTTCGAGCCGGAGTCGATCGTCGAGGCGAACCTGATCGTCCTCTGGGGCGCCAACCCGCTCGTCACCAACCTGCACCTGTGGCCGTTCGTGCAGCAGGCCCGCGAGCGCGGCGCGTACGTGGTGACCATCGACCCGCTGCGCACCGACACGGCGGCCCGCAGCGACGAGCACGTCGCACCGCTACCAGGCACCGACGCGGCGCTCGCGCTCGGGCTGACGCGGCACGTCCGCGACGCCGGGGCGGCCGACGAGGCGTGGCTGGCCGCGCACACCACCGGCTGGCCGGAACTGGCCGCCCGGCTCGACGACTGGCCGGTGGAGCGCGCCGCCGCCGAGTGCGGCCTGCCCGCCGGGACGATCCGCCGGCTCGGTGACCGGATCGCCACCACCCGCCCGACGGCGGTACGGGTCGGGCTGGGCCTGCAACGGCACCACGGCGCCGGGCAGGCGATCCGGGCGATCTGCGCGCTGCCGCTGGTCACCGGCGACTTCCGGTACCCGGGCGGCGGGGCGCTGGTGACCACCAGCGGCCACCACCCGGTCGACAACGGGCCGGTGATCCGCCCGGCCGGCATGCCCGCCCCGCCGGCCCGGTCGCTGAACATGAGCCGGCTGGCCGCCGTGCTCACCGGGGAGGCCGACCCGCCGGTCACCTCGCTCGTGGTGTTCGACGCCAACCCGGCGGCGACCGCGCCGGACCAGGCCCGGCTGCTGACCGGGCTCGGCCGCGCCGACCTGTTCACCGTCGTGCTGGAGCAGCGCTGGACCGACACCTGCGACTACGCCGACGTGGTGCTCCCGGCGACCATGCAGCCCGAGCACCTGGACCTCCAGACCTCCTACGGGCACCACTACACGACGCTGAACCTGCCGGTGACCCGCGCGCCGGGCGCGGCGCTGCCGAACACCGAGATCTTCCGGCGGATCGCCGCCGCGCTCGGGATCGACCACCCGGCGTTCCGGGACAGCGACGAGGACCTGGCCCGGCAGTTGCTGGCCGGCGCCCCGATCACCTACGAGGAGCTGCGCGAACGCACCTACGCCCGGCTCACCGGCGTGCCGGTGGGCTCCGCGCCGTACGCCGAGGGTGGTTTCCCCACTCCGGACGGGCGGGCCCGGCTGCACGACCCGGCGCTGGCCGCGCTCGGGGTGGACCCGCTGCCCGGGTACACGCCACCGGCCGAGGCGGCGGACCCGGAGCTGGCCCACCGGTTCCCGCTGACGCTGCTCACCCCGGCCAACCGTTACCTGATGAACTCCACGTTCGCCTCGCTGCCGTGGCACACCCGCCGCGCCGGGCCGCCCCGGGTGCACCTGCACCAGGCCGACGCGGCGGCGCGCGGACTCGCCGACGGCGACGCGGTACGCGTGCACAACGACCGGGGCGCGTTCCTCGCCGCGGTGGCTGTCGACGAGGCGACCCGGCCGGGGCTGGCGTTCACCTACAAGGCGTACTGGGCGCGGCGCAGCCCCGGCCGGTCCACTGTCAACGCGGTCACCGGCGTCCGGGACACCGATTTGGGCGAGGCGCCGACGTTCCACGACTGCCGGGTGGAGGTCGAGCCGGCCGGCTCGGCATCATCCGCCGGGTCAGCCTGCCGCTGGCCGCCCCGTCGGTGATGGCGGTCGCGCTGCACGACTTCATGATTGCCTGGAACGAGTACCTGTTCGCGCTGGTGTTCCTGGTCGACCGGCCGGACCGGTGGACCGTGTCGCTGGGCCTGTCGCTGCTCGCCGACGGCGTCGAGGTGCCCAAGACCGTGCTGATGGCCGGCTCGGTCATCAGCACGCTGCCGATCGTGGTGCTGTTCTTCGCCGGGGAACGCCTGCTCACCGAGGGATTCACCAGCGGGGCGGAGAAGGGCTGGGCGTCCGGATGATCGGGTGCGAGCATCACGGCAACGCCGGGCCGGCGCGTGGGCGGTCCGGCTGCTCACCGAGGCGCTCGCCCGGACCGTCCTGGTCACGGCGCTGCCGCTGATCGCCGCCGCCCGGGTCAGCCGCTCGGCGGGCCAATTCCTGCTCCGGGCGGCATCGCGCTGACGTTCTGCGCCGTCATCCCGATCGGGTGCTCGCGTACGGCGTCCGCCGAGGGCGTCTCACCGACCGGCACGTCGGCGACCGCACGCAGCGTGCCCGGCCGCTGTCGATCGGGCTGGCCTCGGTAGCGGCCGGGTTGCTGCTGCTGATGGGCGACCACACCTGGCCGCAGGTGCTGGCCGGCGTCGCGCTGGGCGGGCCGCTCGCCGCGGGCGCGTTCCTGGCGCTCACCTGACCCGGCCTCGCAAGATCAGTTACGGTGGACGCATGGCCAAGCCGACCCGATGGGTGACCGACACGAACCCCGGCCACTCGCAGTGGTACGTGGACCGGTTCCGTCAGCTCGCCGCCGAGGGCGCGGACCTGGCCGGTGAGGCGCGGCTGCTCGACGCGCTCGTACCGCCTGGTGCACGTGTCCTGGATGCCGGCTGCGGCACCGGCCGGGTCGCCGCCGCGCTCGCCGCCCGCGGGCACGACGTCGTGGGCGTGGACGCCGACCCGACGCTCGTCGAGGCGGCCCGGGCCGACCACCCGGGCCCCCGCTTCCTGGTCGCCGACCTGGCCGAGCTGGACCTGGCCGAGCAGGGCGAGGCGGAGCCGTTCGACGCCGCGGTGCTGGCCGGCAACGTGATGGTGTTCGTCGCCCCCGGCACCGAACGTGACGTGCTGGGCCGCGTCGCCGCGCACGTACGCCCGGACGGGCTGGTGGTGGTCGGCTTCGCCACCGACCGCGGCTACCCGGTGGCCGACCTGGACGCCGACGCGATCGCCGCCGGGCTGCGCCCCGAGCACCGGTTCGCCACCTGGGACCTGCGGCCGTGGCGGGACGACGCCGACTTCGCGGTGACGGTGCTGCGCCGCCCCGCCGGCTGACCCGCTGCTCTTTCCCCGGCTCGGCGGCTGTGCGTCCGAGCCGGCGCGGCCCGGCGCGGCTGTGCGTCCGAGCCGGCGCGGCCCGGCGCTCAGGCGGGTGCGGCGACCGTGCGGGCGGCCTCCGGATCCAGCGGGCTGCCGGCCGGCAGCAGGTCCACCAGGCCCGCCGGCAGCCGCGCCGGACGCACGCCCGCGTAGCCGAGCATGCCCGGCACGTCGGCGCCGGTCAGCGCGTACCGCCGGCCCAGGTCGGTGACGACGCAGATCGCGCCGCCGGTCGCGCCCGGCGCGGGCGCCGCCTCCACGAGCGCGCCACGTCCCGGCTCGACCACCACCGCGTCGGCGAGCCCGGCCCGGCCGCCCGGCATGCGCGCGGCGGCGGCCGGGTCCGGCGCGGTGACGCCGAGGCGGAGCTCGCGGAGGCCGCCGTCGTCGCCGGCCCGCGCGCAGAGCGCACCCTCGGCGGAGGCCAGCCGGGGCGGTACGGCGGGCGGCGCGGTCGCCCCGCCGGGCACCAGACCGGGCAGCTTCGGCAGCGCGGCGAACCGGCCGAGCGTGATCGGTTCCGGCTCCCGCTGGCCGGTCCGGGCCAGCAGGAGCGCCGCCTGCAGTTCGGTGATGCCGGCCAGCCCGCCCCGCTGGGCGACCGCGTACTGCCGTCCGCCGCCGGAGTTGCGCACCAGGTAGACGTCGCCCACCGCCGCGCCGGCGACCCGCTCGGACGGCGCGCCGAGGTCGTCCACCGGTGGCGGGGCCAGATCGGCGCCGGCCGGGAGCGTGTTCAGCAGCGCCGCCGCCACCGGCACCGCCCGCTCCCGGGTGGCGGCGAGCGCGGCGAGCACCCGGTCGGTGTCGCGCAGCAGGTAGCGCCGGTCGTGCCAGAGCAGGTGCAGGCCGCCGTCCGGGTGCCGGGCGAGCAGGCCCTGGTCGCCGAGCGCCCGGCCGCCGGGGGCTGCCCGCCCGATCAGCAGCACCGAACGGGCCTCGCCGCGCCCGGCCGCCGGGCGCCCGCCCTCCTCGCGCCCGGCGTCGTCGCCCGCCGCCGAGCACAGCGTCCAGGCGTCGCGGACGAGCCGGTCCGACGCGGGCAGCGAGTCCGGTGCGTCGGCGATGCCGAGCGGCAGGCCGCGTGGCACCCCGTCGATGGCACGGCGGCTGACCAGCACCGTCTTCGGCCGCTCCGCGCCGATGATCAGCAGCGCGGAGGCGTAGTTGAGCACCGGGTGCAGCTTGTCGTCCCGGTAGACGAACCGCGCACCCGACTCCTTCTCCACGATCACCGCGCCGGTCTCCCGCCACGAGTCGCCGCCACCGGTGAACAGGCCGTGGAGCGCGACGCCGCCGAGCGCGATCGCCGCGACCAGGACGCTCGCCAGACCCGCGCCGGCCAGCCGCCGGAACGGCGACTGCGGCGGGTCCGTCTCCCGCATGACGAGCGCGGCGACCGCCCGCTGGACGCTGAACTGGTACGAGTGGAGCTGCTCCTGCCGCGACGCCATCGTGTACCTTCCGCCGGGATCGCCGGCGCACAGAATAGACGCTCCGTCACGTCCCTGGAGACCCTCCGTGTCCTCGCCGACCTTAGTTCGTCGGCCCGCCCTGGCAGCCGCCGCCCAGACCCGGTCGATCCCGACACTCATGGCGCTCCGGGACGGCGTGCTGGTGTTCGCCCAGCCGGGCGCCCTGCCGACGGCCGGGCTGGAGGAGCCGATCCGGGCGGTGTGTGACCTCGACATGGACGAGGTCCGGACCAAGGCCGCCGGACGGGTGGCGACACTGGTACCCCCTGGGGTATCTTCGATCGCAGGAGGTGGGACGTGAATCTTCGACCGGAGATGACAGGCGATGCGCTGACCCGGCTCAAGCGGGCCCGGGGGCAGCTCAACGCCGTCATCGAGATGATGGAGAACGGCGAGGACTGCCGCGCCGCGCTGACCCAGCTCGCCGCGGTCTCCAAGGCCATCGACCGGGCCGGCTTCAAGATCATCGCCTCCGGCATGCGCTACTGCGACGCCGCCCGCCAGGCGGGCGACGAGCCGGAGATGACCGAGGAGGAGCTGGAGAAGCTCTTCCTGTCCCTGGCCTGACGCGCCCGCCCGACCGGATCCCGTCCGCGCCGTGTGACCGCGACGCGGGCGGGTAGACATCTGCCCGGAAACCCCGGGCCGCAGCCTGCCCCCCATATACCCCCGGGGGTATATGGGGAAAGAGAGGAAACGGCATGACTCTCGACGTGTCCGTCATCGCGACGTCCTCGCTCGGCGACCGCAGCTACCTCGCCTCCGACGGCCGGGTGGCGATCGTGGTCGACCCGCAGCGCGACATCGACCGCATCCTGTACCTGGCCGGCGCCGAGGGCGTACGGATCACCCACGTGGTCGAGACGCACATCCACAACGACTACGTCTCCGGCGGCCTGGAACTGGCCCGGATCACCGGCGCGCAGTACCTGGTGGCCGCCGCCGACCCGGTCGAATTCGACCGGACCCCGGTCTCCGACGGCGACACCGTGCCGGTGTCGGACACGATGCGGCTGCGGGTGATCGGCACCCCGGGCCACACGTTCCACCACCTGTCGTACGCGCTCGACGAGGCCACCGACGGCGGCTGGAACCCGGCCGGCGTGTTCACCGGCGGCTCGCTGCTGTTCGGCACCACCGGCCGCACCGACCTGCTCGGCCAGCAGTACGCGCACGATCTGGCGCACCACCAGCACGCCTCGGCACGCAAGCTGGCCGACCTGCTGCCCGACGGCGCGCAGGTGTGGCCGACGCACGGCTTCGGCAGCTTCTGCTCGGCCAGCCAGGCCGACGCGCCCGAGTCGACGATCGGCCGGGAGAAGCAGGCCAACCCGGTGCTGCGGCTGGCCGCCGACCAGTTCGTCACCGAGACACTGGCCGGGCTGGACGCCTACCCGGCGTACTACGCCCACATGGGCGTCGCCAACGCCGCCGGTCCCACCCCGGTCGACCTCACGCCGGTGGCCCGCGCCGACGCCGACGAGCTGCGCCGCCGCATCGCCGCCGGGGAGTGGGTGGTCGACCTGCGCCACCGCAAGGCGTACGCGGCCTCGCACCTGGCCGGCACCGTCAGCCTCGGCCTGGACGGGCCGATGTCGACGTGGCTCGGCTGGCTGATCGACTGGGGCGTGCCGATCACGTTCCTGGCGCAGACCCCGGAGCAGGTCGCCGACGCCCAGCGGGAACTGGTGCGCATCGGCATCGACCGTCCGGCCGCCCAGGCCACCGGCGAACCCGCGCAGTGGGCCACGGATCCGTCGCAGCTGCGTGAGCTGCCCGTGGCCGACTTCGGCGCGCTCGCCGCCGCGCAGGCCGGGAAGACCCCGGCCGGGCTGCCCGAGCCGCAGGTCGTCCTCGACGTGCGGATGACAGGCGAGTGGACGGCCGGGCACATCGACGGTGCGGTGCACGTGCCGCTGCCGGACGTGCCGAAGCGGCTCGCCGACATCCCCGCCGGGACGATCTGGGTGCACTGCGGCTCCGGCTACCGGGCCACCGCCGCCGCGTCCCTGCTCGCCAACGCCGGCCGGGACGTGGTGCTGATCGACGACTCGTACGGCCGGGCCGAGGCGGCCGGCGTACGCATGGCGCCCGTCGCCTGACCTCTCCCCCAGCGCCCGGCCGGCGTGTCCCCACGCCGGCCGGCGCCGGACCCTGCCCGAGAACACCGGTGAAGGAGACAGAGCATGACCACGGCCACCCCCACCACCATCGACGCGGCGACCCTGCGCGAACTGATCGCCGCCGGCCGTACGCCGCGGATGCTCGACGTGCGCACGCCCGGCGAGTTCGAGGCGGCGCACATCCCCGGCGCGTACAACGTGCCCCTGGACCTGCTCCGGGAGCACCGCGCGGAGCTGCGCGGCCACCTGGACGAGGACGTGGTGCTGATCTGCCGCTCCGGCGCCCGGGCCGGCCAGGCCGGTCAGGCGCTCGGCACCGTCGGCCTGCCCAACGTCAAGGTGCTCGACGGCGGAATGCTGGCCTGGCAGGCCACCGGCGCACAGGTCAACCAGGGCCGGCCGCGCTGGGACCTGGAGCGCCAGGTGCGCCTCGTCGCCGGCTCGATCGTGCTCGCCGCCGTCCTCGGGTCGGTGTTCGTCCCCGGCCTCAAGTGGGTCGCCGCGCTCATCGGCGCGGGCCTCACGTTCGCCGCGCTCACCAACACCTGCGCCATGGGCGTGCTGCTGAGCAAGCTGCCGTACAACCGCGGCGCGAGCTGCGACCTCGACACGATCGTGGGGCAGTTGCGTGACGGGAGCCGCAGGTGACCACCCTCGTGCTGACGCTGGCCGGCGCGGTGCTGATCGGCGCGACGCTGGGCCTGCTCGGCGGCGGCGGATCGATCCTCGCCGTGCCGCTGCTGGTCTACGTCGCCGACCTGCCCGCGAAGGAGGCGATCGCCACCTCGCTGCTCGTCGTCGGCGTGACGAGCGCCGTCGCGGTACTGCCGCACGCGCGGGCGAACCGGGTCCGCTGGCGTACCGGGCTCATCTTCGGCGTGGCCGGCATGACCGGCGCCTACGCGGGCGGCCGGCTGGCCGAGTTCGTCCCGGCCGGCGTACTGCTGACCGGGTTCGCCCTGATGATGCTCGCCACCGCGGTCGCGATGCTCCGGGGCAAGCCCGTCGAGGGGCACCCGGTGCCGCACGAGCTGCCGATGCTGCGGGTGGTCGGTGACGGCGTGGTCGTCGGCCTGGTCACCGGTCTGGTCGGCGCGGGCGGCGGCTTCCTGGTCGTACCCGCCCTGGCCCTGCTGGGCGGGTTGCCGATGCCGGTCGCGGTCGGCACCTCGCTGGTCGTCATCGCGATGAAGTCGTTCGCCGGCCTGGCCGGCTACCTGTCCAGCGTGCAGATCCACTGGGGTCTGGCCGCCGGGATCACCGCCGCCGCGGTCGTCGGCAGCCTGCTCGGTGGCCGGCTCGCCGGCCGGATCCCGGCCGACCTGCTGCGCCGGGGGTTCGGCTGGTTCGTCGTGGTGATGGGCGTGTTCGTGCTCGCGCAGCAGTTGCCGCCGGTGTGGGGACTCGCCGTGGGACCGCTTGCCGTGGCCGGTACGGTCACCATGGCGGTGTGGGGCCGCCGAAGGAGGGGGCACAGTGGACAGCAGCGCCTGGGACAGCCGGTACGCCGACACGTCCGGACTGGTGTGGAGCGCTGAGCCCAACCGCTTCGTTGTCGAGTCGGTCATCGGGCTGACTCCCGGGTCAGCGCTGGACATCGCCGCCGGCGAGGGCCGCAACGCGGTGTGGCTGGCCGGTCAGGGGTGGCGGGTCAACGCGGTGGACTTCTCCGCGGTGGCCGTCGACCGGGGGCGGGAGCTGGCCGACGCGCGCGGCGTCACAGTTGACTGGCGGGTCGCGGACGTGACCGCGTACCGGCCGGTGCCGAACAGCTACGACCTGGTGCTGATCAGCTACCTGCACCTGCCCGCGCCGGAGTTCGCCGGGGTGCTCGCCGCGGCGAAGTCCGCGCTGCGCCCCGGCGGCACGCTCGTGGTGGTCGGCCACGACCTGGCCAACCTCGCCGGCGGCATCGGCGGTCCGCAGGACCCGGACGTGCTGCTCACGCCGGAGTCGGTGGTCGACGGGCTGGCCGGGCTGCGGGTGCAGCGGGCCGAGACGGCCCACCGGCCGGTCCCGGGCACCGACGGCGGCACCGTCGACGCGCTGGACACCGTCGTGGTGGCCACCCGCCCCGCCGACTGACGCCGTCGTTTCGCCGGGCCGGGCCCGGGACCGGCCGGTAGCATCCGGGGACGGATCGGCGGAGAGGACACCGGGTGGGCGCGCGTTTCGAGGAACTGGCCTGGCGGGAGACGCCGATCGGCGAGATCAGCCTGCGGCGGCGCCGTGACCCGGCTCTGGACTCCGACGTGTACGAGGTGAAGCTCGACGACGAGTACCTCATGTCCAGCGCCTTCCCGGTCGCGGAGATCGAACTGGCCCGGCTCGGGCTGGCCCCGCTGACCGGTGAGGCGCTGGACGTGGTGGTCGGCGGGCTCGGCCTCGGCTACACCGCACGGACCGCGCTGGAGGATCCCCGGGTGCGTTCGCTGGTGGTGGTCGAGGCGATCGAGGACGTCATCGACTGGCACCGGCGGGATCTGCTGCCGTTCGCCGCCGGCCTGGCCACCGATCCGCGTACCCGGTTCGTGCGGGCGGACTTCTTCGCCGCGGTCGCGGGCGACGGTTTCGACGACGACGAGCCCGGACGCCGCTTCCACGCGGTGCTGCTGGACGTGGACCACTCCCCCCGCCAGGTGCTGCACCCCAGCCACGCCCCGTTCTACACGGTCGGCGGGCTGCGCCGGCTGGCCGCGCTGCTGCACCCGGAGGGCGTCTTCGCGCTGTGGTCGAACGACCCGCCGGACCCGGCGTTCCAGCGCACGCTCACCGAGGTGTTCCCGACCTCGGTGGCGCACGTCGTCCGGTTCCCGAACCCGTTGCAGGGCCGGGAGGCGGCGAACACGGTGTACGTGGCCCGGCACTGATCCACCCGGCGGCGCATGGCCGCCCGATCAGCGGGAAAGCGCACGGCCCACCGTACGACGGGAGGCTGGGACATGCGCGCGTTGCTGTGGGTGGTCGGCGTGGTCGCCGGTGTGCTCATCCTGCTCGGGTTGCTGCTGGAGGCGGTCCGCTGGCTCGTCATCATCGGCGTGATCGCGCTCGCCGCGGTCATCATCTTCGGCATCGTGAAGGGCCGGCGGGTGGTGCACCAGCACTCGACCCGCCGACGCTGACCTGCGGAGAGTGTGACCCACCCGGCAACCTACGTGAACGTAGGTTACCGAATGGTCAAGTTAGGCTGGGGGCGTCATCCGCGCGACGAGGAGTAACGGCGATGGACGCGACCGCCCAGCGACCCTGGACCCGTAGCTACGCACCCGGGGTGCCGGCCGACATCGCCGAGCCGGACGGCTCGCTCGTCGACCTGCTCGACGAGGCTGCCGGGCGGTTCGGTCCCCGGGTCGCGCTCGACTTCTACGGCGCCACCACCACGTTCACCGAACTGGCCGACCAGGTGGCCCGCGCCGCCGAGGCACTACGCCGGCTCGGCGTCGGCCCGGGCGACCGGGTCGCCCTGGTGCTGCCGAACTGCCCGCAACACGTGGTCGCGTTCTACGCCGTGCTGCGCCTCGGCGCGGTGGTCGTCGAGCACAACCCGCTGTACACCGCCGACGAACTGGACCGGCAGCTCACCGACCACGGCGCTGTCGTCGCGATCGCGTGGGACAAGGTCGCGCCGCTGGTGGCGGGACGCGGCGCCGTGCGTACCGTGGTGGCGGTCGACCTGACCGCGGCGTTGCCGCGGCTCAAGCGGTGGGCGCTGCGGATGCCGCTGCCGAAGGTCCGCGCCGCCCGCTCCGCGATGACCGCCCCCGCGCCCGGTGCCCTGCCCTGGTCGGAGCTGGTCGCCGCCGCCGGGCCGCTGCCCGCCGGGCATCCCGCGCCGGCGGCCGGGGACGTGGCGCTGCTGCAGTACACCGGCGGCACCACCGGCGAGCCCAAGGGCGCGGTCCTGACCCACCGCAACCTGCGCGCCAACGCCGCGCAGGGCCGGGCCTGGGTCCCGGGCCTGCGCGACGGCGCCGAGACGGTGTACGCGGTGCTGCCGCTGTTCCACGCCTACGGACTGACGCTCTGCCTCACCTTCGCCGTGAGCATCGGGGCGACACTCGTGCTGTTCCCCCGCTTCGACGCCGACCAGGTGCTCGACGCCGTCCGCCGCCGCCCGCCGACGTTCCTGCCCGCCGTACCGCCGGTCTACGCGAAGCTCGCCACCGTCGCCCGCGAACGCGGCGTCGACCTCACCTCCATCCGGTACGCGATCTCCGGCGCGATGTCGCTGCCACCGGCCACCGTGGAGCTGTGGGAGCAGGTGACCGGCGGCCTGCTGGTCGAGGGATACGGCATGACCGAGACGTCCCCGATCACGGTGGGCAACCCGGTCGCGCCGACCCGCCGGCCCGGCACCGTGGGCGTGCCGTTCCCCTCCACCGACGCGCGCATCGTCGACCCGGAGGACCCGACCCGCGACCGCGCGCCGGGCGAGGCCGGCGAGCTGCTGGTCCGCGGCCCGCAGGTGTTCTCCGGCTACTGGCACCGCCCGGAGGAGACGGCCAAGGTGCTGCTGCCGGGCGGTTGGATGCGTACCGGCGACATCGTCACCATGGACGCCGACGGCTTCATCACGGTGGTCGACCGGATCAAGGAACTGATCATCACCGGCGGCTTCAACGTCTACCCGTCCGAGGTGGAGGAGGCGCTGCGCCGCATCCCGTACGTACGCGAGGCCGCCGCCGTGGGACTGCCCACCGGCGACGGCGAGGAGGTCGTCGCCGCCGTGGTGATCGACCCGGCGGTGGCCGTGACGCCGGAGGCGATCCGGACCTCGTGCCGCACCCACCTGGCCGGATACAAGGTGCCGCGCCGGATCGTGATCGTCGACGAGCTGCCGTACTCCCAGATCGGCAAGATCCTGCGCCGCGAGGTACGCGAACGGCTGCTCGCAGGCCGCTGACCCGGGCCGCCCGTTCACCGGCCAGGCGGGGAGGGTGGACGGGCGTCCATGGTGAATTCACGGGGCAGGTCGGTCGGTCGTTACCTCATGCGCCTGGTCGGCGGCGGGGTGTTCCTGCTCAAGCGCTCCGGCCCCGACCGGACGGCGGGCTGCGTTCCGCCCGCCGCGCGCTGACGTACCGGACCGCGCTGCACCGGACGTGCCGGTGCCGCCGCCTACGCTGTGGACATGATCGACAGGCGTCAGGTGCTGAACTTCCGGATCCGGGCCCAGCAGCTCGACCGGGCCGAGGGGTCGCTCGCCGACACCGCCGTGCTCGACATCGGCGTGCAGGACACCGGTCCCGACGGCGGCCGATGGGCGCTCGCCGCACGCGGGGTCGACGTGACCCCGCTGAGCGGTGCCGACCTGGCCCTGCTCTGGACCGTACGCGGCGCGCCGCACCTCTACCGCCGGGCCGACGTGGGCACGGTCGCCGCCGCGGTCGAGCCGTTCTCCGACGCCGACGCGGGCAAGCGCATCTACGACGCGGCGAAACCGTTGAAGGCGGCAGGCATCGGCATTCTCGCCGCGCTCGACGAGGTGGCCGCGCGGATGCGGGAGATCGTCGGTCGGCCGACGGTCAAGGGCGAGGTCTCCGGCCGCCTGGCCGACGTGATGCCCGAGCCCTACCTGCGGTTCTGCCGGCCGTGCAACGCGACCCACCTCTACGAGATGCCGTTCCGGCTGGCCGCCGTGCGGGCCGGGCTGGAGCTGCGGCTCGGCACCTCACCGCCGGTCCTGGAACGCATCCCCGGGTTCCGTCCCGCCGCCGCGCCCGGCGACCGGTTCGACCTCGTCCGCGCCTACCTGCGGCTGCTCGGCCCGGCCACCCCGAAGCACGTGGCCGACTACCTCGACGCCCCGGTCAAGGAGGTGAAGGCCCGCTGGCCGAGCGACGCGGTCGAGGTGAGCGTCGACGGCGAGACGCGCTGGCTGCTCGCTGCCGACGAGGCCGCGCTGGCGTCGGCCGAGACCACGGCGACCCGCCTGCTCGGCCCGTTCGACCTGTTCCTACAGGCGAAGGACCGGGCGACGCTGGTGCCGGACGCGGCTCGGGTCAAGGAGCTGTGGCCGGTGCTCGGCCGCCCCGGCGCCGTCCTCGTCGACGGCGACCTGGCCGGCACCTGGCGCCCCCGCAGGTCCGGCCGCTCCCTCACGGTCACGGTCCAGCCGTGGCGCAAGCTCACCGGCAGCGCCCGCGACGCGGTCGTCGTGGAGGCGGAGCGGCTCGCCGCATACCGGGGTGTGCCGCTGGCCGGCGTCGACGTCGAGGGCGACCGGCGCGTGCTCGACCGGATCGCGGCAAGGCACCCGAACGCGTAGACCGCCACGTCAGCGGTGGGCGAAGACGAAGCCGCCTTCGACGTCCGGGGCGGGGTGATGCGTCATCTCGGCCTCGACGGTGAACCCGGCGTCGGTCAGCCAGGCCGCGACCCGCTCCGGCCGGCGGCGGTGCACGTGGACGTGCATCGGATGCCCGCCGTATCCCTGCGTCTTGAGCCGGCTTCCGTCACCGGCGTGGAACCCGAGCAGCACGACCCCGCCGGGCCGCAGCACCCGGTGGAATCCGGCGAGGACGGCGGGCACCTCGTCGTCCGGCACGTGGATCAGCGAGAACCAGGCGAGCAACCCGGTCAGCTGCCCGTCGGTGAGGTCGAGACGGGTCATCGAGCCCACCTCGAAACGCAGGCCCGGGTGGTCGCGCCGGGCCACGTCGATCATCACCGGTGACAGATCGATGCCGAACGCGCTCAGACCCAGATCATGCAGATGACGGGTGATCCGTCCCGGTCCGCATCCGACGTCCGCCACCGGCCCGGTCCCCCGCGCCCGGACCAGCTCGGCGAAGAGCGCGAGGATGCCGCGCTGGAACGGCTCGTTCGCCAGGGCGTCGCGCAGCAGGTCGGCATAATCGACCGCCACCGTGTCGTAGGAGGTGCGGGTGTCGTCCAGCCAGCCGGTGTCGCTCACGCCGCGCACGATAGCCGCGAACGACGGACCGGTGGTGGAATGATGACCGGCATGCCGGATCGGGCGTTGAGCTTCGGGGCGGCAGCGCGGGCGTACGAGCGGTTCCGGCCCGGCTATCCGGAGGAACTGGCCGATCTGGTGCTGGCGTACACGGGCCGACCCGTCCGGACCGCATTGGAGATCGGCGCCGGGACCGGCAAGGCGACCCGGCTGTTCGCCCGGCGCGGCATCACGGTCACCACCACCGACCCGGACCCCGCGATGCTCGCCGAGCTGCGCCGGCACGTCCCCGCGGACGTGCGGGTCCGGCAGGCCGCGTTCGAACAGTTGCGCGCCGACGAGCGCCACGACCTGGTGTACGCGGCGGCGGCCCTGCACTGGACGGCCCCGGACCGGCGGTGGGAACGGATCGCCGGGCTGCTCACGCCCGGCGGCGTGTTCGCCTCCTTCGGCGGGCCGCTGCGGCTGGCTGATCCGGCTGTGCGCGACGCGGTGGCCGTGGCCCGGTCCGCGTACCTCGCCGACGACGAGATCCCGTCCCCGGACGGGACGCCACCGGCGGCCCGGATGCAGTGGCCCGGCACCGAGCTACGCGCATGCGGGTGGTTCACCGACGTGCGCCAGTCGGAGATCCCGCGGCGGATCACCGTGTGCGCCGACGACTACGTCGGTGTCCCGTCGACCGTCTCGGCCTATCTCGAACTGCCTCCGCCCGTACGCGAGCAGGTGTTCGACCGCATCCGGGACGTCCTGCCCGGCACGGTCGAGGTCACCGCCGACGTCACTGTGCACCTGGCGCGGCGGACGTCGCAGCCCTGATCGACCGGCCCCGGGTGATCCTTGACGCCACCGCGCCGGAAGACCAACCGAAGATTTACGCGGACGAGGGAACTTCCCGACACACCTGGCCGACTACTCGATCGGGAGACGGCAACCGGGCAGCCCATGGCTCGACGGGCACGAGCCACCCCGAACCAAAAGCCCATATTTTCGATCGGAGTAGTCGATGTCCGTCACCGAACTGTCCGGCGATCCCGCGCCGGGCACCTCCACCGCCGCGTCGGCCGCTCGGCCGGGCCGCCAGCCCACGCCGTTCGCCGCGCTGCTGACCCGGCTGCACTTCTACGCCGGCATCCTGGTTGCCCCGTTCCTGCTGGTCGCCGCCCTGACCGGCCTGGCGTACACCATCACCCCGCAACTGGACCAGGCCCTCTACGGCGACCGGCTGACCGTGGCCGCCGTCGGTGACCAGCCGAAGACCCTCGCCCAACAGGTCACCGCCGCACGGGCCGCGCACCCCGACGGCACCATCGCCGCCGTGGCGCCCGGCACCGGCGACCGGACCACCCAGGTGGTGTTCTCGCTCGAGGAACTCGGCGACAAGCAGCACACCGTCTACGTCGACCCGTACACCGGCGAGGTGACCGGGCAGCTCACCACCTGGTTCGGCTCCACCCCGGCCACCACCTGGCTCGACGACCTGCACCGCAACCTGCACCTCGGCGAGGTCGGCCGGCATTACTCCGAGATCGCCGCCAGCTGGTTGTGGGTCCTCGTTCTCGGCGGGGTAGTCCTGTGGTGGCGCCGCCGCAGCGCCACCCGCGCCCGGACGGCACACCTGCTCGTGCCGGACCTGACCGCCCGCAAGGGAGTCCGCCGTACCCGGGGCTGGCACGCCACCACCGGTGTCTGGCTCGCGGTCGGCCTGCTGTTCCTCTCCGCCACCGGCCTGACCTGGTCCCGGTACGCCGGCGCGAACTTCAGCACCGGCCTGGACACCCTGCGCGCCGGCACGCCCGCACTCTCCGCCACCGTTGACGGCGTGGCCGCGCCCGCGGGCGGCGGTGAGCACCAGCACGGTGGCGCGGATACCGGCACGGCGGACAGTCCGGCGTCCTACGACAACGTGCTGGCCTCCGCGCGCAGCGCCGGACTCTCGGGACCGGTGGAGATCAGCCCTGCGGCGGAGCCCGGCCTGGCCTGGACCGTCGCCCAGGTCGACAACACCTGGCCGGTCGCGAAGGACCGCATCGCCGTCGAACCGACCACCGGCGCGGTCACCGCCCGCAGCGACTTCGCCGACTGGCCGCTGCTCGCGCAGCTCAGCAGCCTCGGCATCCAAGCCCACATGGGAATCCTGTTCGGGCCGGTCAACCAGGTCCTGCTCGCCGCGCTCGCTCTCGGTCTGCTCTGCGTCATCGTCTGGGGCTACCGCATGTGGTGGCAGCGCCGCCCCACCCGCGCCGGCCGCCGCGCCCGGCTCGGCTCGCCGCCCGCCCGGGGCGGTCTCCGAGGGCTCCCGTGGTGGGCGCTGCTGCTCGGCGTACCGGTCACCCTGGCACTCGGCTGGGCACTGCCCTGGTTCGGCGTGACCCTGCTCGGCTTCCTCGTCGTCGATCTCGTCCTCGGCGTGCTCGCCCGTCGGCGCCGCCGGGCCCTACCCGTCTCACCCGCCCCGGCCGGGAGCTGATCCGGCGGCGGATCAGCACGGGGCGGGATCAGGACGCCAGGTAGGCGGTCAGCCGGTCGGCGAGCGGGCCCGGCCGGCTGAGCGCCACCGCGTGGCCGCCGTCGATCTCGTCGGGCACCACGCCGAGCCGGTCCGCGGCCACCCGGCGTTGGAAGCCGGCGGGGAAGAACTGGTCGTCGCGGCCGATGAGCACCTTCGTCGGCACGGCCGGCCAGGTGGTCAGCGGCCACGGCTCGTCCCCTTCCGCGCTGACCTGCTCCCGGCCGTGCGCCGGCGCCTCGGCGACGATCTCGGCCGGCACGCCGTTGTAGAACTGCTGCTCCTCACTGAGCCCTTCCGGCTCGCGGTAGCCGGTGTTGCCCCACCAGTCCCCCGGCTTCTCGCCGGGCCGCGGGATCATCGGGGTGAGCAGGACCAGCAGCCGCACCGGCAGCCGGTCGGCGACCAGCGGTGCGGTGAACGCGCCGTACGAGTGCCCGACCACCGCGAGGTCGTCGCGGGCACCGACGGCGTCGACCACCGCCTGGCGGAAGGCGGCGAACCCCGCCGACCGGTCCCCGATCGGCAGCTCCGGCACCACCGCGTCGTGGCCGCGGGCGGCCAGCTCGGGTACCAGCAGATGCCAGTCCCATGCGCTGCCCCCGCCGCCGTGGATGAGCACGAACGTCGTCATGTCCGTACCCTCCCACGCCGGTACGACATGCCGTGGCCGTGCGGAGTCGGCCCACGTCCGCCTTCCGGGCTTCGCACGCGGCCACCCTCGACCAGCGCCCGGACCCGCCCGTTCAGACCGGGCGGCCGAACGTCACCGCCTCCCGGACGAGCGGTGGTGCCTTCTCCGCCAGTTGCGCGTCCGGCCGGGCGCCGAGCGCGTCGTTCACAGTGGAGAAGGCCAGCCGGAACGCGATGAGCGTGGTCGCCTCGAAGATCTCCCGGTCAGTCAGGCCGGCGTCACGCAGGCGTTGCGTGTCGGCCTCGGTGGTGGCGTTCGGGTCCGTCACCACCCGGCGGGACCAGGCGGCGAGCGCCGTCTCCCGCTGCGACAGGTCCGCCTCGGTGCCGCGCAGCACCGCGGCGGCTGTCGTCTCGTCGCTCATCCCGGCCAGCCGCGCACCCCAGGCCAGCGCGCAGTACGAGTCGCCCCGGGCGGCGGCCGTGGCGGCGACCAGCACTGCCACCTCCCGCGAGGACAGCGTGGACTCGG
Organism: Micromonospora sp. CNB394; assembly: GCF_000374985.1. Lineage (NCBI taxonomy): Bacteria > Bacillati > Actinomycetota > Actinomycetes > Micromonosporales > Micromonosporaceae > Micromonospora > Micromonospora sp. CNB394. Next base: position 36,977 of record NZ_KB895840.1, on the reverse strand, counting down.
ACAGTAGTTCGGTGCGCGTGCTCTGGAACGACATCAGCACGTCGGGACGCCAGCACCAGACGCGGGTGAGGTTGTTGACGTAGCCGTCGGCGGCGAGGTCGTCCTCATAGGCGGTTTTCGCCGCCGGGCTCTGCGGCGGTTCGGGAAGGAAGGCGGGATTCATGCGGGCAGTCTGCGCCACCCGGACGTCCCCCACTGGCTGATCAACGACAGTACGATCCGCTGATGATCCAGGCGGTCTTCTTCGACGTGGGCGGGACGATCCTCGACGAGACGCGCGAGTTCGCGACCTGGGCGGACTGGCTCGGCGTGCCACGGCACACCTTCTCCGCCGTCTTCGGCGCGGTGATCGCCCGAGGGCTGGACTACCAGGAGGTGTTCCGGGCCTTCCGGCCCGGCTTCGATCTCACCGCCGAACTCGCGCGCCGGGTCGCGGCCGGTGACCCGGAGTCGTTCGGCGCCGACGATCTCTACCCGGACGCGCGGGCCTGCCTGGCCGCCCTGCGGGAGCAGGGACTGCGGGTCGGCCTGGCCGGCAACCAGCCCGAGCACGCCGAGGCGACGTTGCGGGCGCTGGACCTGCCGGTGGACGTGATCGGCACGTCGGCGGCCTGGGGCGTGGCGAAACCGGCGCCGGAGTTCTTCACCCGGGTGGTCCGCGAGGGCGGCGGCGACCCGTCGGCGATCCTGTACGTGGGTGACCGGCCGGACAACGACGCCGCCCCGGCGATGGCCGCAGGCATGTCGGCGTGCCTGATCCGGCGCGGCCCGTGGGGCCACATCCTCGACATGCCGGACGTCGCCGACCGGTGCCTGTTCCGCATCGACACGCTGGACGTGCTGCCCGCCCTGGTCGCGCGGCACAACGCGGCGGGCGGCTAAGCCGGCACGTCACCGAAGTCGCAGACATGCTCCGTCGCGAGCGATGCCGCTGCCGGACGGGTTGCCGACGGCCGAGAGCCGCACGAGCGGCGGCTGCAGCCGATGTCGTACGCCCGGTTTAGCCTGACCACCATGCCGAGCGACGAGCTGGACGAGCTGATCGTGCCCGACGCGGCCGCGCTGCGCGCGTGGCTGTCCGCCCACCACGACACGTCACCCGGTGTCTGGCTCGCCCTGACCCGCAAGGGCGGCACTGTCACCACAGTGACCTGGCAGCAGGCGGTCGACGAGGCGCTCTGCTTCGGCTGGATCGACGGGCAGGCCCGCAAGCGCGACCACGAGAGTTCCTGGATCCGGTACACCCCACGCCGGGCGCGCAGTTCCTGGTCGCAGCGCAACGTCGCGCACGTGGCCCGGCTGGAGTCGGAGGGGCGGATGACGCCCGCGGGCCGGGCCGCGGTGGAGGCCGCGAAGGCGGACGGCCGGTGGGCTGCGGCCTACGCACCGCCGTCGGAGGCCGAGGTGCCCGCCGACCTGCTCGCCGCCATCGCCGCCGAGCCCGCCGCCCAGGCCATGTTCGACGTCCTCACCAGCGCCAACAGGTTCACGCTCATCTACCGGCTCAACGCGGTCAAGCGCGCGGAGACCCGGCAGCGCAAGATCGGCGAGTTCGTCGCCATGCTGGCCCGGCACGAGACGATCCACCCGCAGAAGGCGAAGCCGCCGGCCACCCCGTGACCCGCCGTGTCTCACGAGTTGTCGAGGACGAACGCGCGCATGAGCGCGGCGCACTCCGCCGGGCCGCCGGGACCTCCGGCCTCGCGGAGGAACACCGCCAGGCCGTCGACGTCGGCGTGCCGGTGGCGGATCAAGCCGCGAGGGGCCTCGCGATCCGGCCGGTTTCGGCATGATGAGCCGATGCGGGTGGCGATGGCGACCGACGCGGGGCATCCCGGGCGCGCCAATGAGGACTTCGCGGGCGCCGTGCCGTGCGGCATGGTGCTGGTCGACGGCGCCGGTGGCATCGCCGGCGCACACGAGGTCTGCCATCACGGCATCGCCTGGTACGCGGCCCGGCTAGGCGGCGCGCTGCTCGGCGCGCTGTCGTCGGATCGGCGCCTGCGCGACGTGCTGGCCGAGGGCATCGGGCGGGTCACCGACGCACACCGCGACACGTGCGACGTGACCCATCCGATCAGCCCGTTCGCGGCCGTGGCGATGCTCCGGTTCTCCGGCGGGGCCGTCGAGCACCTGGTCCTCGGCGACGCGGTGGCGATCGTCGGCCGGGCGGGTGGTGAGCCGCTCGTCGCCCACGATCCGCGGGAGGTGGTGATCGCCCGGTCCGTCGAGGAGCGGTTGAAGGACGTGCCCGAGGGCGGCGACGAGTACCGGAGGCTGCTGATGGAGCTGCGATCCCGCCGTAACAGCCCCGGCGGGTTCTGGGTCGCGAAGGACGATCCGGCAGTCGTGGACGAGGCGGTCACCGGCGAGTGCCGGGTCGACGAGGTGCGCACGGCGGCGCTGCTCAGCAACGGCGCGAGCCGCCTCGTGGACACCTTCGGCCTGACCGGCTGGCCGGGGCTGCTGCGTCTGCTGGAAACCGACGGCCCCGCCGAGGTCGTCCGCCGGGTGCGCGAGGCCGAGGCGCGTGAGGGCGTCGCCACCGACGACGCGACGATCGTCTGCCGCACCTGACCGGCACGACAATCCGGCTGTCCTCGTGTTGACTGCGGCGATGGACCGTCAACGGCTGAGCAGCATCGCGCACTCGCACCATCCGATCGCGGCCCCGGTCTCCGGTGTCAACGTCAACCGGCTGCTGCGCCGGGCCGGTCGCCGGCCGGCGGCCCGCATCCTCGACCTGGGCTGCGGTGAGGCCGCCTGGGCGCTGCAGGCGCTCGCGCACCACCCGGACGGGCACGCCGACGGCGTGGATCTCAACCCGTACGCGCTGGAACGCGCCGCGGAGGCCGCCGCCGTGCGCGGCCTCGCCGACCGGCTGACGCTGCACGAGCGCGACGCCCGGTCGTACGTGCCGGACGGCGACTACGACCTGGTGCTCTGCGTCGGGTCGACGCACGCGTTCGGGGGGTTCGGCGGGACGTTGGAACTGGCCGGCCGGCACGTGGACCCCGACGGCATCCTGATGGTCGGCGAGGGCTTCTGGCCGGTGCCGCCGACGCCTGCGGCGCTTGCCGCGCTGGGCGCGAAACCCGACGACCACACCGACCTCGCCGGTCTGGTCGACGCCGCCGAGCAGGCCGGCTGGACCCCGGTGTACGGGCATGTCAGCGACGTCGCCGAGTGGGACGACTACGAGTGGTCGTGGACCGGCTCGCTGACCGAGTGGGCGCTGGACAATCCGGGTCACCCGGACGCCACCGACGCGTTCGCCGCCGCCCGGGAGCACCGGGACCAGTGGCTGCGCGGATACCGCGGTGTGTTGGGCTTCGTGACGCTGGTGCTGCGCCGGACCTGACTGGCGCGCCACGCGGGTCCAGTCCGGCACAGGCGGGCGGGGGACTATCGTTCGGGCGTGCAGATCCGTTTCGCCGTACCGGCCGATCCCGCCTATCCGGCCCGCGTGGCCGCCGCGCTCGCCGCCGCCCGGCTGCGCCGGTTCGGCTACATCGGCGCGGCTCTCGCCGCGGTCGGGGTGATCGGCTGGGTCGCCTCGCAGGCGTCGGAGCGGGGTGACCGCTTCGCGTCGCTGTGGACCGCGCTCGTCGTGGCCGGCGTGCTGTCGATGCTGTACGCGCCATGGGTCAGGTGGCGGGCCCGGCGCCGCTCCGGTGGCTATGCGGTCGAGGGCGGCTACGACATCGACGAGCGCAACATCATGATGCGCAGCGGCTCGGAGTCCGGCGGCATCGCCTGGGACGGCGTCACGCGGGTCACCGAGACCCCCGATTTCTGGATCGTGTACGTCGGACGGATGCCGGCCACGGTGATCCCGCGCTGGCTGATGTCCACCGAGGACGCCGGGAGGCTGCGCGCCTTCATGGCCGAGCGGCAGCTGCTCGGCGATCGTTGACTATGCATTGATCGGCTGTATATATTGCCTCGGTGACCGAGATGCGCGAGGCGACCTTCCTGATCCTGACCGCGCTGGCCGACGAGCCGCGCCACGGCTACGGGATCATCCAGGAGGTCGCCGGCCTGTCCGGCGGTCGCGTCACCCTGCTGCCGGGCACGCTCTACGCCGCCCTGGACCGGCTGGTCGCGCAGGGCCTCGTCGAACTCAGCCACGAAGAGGTGGTCGACGGCCGCCTGCGCCGCTACTACCGGCTGCGCGCCGACGGCCGGGCCGAGCTGGCCCGCCAGACCGTGCGCCTGCGGCAGCTCGCGTCCGCCGCCGAGATCCGGCTGCGCGCCCTGCGGCCCCGCACCGCCTGACCCCACCGTCGCGGCCCCGTAGGGAGACACCCGTGCACCGCTGGCTGCTGCTGGCCTACCCCCGTGACTACCGCCGGGCGCGCGGGGCCGAGATCCTGGACACGGTACGGGACGTCGGGTCCGCCCACCGGCGTGCCCGGGTCGCGGCGAATCTCGTACGCCATGGTCTGCGCGCCCGGCTGGGACGGCCGGCGAGCCGTTCCGTCGTGGCCTGGGCGGCCGTCTTCGCGGTGGTCTGCGGTCTGTTCGCCGCGTCGTTCGGCACATGGCTCGCCTGGCTCGGCTCCCGCCCGCTCGACCACCGCGACCTCGCCGCCGTGGTGGGACAGCTCTACCCGGACCGGCAGGCCGGCCACCTCGACCAGGACGACCCGCCCGCCGTGTTCCTCATCTACGGCCAACCGCTCGACGCGGACCTCCTGCCCGAGCTGCTGCTCGGCGACGGCGGCGAGTACGCGCCGGCCGAGCTGACCGCGTCGTTCGACCAGACGCCGGCCGCCGGCCTCACCGAGCTGCGGCAGCGTCTGGACGCCGCCGGGTGGGAGCAGAGCGAGCCCGTCCATTCCCACGCGTACGACTGCATCCCCGGCCATCCACGGTGCGACCCGGCGACCATCCCCTCCGACATCACCGTGTACGCCGCACGCGGTGACCACATCCTCGCCGTGGAACTCGGCGCCGAGGGCTCGACGAGCCTCACCCTCAGCCGCGCCACCCCCGGCGCCGCCTACCCCGCCGGCCTGCTCGGCCTCGCACTGGGCACGCTGGGCGGCTGGGTGCTGTTCGGCTGGGCCAGCCGCCGCACCGCGGGACGACACACGCTGGTGCAGGGCCCGGCGAAGGTCCTGTACGGCGTCGCGATGCTGTTCTGGACCGCGCCGATCCTGTCGAGCGCGCCGCTGATGCTCGCGCACCACCTGAGCGAGCCGCATCCCCGCTGGCACGTGCCGTGGGAGTGGCTCGGCCAGCCCACCCTGTCGCTGCCGTTCCTGCTCGGCGCGGTCCTGCTGCTGCTCGTCCTGGGCGTGGCGGCGCTGCCGCACCGGCGCCCGGCGGCCCGCCCGCTCGCCGGGACATCGGGCTCGCAGCCGGCGGTCTAGCATCGGGCGATGACGTCGTCCCTGGACCGCCTGCCGAAGATCAGCGCACCGGCCACGAGGGCGCTGACCGCCGCCGGCTACACCACGCTGCGCCAGCTCGCCGGGGTGCCGCGCGCGGAACTCGCCCGCCTGCACGGCATGGGACCGAAGGCGCTGAGCGTCATCGAGGCCGCCCTCGACGAGCACGACCTGCGGCTGCGCTGACGAGGCGCTGTCGCGGCGACGCCTGAGCCGTCACCGGCCCGCCGCGCGGAGCATCGCCTCCGTCTCGGGGTCGGGCATGATCTCCCGGACCTCCTGGGCGCAGCGGCACGCGGCGGCGATCTTGGCGGCCCACTTCAGCGCCTCGTCCCGGGAGGCCACGTCGAGGACCACGAACCCGCCGATGACCTCCTTGGTCTCCGGGAACGGGCCGTCGGTGACCACCCCGTCCGTGCCGACGATGGTCGCCTGCTGGCGTTCGAGCCCGGTGCCGTACACGAACACGCCCGCGTTCACGGCCTCCTGGATGACCGCGTGCGCGTCCTTGCCCACCTGGGGAATCTCCTCGGCGGGGATGTGGTCCATCGCGCCGTCGTTGAACGAGATCAGGTACCGCGGCATGCCATGACTCCCTTGTCCGGGCGGCCCGGTCCGGCCGCCTCTCACCCGTACTACGAACGAGCCACCCGGGATCCGACGACACGCGTCCTCCGCACCGGACCGCCTCCTCCGCGGGCGGGATGGGCACGGCGGTGCCGGTCACCGAGGTCCCGGTGCCGGGACCGGCGGGGATGCCGACGGTGAGCAGGCTCGGCCGTCCCATGTTCTCGCCCTGCCGCACGGTGACGGTCGTCGGCGGCGTCCTCGACCACGCCGCCAGGCGCTGCCGGGTCGCGGCGGCCACGATCGGATGCCAGGCCCCGGCGTACGCAACTCGCGGCGGCAGCGTCGCGTCGAAATCGTCCGGCCACCACCACGACACGGAGAATCCAATCATGGTGGGGATCCGTCCGCCTCTGCTGGTACCCGATGCGACGCCGCGTGCAGCACCTCGATCACCAGCCGCCGCACATGCCCGCCCCTGGCCCGGTACAACGCGCGCCGGCCCTCCCGCCGCACGCTGACCAGTCCCGCCAGGCGCAGCTTGCCCAGGTGCTGCGACACCGCCGGCCGGGCCGTGCCCACCGCCTCCACCAGCGCGGTCACGTCGTACTCGCCCTCGCTGACCAGCGCCATCAACCGCAGTCACGTGGGATCGGCCAGCATCCGCAACATGTCCGTGGCGGCATCGACCTGCTGCGCGCCAGGTAGGTGTTGTTGCAGGTCACTGGCATCTGCAACGTTGTCGCGTGCGTACATGAGCACATATTGTCGCCACCGTCGCGGAAGGACTTCTGCATGACCGCGTGATCGGGGGAGTGATGACCGAGCACCACGACCACAACCACCCGGCCGACCACGGCCATCGCCACGACGGCCTTCTCGCCGCCTGGTGGCACCGGCTGACACACGCCGTCGTCCCGCACTCCCACGACTCCCGGGCGAAGACCGACCCGGCGCTGGAGTCTTCCCGTGACGGGCTGCGCGCGCTGTGGATCTCACTGGTCGGGCTCGGGATCACCGCGCTCGCCCAAGCTGTCATCGTGGTGCTGTCCGGCTCGGTCGCCCTGCTCGGCGACACCCTGCACAACGTCGCCGACGCCCTGACCGCCGTACCGCTCGGGATCGCCTTCCTCCTCGGCCGCCGTGCCGCCACCCGCGCCTACACCTACGGATACGGCCGGGCCGAAGACCTCGCCGGGATCGTCATCGTCGTGGTCATCGCCGGGTCAGCGGTCGCCGCCGCCTGGACCGCAGTGGACCGGCTGCTACGCCCCGCAGAGGTGACCCATCTGCCCTGGGTCGCCGCCGCCGGTCTCGTCGGGTTCATCGGCAACGAACTGGTCGCCCGCTACCGTATCCGCGTCGGACGCCGCATCGGCTCCGCCGCCCTGGTCGCCGACGGCCTGCACGCCCGTACCGACGGCTACACCTCCCTCGCAGTCCTCGCCGCCGCCGGTGGCGCCGCACTCGGCTGGCGCTGGGCGGACCCGGTCATCGGCCTGGTCATCGCCGTCGCCATCGCCGTCGTCCTCAAGGACGCCGCCCGGGAGGTCTACCGCCGACTGATGGACGCCGTCGACCCCGAACTGGTTGATCAGGCCGAAACCGCCCTGCGGGCTGTCGACGGCGTCCAGGACGTGGCTGCGGTACGACTCCGATGGGTCGGCCACCGGCTGCACGCCGAAGCCGAACTCGTCGTGGACGCCGGTCTCACCCTCGTCGACGCGCACCAGATCGCCGCCGACGCCGAACACCAGCTCACCCACGCCGTACCCCGGCTGACCACCGCCACCGTCCACACCGACCCGGACAGCCACCCAGGCGGACACCACCACCTCAACCTGTCCCACCAGCGCCGCCGGCTCTCAGGTTGATCTTCCTCTTGAATCCAGACCGGTACGAACGCCGACACCAAGCTCATCGCGCTCAGCCTCGCATCCCGTCCGTGCCGAGCAGACGCGGCGTGACCCCGTCCGGTCAGACGTCGAGACGCTGTGGCCCGGGGCCGACCTCGCGGGCGATGGTGTACGTGGGAACGCCGGTCATGCGCGCTTCGGCCTTGCCGGACAGCCCCGCCAGGGCCTGAGCGATGGCGGCCATCCGGCCTTCGGTGTCCGAGGTCTCCACGAAATTGCGGTAGTCCGCCTCGCTGGCCCAACGCACGACGGTGTACACCCGGGTGCCGTCGGTGCTCAGGTAGAAGCGAGCCGACTGGTAGCCAGGATAGAAGCGCACCCAGCGCTCCTGGATCTCTGCGAAGGCCGCTACGAACTCCCGTTGGGTGTCGGGGCCGTCAACCGTGTAGTCGATGATCGAGTTGAAGCTGACATCGGCGCTCACGTACGCACTCCTCATCATGCAGGGCAGGCTGCCGCCATCCTGCAACCTCAACCGACGTTGACATCAAGAGTGGGATCCATTCAATGACCTGCCGCCGTAGAGGGCGACGAAGACCCGGTCCCGCAGGATCTCGTACTGCCGGCGGCACCGTACCGGTGGGCCCGGCGGCCGTTGCTGAACCTGACCGCCGACAACGACTTCCGGTGGCCGGAACTGGTCGGCCGTCAGGTCCACCTCACGACCGTCGGCCAGCCGGTTCCAGTAGTGGTGGCCGACCTTGGCGTCTCCGGCGGAGACCTCGCCGAGGATCAGCTCTCCCCCGAGCAGGTCTTGAATGATCAATGCGGTCACCCCGCACTGACCGCGCGCCGGGTTGCCGGCGTGCCAATCCTCCAGGTCGTGCGGGTCGCAGGTGTCCGCTCCCCAACCGGCGCGCAGCACCGGCCGCAGGATCTCCAGGTCGATCACGAGAGGGACTGGTCGTTTGTCGTGCTCCTCAAACGTCACCCGGGAAGGGTCGGCCCTCGACCGGGTCGAGAGTCAAGTACTCCACCACGCGCCTAGGATGGTCCCGGTGACCTTCCCCGAACGGCGGCCCACCGACGTCCCGACTGACGAAGAACGGGTCGACGCGGCCCTGCGGTTGCTGACCGGCCCGCCGGTCGCGCTCGATGTCGCCGTCAAGCGGCTCGCCCGCGGCAGCGGCGTCTACGCCTGGTGGGCCGCTCCCTCGGTCCTCCCCGATCTCCCCGGACCACCGAACGACAGCGACCCGTCGCGGCGGATGCTCTATCTCGGCCGGGCGACCAGCCTGCGCGGCCGGATCCTGCGCAATCATCTGCGCCGCTCGGGCAACTCGACGTTGCGCCGCACGTTGGCCGGGCTTCTCGTCTCCGAGGGCTACCGGACGACCTGGACCGACCGGGTCGTCCTGGTCCCCGCAGACGAGACACGGCTGACCGCCTGGATGCACGACAATCTGCGTCTGACCTGGGCCGAGGATCCCGAGCCGGCCAACATCGAGGCCGAACTTGTCCGGCGTCTGCACCCACCGCTCAACGTCCACGGCGTCGACCCCGAGCACGTTCAGGCCGCAGTGGTCGCCGCCAAGAACGCGTACAACGCCAGCAGCGGCCCGGAGCGGCCCTAGCTTTACGCCGTCAACGATGCGTCCAGATCCCGGCGGGTGAGGGCGGCGCGGAGGTGCAGCCCTTCGGCCGCCAGGTTCTCCCGACCGCCCTGCTCGCGGTCGATCGCGCAGACCACCGTCTCCACCTGTGCACCGACGGACCGCAGGTGTCCACACGAGGCCAGGAGCGCGCCTCCCGTGGTCACCACGTCCTCGATCACCACGACCCGCAGACCGCTCACCGGCCCACCCTCGGCCACCTTCGCGGTGCCGTACTCCTTCGCCTGCTTCCGCACGAAGACCGTGGGCAGTCCGGTCAGCTGGGACATCACCGTGGCGATCGGGATGCCACCCATCTCCATCCCCGCCAGCACGTCGCACTCCGGCAGCAGAGCGACCATCGCCTCGGCGACCTCGCGCAGCAGCTCCGGCTTCCCCTCGAACAGGTACTTGTCGAAGTACTCGTCGCTGTCCTGCCCGGATCGAAGATGGAACCGGCCGGTGAGATGGCAGGTGTCGTAGACGCGGCGCGCGAGCGGATGAGTCACCGGCCCAGTTTCGCACCCGTCACACGATCCGGCGGATGCGTACCCTCGGAGGCTCGTTGCGCAGGTGACCCAGCTTGTGCTGACGGACCTGCTCCTCCCACACCTCCTGGTCGTACTCCGGGTCCGGCGCCGTCCACCGGTGCGACCCGTCGCTGTAGTGGAACTTCTCGTCGCCGGCCCGCAACACGCTCACCGCACCCACCCCAGAAACCGCCGATGCAACGTTCCCGCCGGCGCCCAGCTCAGATCCGCCGTCGCCCGTACCAGCTGCGCCCCCAGGTACACCGCCAGCGACACCGGCGCACCCTCGTACTCCGCAAGAAGCTCCCGCCGCCGCGTCGCGCACGGCCACGGCGCACCGCACCCACCGCACGTCCAGACCGGCAGCACCGGGCCGTGGGTGCTCACCCGCGCACCCCCAGGAAGCGGGCGACGCTCGCGCGCGCCTGCCGGCTGGTCGCCCACGCGACCTGCCAGCAGGGGTACGGAGTCAGCCGCGCCCACCACAGCCGGCAACCCACGCACATCCCGTCCAGACCCCGTACGTGCACCGCAAGGATCGCCTGTTCCGCGGTGCTCACTGGTCCTCCTGCGACGGCCAGTGACCGCGATTGATCGGTACGCGGTGGCGGTTGCGGCACGGCAGGTCCGCACCACACCGGCACACCCACCGCCACTTCCGCCACGACCACGCCGGGCGATGCCGGTGCACGAGCGTCGACGCGACGGCGAGGAGGTAGCTCTCGTACGGCAGGCGCGGCCTGGAGCGTGCGACGACGTCGGCGTCCCGGCGCGGAGCTTGCGCCGCTGTCGACTCGCCGCGCGCTGTTTGCGCCTGATCGGATTCGGCCAGACCGAGAATCCTCCGCTTCGCCGCCTCCCATTCGGCCTGCTGCGTCTCCTGGCCTGTGGGGCGCCAACGATTCCGACCGCCCATCACCACCTCCGTCCGCTCCGGCGCGACGGATCACCGCACAAGGGAGTGCGGCGTCGCGCCCGGCAGGATGAGGCGTTTCCCCACCCGAAAACGGACACTAGGGCCGCATGGTGATGGAGAAATTACCGCTGGTTATGCCACCAGACTGATGCCCAGCCGCCCGGCCAGCAGACGCAGCTCGTTCGGCACCGCCCGCCGCTTGGCCCGCTGCGCCATCGCGACGACGGCGTCCTGGGCGAGCGGATTGAGCGAGAACGGCACCGGCGCGGCCTGCTCCGCACGCACGAACGCCGCGATCGCCTCGTTGTCCCGGCGACCGGAATCGGCCAACGCCCGCCCGAGGTCGAGCCAGTACGACATCTGCCGGATCGACGCCGCCAGCACCTGCGGTCGTACCGTGCGGGACAGCTCGATCACCCGTCCGGGCTCGCCGGACTCGGCCGCAATGGACATCTCCCACAGCGTCACGTTCGTCGGCCCGAACCCGCAGCCGTTGAACCCCATGCCGTCCGCCGGGTCACCCAAAGTCGCCGCTTCCCGGGCGGCCTCGGTCAGATGGTCACGCGCGGCGTCGAGGCGCCCGCTGACTGTCGAGGCCAATGCCGCCGACAGGTGCAACTGGCCGAGCATCTGCCGGACCCGCTCGTCGGAGGCGGCAGATTGAAGCTCCGCGAGCGACCGGTCAGCCGCCCGCGCGGCAAGCGGTGCCGACTCGATCGGCAGGCTCTGCGCGTACGCGAAGCGTGTTGCGCCCAGCCACGCCGCCTCCTCCACGCCCTCGGCCGCCGTCACCGCCACCCGCGCCGCGTTCAACGCCAGGTGACGGTACCCGAGGTGCCGCAGGCAGGCCGACGCCTGGTACGCCACCTGCGCGAGCACGGGTCCGCCCACTGCAGCGGCATCCAGCAGCAGGCCGGGCAACATCTGGGCCATAGCAGGGAAGTTCGAGCGGTGGCGAAGTTGCTCACTGCGCGCGATACCCGCCGCCAGTTCCTCCCGGCTGAGCGTCGCCTGCCGCCGCTCGCCGTCCTCGATCTCGATGAGGGCGGACCAGATCGCCGGGACGCACTCGGCCGCGCGCTCACGCGCCGGGTCACCCGTCTCGGTGCCCTGCCCGAGCAGGTCCGCGACCGTGATCTGCAACGCGGCGGCGACGGCGACCAGGGTGGAGCGTCTGTCGATCGTCTTGCGGCCGGACTCGACCTGGGAGATGTAGGACTGGCTGACGCCGGCGAGCCCGGCGAGGACGGCTTGGCTCATCCCGCCCCGGCGCATCCGCCAGTAGCGGATCCGGGCACCGATCGTGTCGGCCTTGCTGGCCATGTCTCGCCTGCCTCCCAGGACGAGGGCTGGGACTTCGGCACCGGCCGGTGAGCCGGCATACCCGTTCGCCAGTGTACGGGGAGCGGTGCTCTTGCATTGACGTCGAGGCGGTTGCTACCTGCCGCTCCTCTGCGCCCTGTGGTCGACTGGTTGGGCTGACCGGAGGTGCCGCCGGCCCGCTGCGCCATCGCGACGACGGCGTCCTGGGCGAGCGGATTGAGCGAGAACGGCACCGGCGCGGCCTGCTCCGCACGCACGAACGCCGCGATCGCCTCGTTGTCCCGGCGACCGGAATCGGCCAGCGCCCCGCCCGAGGTCGAGCCAGTACGACATCTGCCGGATCGACGCCGCCAGCACCTGCGGCCGTACCGTGCGGGACAGCTCGATCACCCGTCCGGGCTCGCCGGACTCGGCCGCGATGGACATCTCCCACAGCGTCACGTTCGTCGGCCCGAACCCGCAGCCGTTGAACCCCATGCCACGGCTCATCCCGCTCCCAACCCCGCCCCAGCAGCAACTGGGTGAGACGCTCCGCACCTCGGGCTTCGACGGTCGCACCTTCGGGATCCAGGACACGCCCTGGGGCGTCCAGATCAGCGGCAAGCCGGCGGGCCAGTGCGTCGTCATCACGCCAGCCGGGAGCGACGGCCATGCGCACCAGTTCGGAGCCGTCCAGCAGCCCGATCGCGAGAACCTCCCCGTCCTGCGACCACATCCGGATCGCAGCCGCTGTGGCCTCGGCACCACGTAACGAGTGCCAGCCGAGATCGCCGGGATGCAGATGCAGCGGTCCCCCGTCGTACTGCCACCGCTTGAGCGCGTCCACCGCTGAAGACAGCGCATCAACGCGCGGGGTATGCAGTTCGATGCTCATGGTGCACCCAAACTCGAAGGACGGCCTGGCGCCATCGATTTCGAAGCAGCCGCCGCTCGTCACGGTTCGCCGAACGTCTGTTCCAGGTCGTCACAGGCCGTCGAAAACGATCCGGAACGAGGCAGGACAATCACTGGTACCGAGGTAGAGCGTGCCGGGAGTCCCGGCGGCGGACCGTGTCCGCGGAGCACAGACGATCACGCGGTGGCCGCCCCCGTCCGTCCCGGGACGGGGCCGGGCGGGGGCGGCCACCGGCTACCGCTACCGGCGCAGATCCCGGAAGAACTCCCGGAGGTCGGTGGTCAGCAGCTCGGGTTCCTCGAGGGCCGCGAAGTGACCGCCCCGGTCCACGTCGACCCAACGGGTGACGGTGTTCTCGGTTTCGGCGTAGCGGCGGATCCCGACGTCGTGGGCGAAGACGATCGCCCCCGTCGGCACACCCGAGTTCGGGCTCGGGGCACCCCAGGCGGCTTCCTGGGCGTACCCGACGTAGGCCGCCGACCCGGCGGTGCCGGTCAGCCAGTAGATCATCGCATTGGTGAGCAGGCGGTCCCGGTCGATGATCTGATCGGGCAGAGCCCGACGCGGGTGAGTCCACTCGCGGAACTTGTCCATCAGCCAGGCGAGCTGACCGACCGGGGAATCGGTCAGGCCGTACGCCAGGGTCTGCGGGCGGGTCGACTGGATCGCGATGTAGCCGAACTCCTCCTGCATGAACGCCTCGATTCGACGGATCCGGTCCCGTTCGACATCGGAAAGGGTGGCCAGGTCCTCCTCGGCCAGAGGCAGCGGCGGCATAGGTCCGGGGCCGCCGTTGACATGCACGCCGGCCACCCGGTCCGGTGCGACGCGGCCCAGTTGAGGGCTGACGGCCGCGCCGATGTCCCCGCCGTGGGCACCGTACCGGTGGTAGCCGAGTCGGCGCATCAGCTCGGCCCAGGCGCGGGCAATTCGGTCGGTGTCCCAGCCGGCCTCGACGGTGGGCCCGGAGAATCCGAAACCGGGCAGGGAGGGGATCACCAGGTGGAACGCGTCGGACTGCTCGCCGCCGTGGGCAGCAGGGTCGGTCAGCGGCCCGATCAAGTCGAGGAACTCGACCACCGACCCGGGCCAGCCGTGGGTGAGCACGAGCGGGAGTGCGTCCGGCTCGGGCGACCGGACGTGCAGGAAATGGATTCGTTGTCCGTCGATTGTCGTGGTGAACTGCGGGTAGACATTGAGCTGCGCCTCGGCGGCCCGCCAGTCGTAGCCCGTACGCCAGTGCTCGGTCAGTTCCCTGAGCCAGCCGGTCGGCACGCCGGTGTCCCAGTCGTCGCCGGGCAGAGGCGTCGGCCAGCAGGTCTGGTCCAGCCGGTTCCGCAGGTCGTCGAGGCGGTCCTGGGAGATGTCGATCCGGAACGGAGTGATCTCTTCGGTCATGAACCTCACGCTAGGCGCGAGCTAGGACAGCTTCCGCCCTAGCTTGCTGGCAGACTCGCGGTCATGTGGGAAACCTCGGCGCGGCTGCTGCGCCTGCTCTCGCTCCTTCAGACGCCCCGCGACTGGCGCGGTGCCGACCTGGCCGAACACCTCGGGGTGGACATCCGCACCGTGCGCCGGGACATCCAGAAGCTGCGCGACCTCGGCTACCCGGTGCACGCCACCCCGGGCGCGGCCGGCTACCGGCTCGGCGCCGGGTCGAAACTGCCGCCGCTACTGCTCGACGACGACGAGGCGGTCGCCGTGGCGGTGGGCCTGCGCACAGCCGTCCGGGGCGCGGTCACCGGCATCGAGGACAGCTCTCTGCGGGCGCTGGCCAAGCTCGATCAGGTCCTCCCGTCGCGCGTCCGGCACCGGGTCGGCCTGCTCCACTCGGTCACTGTGGCGGTGCCCGACGGCGGCCCGACCGTCGACCCCGACGTGCTCGCGGCAATCGCCTCCGCCTGTCGCGACCGCCAGCGGCTCCGCTTCGACTACCGGCGCCACGACGGCAGCACCTCCCCGCGCGAGACCGAACCGCACCGGCTCGTCCACACCGGGCGGCGCTGGTACCTCGTCGGTTGGGACACCGACCGACGTGACTGGCGCACCTACCGCGCCGACCGGGTCCGACCCCGAATTCCCGGCGGTCCCCGCTTCCTCCCGCGCACACCACCCGACGTGGACCTCGCCGGCTACCTGACCCGTGGCGTGTCCTCCGCGCCCTACCGGTACCGGGCGCGCATCACCGTGTACGCCCCGGCGGAGGCCGTCGCCGACCGGATCCCACCCACTGTCGGCGTGGTAGAGACCGTCACCGGAGACAGCTGCATGCTGCACACCGGATCGAACTCGCTGGACGAGCTGGCCCTGTACGTCGGGCTCCTCGGGTTCCGCTTCCGGATCCACGAGCCGGCCGAGCTGACAGCACACGTACGCGAACTCGCCACCCGCCTGGCTCAGGCCGGCGAGGGAGCGCCCTGCGGCGGGCCTGTCCGCTCACCGTCCACAACCGAGACTCCTGCCGCCGGCTGATGGCGTCTGCCTCTGCCGCTGGTCGGCACCGCCGGACGGGCAGGTGCGCGTGACGTTCTTGATACGCTGGTTCCCGGTGTACGTCTGGTCGCGTACGCGCGTGCACGGAAGGACGTGTCGTCCGCTCAGAACCAGCTCTCGCGCATGTCCAGCGTCGTCCGGTCCAGCCCTTCCAGCAGGTCGAACTGCGCTCCCACCTTCGGCAGCTCCCACCGGTAGAAGTACCGCGCCGCCTGCCTCTTCCCCGCCAGGAACTCCCCCTCGGCGCCGTCCGGCGACCCGAGCGCCTCCGCCGCCAGCACCTGCTCCAGCCACATCCACGCGATCACCACGTGCCCGACCGCCTCCAGGTACACCGAGGCGTTCGCCAGCGCCAGCTCCGGGTCGCCCGGTGCCCACAACCGCCGCGTCACCACGGCGATCCGGTCCACCGCTGCGGCGAGCTGTCCGGCCAGCTCGGAGGCGAACCCCTCGGCCTTCCAGGCCCGGGTGATGGTGCCGCGGATCGTCTCCAGCAGCAGTTCCAGGGCTGCGCCGTCGCGCATGGTGACCTTGCGGCCGAGCAGGTCGAGGGCCTGGATGCCGTGGGTGCCCTCGTGGATGGCGTTGAGCCGGTTGTCCCGCCAGTGCTGTTCGACGTCGTAGTCGCGGGTGTAGCCGTACCCGCCGTGCACCTGGATGGCCAGGTCGTTGGCGGCCAGGCACCACTGCGCCGGCCAGCTCTTGGTGATCGGGGTGAGCAGGTCCAGCAGCAGCTGCGCCCGTTCGCGGTCGGCCTCGGCGGGCGCGGTCTTCTGCTCGTCGAGCAGCCGTCCGCAGTAGAGCACCAGCGCGAGTGCGCCCTCCACGTAGCTCTTCTGGGCCAGCAGCATCCGGCGTACGTCGGGGTGGGCCACGATCGGCACCTGCGGCGTGGTCGGATCCTTGTCGGCGACCGGGCGGCCCTGCGGGCGCTGCCGGGCGTACGCGACGGACTTCAGGTACGCGGTGTAGCCGAGCGCTGTGGCACCGGCGCCGATGCCGATGCGCGCCTCGTTCATCATGTGGAACATCACCGCGAGCCCCTGATGCGGCTGTCCCACCAGGTAGCCGACCGCACCGGCCCGCCCGTACGGCCGGTGCACGCCCTCACCGAAGTTCAGCAGCGTGTTGGTGGTGCCGCGGTAGCCGAGCTTGTGGTTCAGCCCGACCAGCACCACGTCGTTGCGCGGCCCGAGGTTGCCGTCGTCGTCGAGCAGTACCTTCGGCACGATGAACAGCGACAGGCCCTTCACGCCGGGCGGTGCGCCCGGGATGCGGGCCAGCACCAGGTGGACGATGTTCTCGGCCAGTTCGTGGTCGCCGCCGGAGATCCACATCTTGGTGCCGACGATCCGGTACGTGCCGTCGTCCTGCGGCTCGGCCCGCGTGGTCAGGTCGGTCAGGGAGCTGCCGGCCTGCGGCTCGGACAGGCACATGGTGCCGAAGAACCGCCCCTCGACCATGGGGCGTACCCAGGTGTCGATCTGCTCGGCGCTGCCGTGGGCGAGCAGCAGGTTGGCGTTGGCGAGGGTGAGCATCGGGTACGCCGACGTGCCGACGTTGGCGGCCTGGAACCAGGCGAACGCGGCGGCGGCGACCGTGTGCGGCAGTTGCAGGCCGCCGACCGACTCGTCCATGGTGGCGGCGAGCAGCCCGGTCTCGGCGAACGCCGCCAGAGCGGCGTTCACCTGCGGGATGGTCCGTACGCGCTGCCCGTCGAACGTGGGTTCGCCGGTGTCGGCGACCCGGTTGTGCGGGGCGAACCGTTCGGCGGCGACCCGGGCGGCGAGGTCCAGCACCTCGTCGACGGTCTCCCGGGTGTGCTCGGCGTAGCGGGGGCGCTCGGTCAGCCGGGTCACGTCCAGCCAGTCGTGCAACAGGAACGCGAGGTCACGGCGGGACAGCAGCAGATCGGACGAGGACAATGTGGACTCCTTCCGGTCAGCCGCGGCGCAACCCGGCGACGGCCTCCCGCAGGTCATCCTGACCGATCGGAGCCGGTGGCGCACCCTCCGCCGCCTCCCGGAGCGCCTTGGCGAGTTGCACCCGGCGCAGCGCCTCCCGCAGGTCCGCGCCGGTCAGCCCGGCCGTGTCGAAGGCCAGGGCGGCCGGGTCGAGGTCGTCGGCGAACATCCGGAAGCCGGGCCGCTCGTGCCGGTCGATCAGCTCGCGGACCATCTTGGTGAGGATCTCCGCACGCCCGGCCTCGTCCGGCGCGGGAATGGCGATCTTCAGGTCGAAGCGGCCGGAGCGGATCAGCGAGGCGTCCACGCGCTGCGGGAAGTTGGTGGTGGCGACCACGATGACGTCGGGGTTCTCCTCGAACAGCGTGTTCATCTCCTGCTTGAAGATGCCCGCTACGGCGTTGACCGCCTGGCTGGCCGCGTCGCCGCCCGCACCGGCGTAGCTGATGATCGAGTCGAACTCGTCGAACAGCATCACCGTGGGCCGCCGGTAGCGGCGTGCCTCCCGGAAGATGCGCTTGATGTTGCGTTCCGAGCCGCCGAGGTACTTGTCCAGGATCTCCGGGGTGCGGATCTCCACGAAGTCCGCGCCGACCTCGTTCGCCAGGGCGCGGGCCAGCATGGTCTTGCCGGTGCCCGGCGGCCCGTACATCAGGATGCCCTGCGGCCGGCGCGCACCCCAGCGGGCCATCGCCTGCGGGTGCCGGAACGACACCGCCACCTCGCGGAACCGGGCGACCACGTCGGGCAGGCCGCCGACCTGGTCGAGGGTCACCGCCGCGCTGCGCGGCCCGGCCGCCGCGACCGGTCGCCGCCCCACGAGGTACGTCCGTCCGCGCAGCACGGCCGGTTGCTCGCTGTCGCCGGACAACTCGCGTACGGCCTGGAGCAGCAGGCCCAGCATCGCCCGCAGGTGCGCCGGTCCCACCTCGGCGCTGGGCACGTCGGCGTGGATGCGTACCGTGCCGTCGTCCTGGTCGACGCGAGGCCGCAGCCCGGCTTCCCGGGCCGTGCGCAGCACCTCCCGACCGGCCGCGTCGCCCGGCGGCGCGGCGAGCGTGGCGACCGGTCGCGGCCAGATCCGCCGTCCGGCCTCGGCGGCCATCCGGCCCACCGCGGCGGCCGGGCCGTCGCCGCCGCGCGCGGCCAGCCGCTCGGCGAGCAGCACGCCGACCGGCCCGGTCAGCCCGAGGGCGAGCAGGCCCGCCGGTGCGGCCTCCACCCGCAGGTACGCCTCGAAGCGGTGCACCGGCGGCTCGGCGGCGGTGTCGACGCGCACGGTGCAGCGGACCTCCCGCACCGGGGCGGGGAAGTCGCCCCCGGCCAGCAGTTCGACCGGCCCGTCGACGGCGGCGGCGAGCAGCCCGGCCGCGTCGGTGATGCGCACCTCGGCGCCGAGCAGCGGCACCGTCTCCTCGTCCGGCCGAACCTCGGTCATCGGCAGCCCTCTCCTCGCGGCGGCGTCCGCTTCCCTCGCGTGGCGTCCGCCTCCGAGTCTGGCACCGGCCCGACCGGGCGGCCACCGCTGCGCACCCGGCCCTCGCTCGCCCGGCCGCTCAAGATCAACACCACTCCCCCGAAATGGCGGGGTCACCGGCACTCGGATGCCGCCACTTCGCCGAGCTGGAGTTGACCATGGCCGCCCAAAGGTGCGGGTGGAACGTCATGGGTGTCAAAACGGGCCGGAGACACCCGTAGTGTTCCACCCGGGCGGGCGTCAGCGGGTGGGAGTGAGCAGGCGGCGGTAGAGGGCGTCGAGGCGTTCGGCCTGCGCCTCCCACGTCCAGCCGGGCAGTGGCGAGTCCGGGCCCTCGTAGGCGGCACGGTAGCGGGCCGGATCCGCGAGCACCGCCCGGACGGCGCGGGCCAGATCGGCGGTGTCGCGGGCGCGGAACACCTCACCCTGACCGGTGGCCCGGACCGTCTCGGCCATGGTCCGGACGTCGCTGACCACGATCGGCAGCCGCGCGTGCGCGTACTCGAAGAACTTCGTGATCAGCGCGATCTCGTGGTTGGGCCAGTGGTGCAGCGGGATCAGCCCGATGTCGGCAGTGGCGAGGAACGCGACGAGCTGGCGGTGCGGCACGTACGGCAGCACGTGCACCCGGTCGGCCACCTGATGCCGGGCGGCGCGGGCCACGACCTGACGGACGTAGGCGGCGGCCGGGTCGGCGACGACAAGGGCCAGGTGCACGCCGGGCAGCAGCGGCAGCGCCTCGACCACCGTGTCTACGCCGCGCTGGACGGCCATCGCCCCGCTGTAGACGAGCAGCGGCGTGTCCGGGGGCAGACCGCACCGCTCCCGCAGGTCGGGAGCGGACGGCTCGAAGGCGGCCGGCTCTGAGGCGGCGGTGACCGGGGCGTTCAGGATCACGGCCGGGCGCTCGGGCAGGGCGTGATCGCGTACCAGCAGGTCGGCGAGCGTGTCCGAGACGGTGACGACCGCGTCGGCGTGGCCGGCGAACTCGCGGACGTAGCCGAGGTGCGCGGGCAGCCAGCGGGCGTTGTCGCGGCGCGGCCGGGCACCGGGCAGCCACTCGTGCGCGTCCCAGACCAGCTTGGTGTCGCGTCCGGCGGCGCGGGCACGCTCGACGGCGCGGGCGGCCACGCCGAGCATCCGGAAGTCGTGCGCGTGGATCAGGTCGGGGCGCAGCTCGTCGACGACCGGACCGGCGACCCGTTCGTAGTCCCAGAGCCCCGGTTCCAGCCGCCGCCAGGCCCCGTCGCGCAGCCGGGCCCGCCAGTAGCGGACCTGGGCGTGCTCCACCGGCCGGCGGACCAGTCGCGCCGCACGCAACGGCAGCCCGCCCCGGGCCACCAGCCGAGCCCGCAGCCCGGACACGCCCCGCAGCCCCGAGACGCCACGCAGGCCGGAGCCGTCGCGCGAACCAGCGCCACGGCCCGAAGCGGAGACGTCGGCGCCCTCGGGGCCGGGGACACCGCCGCCCGGGCGGGAGACGACGGCCGGTGCAGTGGCGGGTGGTGCGGTGGCGGGTGGAGTAGCGCGAGCGGCGGCGAGCGGCAGGACGCGTACCTCGGCCTCGCCGAGCCGCCAGCGGCGTTCGGCGTCGACGTGGGCGCAGCCGATCAGCGTGACGTCCCAGCCGGCGTCGGCGGCCGAGCGGGCCGTCTTCTGCACCCGCGAGTCACCGTCGACCGCGTTGTCGACGAGCATGACCACGCGCCGGCCGAGCCGCGTCGTGTCGTCGCGCCGCATCGGCGTTCCACCCTTCACCCGTACGCCCGGACGGGCGCGAGTGTACGGGGCCCCGGGACCGTTCCGGCGGCCGCGAAACGGGCTCTGAGCTGTGGCGATGCCGGCCGTGCAGCAGACGGTCAGGTGCCGGCCGGTGGAAGTTCACCGGCCGTGCACCGAACGGGGCGGGTCAGGCCGCGCCGGAGGTGACGAGTGGGGCCGGGGCGATCGGCTGCCGGCTGTCCCTGCGGTTGGGCAGCGACAGGCGGATGACCTTCCACCAGGCGGAGGCGACCTGCTTGGGCAGCGGGCCGGTGGTGTACCGCAGGCCGTACCTGTCGAACAGCGCCCGTACCTGCGGGGCGACCTCCTGGTAGCGGTTGCTGGGCAGGTCGGGGAAGAGGTGGTGCTCGATCTGGAACGACAGGTTGCCGGTCATGATGTGCAGGAGGCGGCTTCCGCTGATGTTGGCCGAGCCGAGCATCTGCCGCAGGTACCACTCGCCGCGGGTCTCGCCCTCGATAGAGGTCTTCTCGAACGTCTCCACGCCGTTCGGGAAGTGCCCGCACATGATCACCGAGTGGCTCCACACGTTGCGCAGCAGGTTCGCGGTGAACGTGGCAGCGAGCGTGGACAGGAACGACGGCCCGGACAGCAGCGGGTGCACCACGTAGTCCTTGAGCACCTGGCGGCGGATCTTGCGGCCGACCGCCCTGGCCTTGGCCCGGAACGTGGGGTCCTTGAGCTTGCGCTGCTTGAGGTGGTCGCCCAGCTCCATGTCGTACGCGGCGATGCCGTACTCGAAGAACGCGGCGTTGAGCAGGTTCCACAGCGGCTGCCCGAGGTGCATCGGGTGCCACGGCTGGTCCTCGTCGACGCGCATGATGCCGTACCCGAGGTCGTTGTCCTTGCCGACCACGTTGGTGTACCGGTGGTGCAGCTCGTTGTGCGACTGCTTCCACTGGTCGGCCGGGGAGACGTGGTCCCACTCCCAGGTGGTGGAGTGGATCTTCGGGTCACGCATCCAGTCCCACTGGCCGTGCAGGACGTTGTGCCCGATCTCCATGTTCTCCAGGATCTTGGCGACCGTGAGACCGGCCGTGCCGACGAGCCAGGCCGGCGGGAACAGCGAGAACAGCAGCACCGCACGGCTGCTCATCTCCAGTGTCCGCTGGGTCTTGACCACCTTGCGGATGTAGCGGGCGTCCCGCTCCCCCCGGTCGGCGAGGACCCGGTCCCGGATCGCGTCCAGTTCCTTGCCGATGATCTCGATGTCCTCGGCGCTCAGGTGGGCGATCGGGTTGACGGCCTTCTTCTGGATGACGGTCACGTGGGTGGCTCCTGTCAGAGATCGATGTCGCAGGTACCGGCGGCGGCCGACACGCATGTCTGGACCAGCACGCCGTCCCCCGGTACGGCGGTGGTGACGTCGCCGTTGCGCAGGTCGCGGACGGCACCCTGGCGCAGCGGTACGACGCAGCCGAAGCAGATGCCCATCCGGCACCCGGAAGGCATCAGCACCCCGGCGCTCTCCCCCGCGTCGAGCAGGGTGGTGGCGCCGTCGGACTCGACGGTCACCCCCGCCCCGGTGAAGGTCACGGTGCCTCCCTCGCCCGGTGTGATCACCGTCGGGCGGAACCGCTCGGTGTGTAACCGCTCGACGAGGTCGTTGGCGGACCAATACCCCTCGACCGCGTCGAGCATGCCGATCGGTCCGCAGGCCCACGTCTGGCGGTCGAGGTGGTCTGGCACCAGAGCGGCCAGTTCGGCGACGTCGAGCAGGCCGTCGGTGTCGGTGTGCCGCTCGACCAGCCGCAGCGCGCCGCGTTCGGCGAGCGCGCGCAGCTCCGTACCGAAGATGACGTCGTCGCGGGTGGGTGCCGAGTGCACGAGCACCACGTCGGCCCGGTCGGCCAGCCCGGAGCGCAGCATTCCCATGACCGGGGTGATGCCGCTGCCTGCGGTGAGGAACAGGACGCGCTCGGGAGTCGCGGCGGGCAGCACGAACTCGCCCTGGGCCTGGTCGAGGTGCACGATCGTGCCGGGCCGGATCCGGCGTACGAGATGGTTGCTGACCTTGCCGTCGGGGATCGCCTTCACCGTGACGGAGATCCGGCCGTCGGCGGCGTCCGGGGGCGAGGTGAGCGAGTACGCGCGCCACTGGCGCACCCCGTCGACGTCCACGCCGAGGCGGATGTACTGCCCGGGCGTGTGGCCCTGCCAGGCGCGGCCGGGCTGGATGACCAGCGTGGCGGCGTCCCGGGTCTGCGGCCGGACGGCGACGATCCGGCCGCGCAGCGGCGCGCCCGCGCGCAGCGGCGCGATCAGGTCGAGATAGTCGTCGGGCAGCACCGGCGTGGTGACCGCTCCGGCCAGCCGCAGCAGCCTGTCCCGGAAGGTGACCTTCTGCGGGCGGCGGGAGGCAGTTGTGGTCATATGACCAGCGTGACCGCCCGATCGCATAACATCTTGACCGACAAAGGTGAAACAGCCGCAGGTTTTTGTTCGGAGGGAACAAACATGACGTCGGAGGCCGGCACGGGGCAGCGCGCCGCCCACCTCAACCTCGACGCCGGGGTGGCGGAGACGCTGCGCGCGCGGCTGCCGATGGTCGCCGAACGGACGGTCACCGCGATCACGGCCGAGGTGCCTGACTACTCCGGCGCGCTCACCGGCGCCATGCGGGCGAAGATCGAAAACGCGGTACGCATCGCACTGGGAACGTTCCTCCAGCTCATCGAGGGTACCCAGGCGTTCGACCCGAGCACTCCCCTGGCCCCCGCGCTGGAGGCCGCGTACGCGCTGGGCAGCGGCGAGGCCCGCTCGGGGCGCAGCATGGACGCGTTGCTGGCCGCGTACCGGGTGGGCGCCCGGGTGGCCTGGCGCGAGGTGTCCACCACCACGGTACGCAGCGGGCTGGCCGCCGAGACGGTGGCCGAGTTCGCCGAGCTGATGTTCGCCTACATCGACGAGCTGTCCGCCGCGAGCGTCGCCGGGCACGCCGACGAGCTGGCCAGCGCCGGCCGGATGCGCCGCCGCAGCCTGGAACGGCTCACCCAGCAACTGCTCGCGGGCGAGCCGGAGGAGTCACTGCGGCGCAGCGCCGAACGCGCCGACTGGCCGCCGCCGCAGACGCTCACCGTGGTGCTGCTGCCCCGCCGGCACCTGCGCGCGGTGCTGGCACTGCTCAACCCGTACACGCTGGAGAGCGGCGAGGACCTGCCCGGCATGAACGCGGTCGAGGAGCTGGCCGTACTGCTGGTGCCGGACATGCACGGCGGGCGGCGCCGCCAGCTCACCCGGCTGCTGCACGGGCACCGGGCGGTGCTCGGCCCGGCCCGGCCCTGGCACCGGGTGGCCGCGTCGTACCACCGGGCCACCCGGGCGCTCGCGCTCGGCCTGGGCGAGCCGGACGCCGGGCCGGTCGACACCGAACGCCACCTGGCAACGCTGCTGCTCAGCATGGACCCGGAAGCCCTGGCCGACCTGCGCGCGCAGGCGCTCGCGCCGCTGGCCCCGCTGCCCCCGGCCACCGCACACCGGCTGGCCGGGACCCTGCGGTCGTGGCTGCTGCACCAGGGACGCCGCGACGACGTGGCGGCCGACCTGTTCGTGCACCCGCAGACCGTCCGCTACCGGATGGGCAAGCTGCGCGAGCTGTTCGGCGACCGGCTGCACGACCCCGCCACGGTTCTCGACCTCACCATCGCTCTCGCCGTACCCCCGGAGCCGGAGGCCGCCTGACGCCGCGCCGGGGCGCACGGCCCGGTGCGGCCGGGAGACGTGATCGAGGTGGTGGACCCGGAGCGGCAGGGCTTCGTCGTGGCCTCGACGCGCGTGTGGGATCTGAATCCGGCTGCCGCGTTCGTGGTCTTCGGCGACCAGGACTCCGGGTGCGCCTCCTACGGCGTGGAGTCGGCGGGCCGGCGCTGGTTCGTCAAGCGGGCCGGGACACCCGCCGCGCGGGGGTCGCTGACCCGCGCGCTGGGCCTGCACGCGGCGGTCCGGCACCCGGCGATGGTCCGGCCCGAGCTGGTACGCGACGGCACGGACGGCCCGACGCTGGTGTACCCGTGGTGCGACGGCACCGTGCTCAGCCACGCCACCACCGGCGGCGGCAGCGATCGGAGCGGCCTGGCTGGCTTCCAGCGGCTGCCGGTCGCCGAGGTACGCGCGGCGCTGGACACGATCCTCGCGTACCGGCCGGGACCGTTGGTGCTCGACTCCGATCGGCTGACCGGCTCGCGCCGCTACCTGTCTCCGGAGGAGCTGACCCGCGGTGCGGCGATCGACGATCGCACTTCCGGTCCTCCCCTGCCGGCCGTCCGACTGGACTTCGGCGCCCTTGGCAGCTTCGGGCGTTACTGTGCGTCATGTCAGCCTGTCGAGCAGCGAGTCACGTAGGGTGACGCACACTTCCGCAGTCGATTGGTCCCGTTTTCTTCGCAGCAAGCTCTTGAGCTGCGGGAACGCCGGAGAGGGCGACGGCCGCACTCATACCCCTGCGCGCCCTTTGCTCTGCAGCCGCATGAGCGACGGTGGCCGCGAGTTACCGATGCGCCGATGGCTGCAGAGCAAAGGACGCGAGGGGAGTCATGCCGGGGAGGCCGTGCCACTACCCTCGGTGACGGCAATCCGGTGCGGCCACGCCGAAGTGGCCGAGCCCGACGCGACCACGGCCGACACGGCCAGGCCGGCGCGAGCAGGACGCAGCCCAGCAACAGCCGCGCCGAGCGGCTGGGCGACGCGCCGTGGCGACGCGCCGTGGCGACGCGCCGTGGCGACGCGCCGTGGCGACGCGCCGTGGCGACGCGCCGTGGCGACGCGCCGTCCAGCGACAGGAGGGCGGCAGGGCGGCGGGGGCGAGGGCGGCGGGGGCGGGGCGGATCAGCGGGGCGGCGACGACAATTCCGCAAAGTTCACCGTCGGCACGGGCCGGCGCCAAACATATTCACACCCGTCTGTTGACGCGTGCGGGATCGACGACAATCATTACTCTCGCTGGATCGACGTACGATCGATGTCGGATCTGGTGGCATTTCTTACCCCTCGACGGGATCGCGCCGGGACTGCGATCCCGTCGGGCGACCACGCCCGGCGTACGTCCCGGTGATCCTATCGATCCACTAGGAATTGTCGCCGCACGCCCGAGGAGTCCGCCGGTGGACGGGAACAACGACGCTCCCGCACCGAGCCCGCCGAGGCCGGTGCAGAACGGCTCTGATCTGCCCGAACAGCTCGCCCTGCACGGCGGGCAGCCGGTGCGGCGAACGCCCTGGCCGACGTACGACAAGGGCGCGGTCTTCGTGCACACCGAGGACGAGGACGCGGCTATTCGCGCCGTCCGCAGCCACCTCTACTTCCGATACGACCACCGCCCACCTGACGAAACCGAATGCGGACGGTTCGAGGACGAACTGTGTCGCTATTTCGGCACCCGGCACGCGCTGGCCGTTTCCAGCGGGACCGCGGCGCTGGCGCTCGCCCTGATGGGCGCCGGAGTGCCACCGGGATCATTGGTGGCCTGCCCCGGATTCACTTTCGTCGCCTCCCCCAGCGCCATTGTGCTGGCCGGTTGCCGGCCATTCCTGGTCGAGGTCGACGACGACCTGCGGATGGACCTCGACGACCTGCGCCGCCGCTGGCGGCCCGAGATCCGTGCCGTCATGGTCGTGCACATGCGCGGCTTCGCCGCCGACGTCGAGGCGCTGTCCGCGTTCGCCGCCGAGATGGGCGTGCCGCTGATCGAGGACGCGGTACCAGCGCTCGGCGCCGAACTCCACGGCCGCAAGCTCGGCACGTTCGGGGCCGCCGGGGCGTTCAGCACGCAGTCCGACAAGGCGCTCAACTGCGGCGAGGGCGGCTTCCTGATCACCGACGACAGCACGCTGTTCGCACGGGCGGTGGCGCTGTCCGGCGCGTACGAGGGACGGCTGCGGCGGCACTTCCCGCACGGCGAGCCGCCGCTGACCGGCCTGGACCTGCCGCTGCTGAGCCTGCGGATGGACGAGATCCGGGCGGCCCTGCTGCGCGCCGAGCTGACCCGGCTGCCGCAGCGGCTGGCGCTGTTCCACCGCAACTACGCGCACGTCAGCGCCGCCCTGGCCGGGCTGCCCGGCATCGCGGTCCGGCGGCCGGTCGCGCCCGGGGCGTACCTCGGGGAGGCGTTCGTGTTCCGGGTGCCCGGCGGCGCGGCGGGCTGGGGCGACGCGGGCTGGTTCGCCCGCGCGCTGCGGGCCGAGGGGATCGACGCCCGCAACATCGGCGCGGACGACGACGTCAACGTGCGGGCGTTCTGGAACTGGCGGTTCCTGTACGACAGCGCCGACCCCGGGGAGATCCGCGCGACGCTGCCGCGCACCGCGCGGCTGCTGACCGAGACCGTCGACGTGCCGCTGTCGTCGAACCTCACGCCCGCTGACTGCGACGACCTGGTCCGCGCCGTCCGCAAGGTGGCCGCCGCCCGCGCGTCCACCCTGGTCGGGTCGTGACCGGCGCGCAGGCCCCCGCCCGGCCGCTGCCCCGGCTCGCGCTGGCCGGTCTGCTCGGCGGGCTGTTCACCGGCTACCTCGGGCTGACCGCGGTGATCCCGGTGCTGCCCGGCTTCCTGCGCGAACGGCACGACGCCGGTGACCTGACAGTCGGCGTGGTGATCACGGTGACGGCGGTGACCGCGCTGCTGGTGCGCCCGGTCGCGGGCGCCCTCGCGGACCGGCACGGACACCGCACGGTGATGCTGGCCGGGGCGCTCGTGGTGGCCGGCGGCGGCCTGCTCTACCTGGCCCCGCTCGGCGTACCCGCGCTGGTGGCGGTCCGGCTGCTGCTCGGTGCCGGTGAGGCGGCGCTGTTCACCGCAGGCGCGGTGTGGATCGTGCAGCTCGCCCCGCACGAGCGGCGCGGCCAGCTCATCGGCCTGTACGGGGTGAGCATGTGGGGCGGCATCTCCGCCGGCACGTTCCTCGGCGCCACCGTGCAGCAGGCCGGTTACCAGTCGGTGTGGGTGCTCAGTGCGGTCGCCCCGGCGGTCGGCGCGGCGCTCGTCGCGCTGGTGCCCGCGCCGGCGCGTACCGCACCGGCTGCCAAGGGCGCCGGGCTGCTGCTGCGCCCGGCGCTGCTGCCCGGCATCGCGCTCACCTTCGGCGCCGCCGGGTACGCGGGCCTGGCCGCGTTCGTCGTGCTGCACCTGGACGCCCGGGGCGTCGGCCACGGCGTGGTGGTGCTGAGCGTCTTCAGCGCCGTGTACGCCGGCACCCGCCTGGTCATCGGCCACCTGCCCGACCGGCTCGGCCCGCGCCGGGTGGCCACCTGGTGCGGGGTGGGCGAGGCGGTCGGGCTGCTGGTCATCGCGGTCGCGCCGAACCTGCCGGTCGCGGTGGCCGGCAGCGTGGTGATGGGCGTCGGGTTCTCCCTGCTGCACCCGTCGCTGGCGCTGATGGTGATGAACCGTACCGACCCGGCGCGGCAGGGTGCGGCGATCGGGGCGTACACCTCGTTCTGGGATCTGGGCCTGGCGGTGTGGGGGCCGGCGACCGGCCTGGTCGCGGCCGGTCTCGGTTATCCGGCGGTGTTCGTCGCGGGCGCGGCCGGCGCGGCGGTCGCCGCCGCGATGGCGCTGCGCATCGGCCGGCCCGCGGTGGCGCCGGCTCCGGCGGAGGTACGCGCGGCATGAGCGCACCGGTCACCGTCCTGAACGTCAACGGCTGGTGCCGCAACGGCAGCACCGTCATCGGCAACGTGCTCGGCGAGGTGCCCGGTGTGGTGCACGTCGGCGAGCTGCACTTCCTGTGGAAGAACTCGACCGGCCGTGGAGTGAACGACAGGTGCGGCTGCGGCGCCGCGCTGACCGCGTGTCCGCTGTGGTCGGCGGTGCTGCCGGTCGGCCGTCCGGCGGGCATGCCGGCGGACGCGCACGCCGCCGAGGTGATCCGGCGGCAACGGGCCCGGCTGCGGACCCGGCACACCTGGCGGGTGCTGCGGCGGGGCGCGTACGACGCGGACACCCGCGCACACGCCGGCCTGCTCGGCGCGGTCTACCGGGAGGTGGCCGCACGCACCGGCGCCCGGGTGATCGTGGACAGCACCAAGATCCCCGGCGAGTCGGCGTTGCTGCCGCACGTCCCGGGCGTCGAGGCGTACTGGTTGCACCTGGTGCGCGACCCGCGTGCGGTGGCGCACTCGTGGCGGGAGCCGAAGGAGTACGTCTACGCGATGTCGGCGGCACGCAGCACCGCGTACTGGCACGGGTTCAACCGGGCGTCGGCGGCGATCAACCGGCGGTACCCGGACCGGTCGGCGTTCCTGCGCTACGAGGACTTCACCGCCGACCCGGCCGCCGCGATCGGCGCCCTGCTGAAGCTGGTCGGCGTCGACCCGGCGGCCAACCCGGTGCGGGACCGCACCGTCGAGCTGCGCGGCAACCACACGGTCACCGGCAACCCGGACCGGTTCCGGACCGGCCCGACGGTGATCCGGGACCGCGACGACGGATGGCGGCGCACGCTCACCGGCCGGCAGCGGCTCGCCGTGGCGGCGCTGGCCTGGCCGCTGTCCACCCGGTACGGCTACCGGTACGGCGGGCCGGACCGCGACCCGGCACACCCCGGCGCGGCGGCCCGCGCCGGCGAGACGGAGAGGTGAGGACGTGGATCTGGGGCTCAAGGGCCGGGTGGCGCTCGTCGCGGGCGGCACCAGCGGCATCGGGCTGGCCTGCGCGAAGGAGTTCGCCGCGGAGGGCGCGCACGTGGCGGTCTGCGGGCGTGACCCGCAGCGGCTGGCCGCCGCGGAACGGGAGCTGACCGCTGTGGCGTCCGGCCGGGTCAGCGCGACCGGCGTGGACCTCACCGACACCGGCGCCGCCGCCCGCTGGGTGGACCGGGTCGCCGCCGAGCTGGGCGGGGTGGACGTGCTGCTGGTCAGCGGCGGCAGCCCGCCCGTGGGCACCGCCACCGGGTTCGGCGTCGACGACTACCGGGCGGCCGTCGACCGGGTGCTGCTGCCGGCGGTAGCGGTGTCGCTGGCCGCGCTGCCGCACATGCGCGCCGCGGGCTGGGGCCGGCTGCTGCTGGTGGCCTCGGAGACCGCCTGCGTGCCGATCGGCCCGCTCGTGCTGTCCGGGGTGACCCGGGCGGCGCTGGTCCGCTTCGCCCAGGGCCTCGCCGTCGACGTGGGCCGCGACGGCATCACCGTCAACGTGCTGGCGCCCGGCGGGGTGCGGACGCCGCCGATGGAACGCGCCGCGGTCCGGCTCGCCGGCGCGGACGGCGACGTCGAGGCGCGACTGTCCGCGATGGGGCACCACAGCGCCGTCGGCCGGCTGGCCCGGCCCGAGGAGGTCGCCGCGGTGGCCGCGTTCCTGGCCGGTGAGCGGGCGTCGTACGTGACCGCCGGGGTGCACCTGATCGACGGCGGCGCCGCCGCGACCGGCCCCGACCTGCCCCACCTCACCGGCGTCCGTAAGGACACCTACGCCTGACCCACCGACCGCCGCACAAGGGAGTGCCCATGTCCACGACCAGCCGGTTCACCGAGCGGGACGTCTCCGAGTTCTTCGACCAGACCACGCAGACGTACCTCAGCTTCTGGGACAGCGAGGGCGTGCTGCACACCGGCTACTTCACCGGGGAGGACGACACCGACTACCACGCGGCGGCCGACCGGACCTCCGACATCCTCGCCGCCGACGCCGGCATCGACGCCTCGGCCAACGTGCTCGACGTGGGCTGCGGCTGCGGCAACTTCCTGCTGCGTCTGGCCGGGCGCACCGGATGCCGGGGCGAAGGGGTGGACCTGAGCATCGAGCGGGTGCGCTTCGCCGAGCAGCGGCGCGCCGAACGGGGCGCGTCGCTTCCCGTGTCGTTCCGGCACGGCTCGGCCACCGCCCTGCCGTACGACGACGGCACGTTCACGCACGTGGTCAGCCAGGACGCGTTGTTCCTGGTGCCGGACAAGCCGCGCAGCCACGCCGAGATGTTCCGGGTGCTCGTCCCCGGCGGGGTGCTGGCGGTGTCCGACTTCCTCCAGCCCACCGAGCGGATCGGCGAGGCGGCCCGCCGGCACGTCTACGACCGGGTGCGCTGGAACGACGGCTACTCGCTCGACGGCTACCGCCGGGCACTGACCGAGGCCGGGTTCGTGGACGTGGTCGCGCGCAGCCTCGACGCGCACATCAGGCAGACGTACCGGGTGCTGGGCCGCACCGCCCGGGAGCGCGCGGAGACGACGGCGGACGAGGCGGCTCGGACCTGGATCCTCGGCTTCGCCGACTCGTGCGACGAGATCCAGGCGGCGATCGACAGGGGCGAGTTCGGCTGGGGCATGTTCGTCGCCCGCAAGCCGGCCTGAGGAAGGGACAGCAGATGTCGCAGCGCACCGGCACCGTGAAGCGGACGATCGCCGAGGTCGTCGCCGAGCGGAAGACGCAGATGTCGCCCGGCGCGACGTTCGTCGAGGCGTTCGCCAAGGACGGCTTCGACACCAGCGTCGACTACGACGTGACGATCACCGACTCGCTCACCAGTTCCCGGCGCAAGCCCCGCTACCCGTCGCGGAACATGCTCAAGGTGGTGGACCTGTCCCGGGATCCGCAGGACTACTACTGGCACGAGAGTCCGCCCCGCCCGGACGACCCGGCGGTGGACGGCGCGGACCTGCGCCGGGAGGCGGCCAACCACTTCCACCGCTCCCCCATCCCGCCGCTGCTCACCACCACGGCCTGGGTGCAGGTGCCGGACACGCTGTGGGAGGACCCGGTCAGCTTCGCGCAGTTCATCGACTACCGGCTGGTGGTGCGGCTGGCCACGGCCGAGAACCACACCATCCTGCGCGGCGAGGGCGGACTGCTGACCATGCCGGACCTGGGCCGGCTCACCGACCCGGGACCGTTCGCGTCGACGATCCTGGCCGCGTGCAACGAGGTCGAGCAGATGGGCAGCACCGCCGACGGGCTGATCGTCAACCCGGCCGACTACTACCGGCTGCTGGGCAGCGGCTCGCTGATGCGGGACGTGGAGGACAACGGCGTGTTCATCGTGCGTACCCGGCTGGTCGACCCGGGCACCGCCATCGTCGGGGACTTCGGCCACGGCGCGCTGCTGTTCGACGCCGGCCGGTCCACCATCGGGTTCGCCGAGCCGCCGCCGGGCACGTTCGCCGAGCCGGGGGTGGCGCTGCGCGCCGAGATCTGGGAGCGGGTCGTGGTGAACCTGCCCACCTGCTTCTTCGTCGTGACGCTCTGACCGGCGGCGACTGATGACGACGCCGGGCCGTACCGACCCCGACGTGCTGGTCGTCGGCGCGGGCGTGGTGGGCCTGTGCTGCGCCTGGTTCCTGCGCCGCGCCGGGCACACCGTCACGGTGGTGGACCGGGGCGAGGTCGGCGACGCGGCGGCCTGCTCGGCCGGGAACACCGGTTTCGTCGGCACCCAGGGCTCGGCGCCGCTGGCCGAGCCGGGGGTGCCGGCCACCGGGATCCGCTGGCTGTTGCGCCCGGAGAGCCCGTTCGCGGTCCGGCCCCGGCTGGACGGCGCGCTGCTGGCGTGGCTCTGGCACTTCCGCCGGCACTGCACCGAACAGCACGCCCGCGCCGGGTTCGAGACGCTGCTCGCGCTCAAGCAGCGCAGCCTCGCGTTGCTGCGCGAGATCTGCGCCGAGGACGAGCTGGCCGGGACGCTCACCGAACGCGGCATGATCCTGGCCTGTCACACCGAGCAGGGGTACGCGAAGGCGCGCCGGACGATCCCGGCGGCGACCGCACGCGGCGTGCCGCTGCGTGAGCTGGGCCGGGCCGAGCTGGCCCGGCTGGAACCGGGCGTCGACTTCGCGGTGGCCGGGACGCTGCTCAACGAGGAGGGCGCCGCGCTGCGCGTCCCGGCGTTCCTGGTCGCGCTCGCGGCGGCGCTGCGGGCCCGGGGCGTGGACGTCGTCACCGGCGCCGAGGTACGCGACTTCGAGGTGACCGGGCGGCGGGTACGCGCCGTGCGCACCACCAGCGGTGAGCTGCGCCCGGCCGAGGTGGTGATCGCCGCCGGGGTGTGGTCGGCGGCGTGCGCCCGGATGCTCGGCGTCGGGCTGACGCTGCAACCGGCGAAGGGCTACACCGTCACGCTGCCCGCCGAGCCCGGCACTCCCACCCGGCCGGTGCTGCTCAGCGAGGGCAAGGTCGCGGTGATGCCGCTGGGTGACCGGGTACGCGTCGGCGGCACGCTGGAGCTGTCCGGGCTGGACGCGTCGATCTCACCGCGCCGCGTCGACGGGATCCTGCACACCGCGCGGCGGTACCTGCCGGCGCTGGACACCGGCCGGCGGCTGGACGTGTGGGCCGGGCTGCGCCCGTGCACCCCGGACAGCCTGCCGCTGATCGGGCGGGCCGACGGCTACGACAACGTCAGCGTGGCCACCGGGCACGGGCACATCGGGATGGGTCTGGCCCCGGCCGGCGGCCAGCTGCTCGCCCAGATCGTCTCCGGCATCGAGCCGGACCTGCCGCCGGAGACGTTCGCGGTGGACCGCTTCCGGAAGGGGATCTCGTGAGCGACCGGCCGGAGATCGGCGTGCTCTGCCTCGACACCAGCTTCGACAAGATCCCCGGGCACATCCGCAACCCGGACACGTTCGGCTTCCCGGTGCGCTACCGGGTGGTGGAGGGCGCCACCCCGCAGCGGCTGGTCCGCGAGGCCGACCCGGCACTGCTGCAACCGTTCGTCGAGGCGGCCCGCGACCTGGAGGCGGCCGGGGTCGCCGGGATCACCGGCGCGTGCGGGTTCCTCGTGCTGTTCCAGGCCGAACTCGCCGCCGCGGTGCGCGTCCCGCTGTGGTCGTCGAGCCTGGTGCAACTGCCGATGGTGCACCGGATGGTCGGGCGCCGCGTCGGGCTGCTGGTCGCCGACGAGGCCGCGCTGACCCGGCGCCACCTGGCCGCGATCGGCGCGGACGACGTCCCGGTGGCGGTCACCGGCATGGCCGGGCAGCCGGAGTTCCGCGAGGTGATGCTGGAGGGGCGGCGCGACGCCCTCGACGTCGGGCGGCTGGCGGCCGAGGTGGACGAGCGGGTCGACACGCTGGCCCGCGCGCACCCGGACCTGGGGGCGCTGGTCGTCGAGTGCACCGACCTGGTGCCGTTCGCCCACCGGATCCAGGCGCGGCTGGGCGTGCCGGTGTTCGACATCGTCACGCTGACCACGATGGCGTACGCGAGCCTCACCCGGCGTCCGTACCGGCCGGGTGGATGAGCGCGGGGCCGTCGCGCCCGCGCCACACGCTGGCCGAGGCGCCCAGCCGGACGAGCACCTGCCGCCCACAGTCACGCGGGACGGCCGCACGGAGGTGCTCGACGACGACGAGCAGTGAGCGCGACGCATCCGCCCGACCCGCGAGCGCGGCCGGGCGGGTGCGGTGGTGCTCAGACCGGCGGGATGCCGGAGCGCCCGATGTCCGACATGTCGTCGCCGATCTCGGTCCGGGTGCCGGCCACCGGCCCGGCGCCGGCCTCGGTCCGGTCCTCGACGCAGGCGTCGCCCAGCCCGTGCATCAGCTCCCCGACCACGGCGAGCGCCGAGCCCTTGTCCGGGCAGGGCGTCCCGGTGGCGAGCACCTGACCGTCGGCACCGACGACGGTGAACCCCACACTGCCGTCGGCCTCGCTCTCGATGACGAACTTCACCGCA
The DNA here is from genome assembly GCF_000374985.1 of Micromonospora sp. CNB394. Classification (NCBI taxonomy): domain Bacteria; kingdom Bacillati; phylum Actinomycetota; class Actinomycetes; order Micromonosporales; family Micromonosporaceae; genus Micromonospora; species Micromonospora sp. CNB394. The sequence goes on along the minus strand of NZ_KB895840.1, from coordinate 2,528 downwards.
CTCCTCCCGCTCCGCTCAGCTCACGCCGTGCGTCTGCAGCCACAGCTCCAGCAGGCCCAGTTGCCACAGCTTGTTGCTGCCGGCGGCGGCCTGGGCCCGGTCCGGCTCGGCCAGCAGCTCGTCGACGTACGCCCGGCGGAACAGGCCGCGCCGGCGCGCCTCGGGCGCCCCCAGCGCCTCGACCACCAACTCTCGCACGGGACCGTCGACGTTGCGCAGCGCCGGCACCGGGAAGTAGCCCTTGGGCCGGTCGATGACCTCGGCCGGCAGCACCTCGCGGGCGACCTCCTTGAGCACGCCCTTGCCGCCCTGGGCCAGCTTGTGTTCCGGCGGGCAGGCCGCGGCGAGCGTGACCAGGTCCTGGTCGAGGAAGGGCGTACGCACCTCCAGCCCCCACGCCATGCTCATGCTGTCCACCCGCTTGACCGGGTCGTCGGGCAGCATCAGGTGGGTGTCCAGGCGCAGCACCGCGTCCACGGCGGTCTGCGCGCCCGGCGCGGCCAGGTCCGCTTCGACCAGGTCGCCGCTGGCGTCACCGGCGCAGGCGTACGCCGGTTCGACTACCTCGGTCAGCTCGGCGTGGTCACGGTCGAAGAACGCGGCGGTGAACTCGGCCGCCGCGTCCTCACGGTTCGCGCGGGCCAGGCGGTGGTGGTAGCCGTAGCCGGCGAACACCTCGTCGGCGCCCTGGCCGGACTGCGCCACCTTCACGTGCCGGGCGACCTGCTCGGCGAGCAGGTGGAACGCCACCACGTCGTGGCTGCCCATCGGTTCGGTCATGGCCGCCACGGTGGCGCGTACGGCCGGGCCGAGATCGCCGTCGGCGAGCCGGATGCGGTGGTGGTCGGTGCCGAACGTGCGGGCGACCAGGTCGGAGTAGCGGAACTCGTCGCCGGTCTCGTCGCCGCGGCTGTCGAAGCCGATGCTGAACGTCTGGAGGTGGTGCTGTCCGGCGCCGTCGAGCAGCGCCACGATCATGCTGGAGTCGAGCCCGCCGGAGAGCAGCACCCCGACCGGCACGTCCGCGACCAGCCGGCGGCGCACGGCGGTGCGCAGCGCGTCCCCGACGGCGGCCCGCCAGTCGGCCGCGTCCATGCCGTCGTGGGCCGGGTCGCGCCGGTACTCGGGCCGCCAGTAGACGCGCTCGCGGCTGCGCCCGTCGGCCTCGACCACCCGGACGGTGGCCGGGGGCAGCTTGCGGATCCCGCGCAGGATCGTGCGCGGCGCCGGCACGATCGAGTGCCAGGACAGGTAGTGGTGCAGCGCGACCGGGTCGATGCCGGTGTCGACGTCGCCGCCGGCCAGCAGCGCCGGCAGCGTCGAGGCGAACCGGAGCCGGCCGGGCGACTCGGCGAGGTAGAGCGGCTTGATGCCGAGCCGGTCGCGGGCCAGCACGAGGCGGCGGCGCCGCCGGTCCACCAGGGCCACCGCGAACATGCCGACCAGGTGGTCGACGAACCGCTCCCCCCAATGCGCGTACGCCACCAGGATCACCTCGGTGTCGCTGGTGCTGTGGAAGGTGTGCCCGGCCGCACGAAGTTCGTCGCGCAACTGCGGGTAGTTGTAGACGCACCCGTTGAAGACCAGGGCCAGGCCGAGGTCGTCGCGGACCATCGGCTGGGCGCCGGCCGCGGACAGGTCGATCACGGTGAGCCGGCGGTGCCCGAGCGTGATCCAGCCGTCACTCCACGCGCCCTCGCCGTCCGGGCCGCGCGACCGCATGGCCGCGGTCATCCGGGTCACCGCGGCGGCGTCGGGGGCGGCCCCGTCAAACCTGGCCTCACCGCTGATCCCGCACATCTCAGCGTCCACCGGTCAGTCGCGGAGCGCCCACCATGCCAACCTCCCGCCGCGTCGTGTCCCGGGCGGTCCGCCGGGTACGGCGACTACCCGGCCTGTGGCGAAGGAAACCCGGATGGGCGGTTGCCGAGCCGGGCACGGCGAGCCGTCGTACGGTGGCGGTACGGGCCACGTCCCCGGGCGGTCCGGCCACGGGACGTGGCCAGGATCAACGACGCCTGCCAGGAGGACGTGTGTTCGCCAATTCCGAGGAACTCCTGCGATACCTCACTGACGAGGACGTGAAGTTCGTCGACGTACGTTTCTGTGACCTGCCCGGCGTGATGCAGCACTTCAACCTGCCGGTCGAGTCGTTCGACGACAGTGTCTTCACCGACGGCCTCGCCTTCGACGGATCCTCGATCCGCGGCTTCCAGTCGATCCACGAGTCGGACATGCTGCTGCTGCCGGACGTGGCGACCGCGTTCGTGGACCCGTTCCGGGCGCAGAAGACGCTGGCGTTGAACTTCTTCGTGCACGACCCGTTCACCCGTGAGGCGTACTCGCGGGATCCGCGCAACGTGGCGAAGAAGGCCGAGGCGTACCTGGCGGCGAGCGGTATCGCGGACACCGCGTACTTCGGCGCGGAGGCGGAGTTCTACATCTTCGACTCGATCCGCCACGAGACCTCCGCGCACCAGTCGTTCTACTACATCGACTCGATCGAGGGCGCCTGGAACAGCGGCCGG
>NZ_KB895839.1:0-131322 GCF_000374985.1 Micromonospora sp. CNB394 | reverse complement strand
CCTGGTCGATGCGTCTCGACCAGAATCCCGCCCAGTTTCCGCGGAGCTGCTCCGGTTTGCCGATGCCCTGGTGGCCGTTGCGTCGGATGTCCTCGATCAAGGCGTTCACTCGTTTGAGCATCTGGCGATCTCGTTGCCAGGTCAGATAGTCTTCCCAGCCTCGGCCGGCGAACTGGACCTTCACGCTGCCGATGCCTCGCCTGAACTGGCGTCGGGGTCGATCAGGTCGTGCATCTCCCCACCCCCGTTACGCAGCTCTTCGACGGCTTCATTCAGACGGCGGGCGTTGGCGGGGCTGGCCATCAGGTAGGCCGTCTCCTTCAACGACTCGTACTCGCGCAGCGAGATGATGACCGCGGCCTCCCGGCCGGAACGGGTGACCACCACTTCCTCGGCGTCGTCCACGACATGGTCGAGCATCTTGGCCAGGTTCTGCCGGACCTCTGAGTAGGGAACGGTGCGCATGCTGCCGCCTCCAAACGTTACGTACAACAAATTGTACAAGTCTGCCGAGGCTCCTCGTCACATGGTCCGACGTCTGGCCCTGAACTGTCGATCAGGCTCAGGAGCGGCGCGGGCGTAGCGGGAGCGGATCACCGGTGATCGTGGCGAGGTGGGTTTTTCCTGTTCATCACGTTGGTGGCGACCCGGGCTGATCGCGTCGAGGTCCGGTCCGACGCTCTCGGTCCGCACCGAGGCGTCAGGCCCGCGAGTCCGACCCACGGCTTCTCCCTACCGCGCGGGAATCTGGATCTGCCGTTTGGCGATCGTCTTGGCTGTTTTTCCGTGGCCGTTCCGGGCGGCGGGGGTGCGGCTGATGTCCCCACAGGGGGCGGCGACGATGGCTGCCGTTGGCGTCATCCTGGTGTTAGTCGGCCATAGTCTCGTTCTCCGTGCTCATCAGCGAGCGGGGTATTTCGGTGACGGCTACGACCCGTTGCGGCCGCCGGGCGGCCTGGTTGCCCGAGACGTGTTCCGCCTGACGTACTGGTAGCCGCATCGGTTCGGACAGCCTGTGACGGTTGTGCTGTACAGCCGGTCGTACAGCCAAGACCACCGACTGACGCCGACAACACCCGACAACGACAGACGGGCTGACCAGGTGCGCTGCCACCTGATCAGCCATCCGTGATCTCCTTTGGGATCCCAAGGCCGCAGGTTCGGCTCCTGGCCAGGCAAACAGGTACTGTCCTTCGGACGTCAGACCTGTCCGGACGCAACCTGGGCAAGCCTGAGCACGTACTCGAAGCCGCGGTTCTGGGCGGGTGAATTCACCATCGGCAGGATCAGCGCTGGTATGCCGGCGGAAACCGATCCGCCGTCGCCGGTGGGATGATCACCGACCATCAGGGTCTGGCCCGGTACGGCATGGAGGGCGTCGAGGGCGGTGCCCCAGATCCGAGGGTCCGGTTTGACGAAGCCGACCTCGTAGGACAGTACGAACGCGTCGACATAGCCGTCGAGTCCGTGCCGCGCAAAGCATTCGCGGATGTCCCAGCCGACGTTGCTGACGACGCCGATGCGAACACCGCTGTCACGCAATGCGGACAGGGTGGCGACGGTGTCGGCGTACGGCTCGATCGCTTCGGCGTGTGTCTCGTGCAAGATCGATGCCAGCCGCTGGTCCACCCCCGGGATCTGCTCCAACACGGTGAGGATCGCCCGATCCCAGACTCGCGGATCCAGATCTCGGGCGATGTGAGCCGGATCCGTGGCCGTCTTCCGCAACAGTTCCGCGAAGTCGCGAGCAATGCGGTGCGCCTCGCCGGCAGTCAGTGTCCGGCCGATCGATGCCGCCGCGTTGCCCACCCAGCGCTCCGAGTTCCGGGCGAACAGAGTCCAGGCGAAGTCGAACAGTACCGTCGTCACGGGCCTGGCGGTCATCGCATCACCCTAGATAGATAATTCGATGGGTGGCGCCGCGGGGGTCGTCGAGGACCGCGGGTTTCCGAGGGCCGGGGGGTTGACCACACGCCGAGGCGGTGAGCAGCGTCACAGCAACCGCAGAGTCCGAGCCGTCGTACCGTCACGTCGTATCCCATTTCGCGATCTTGCGGAAGCGTGACGGTACACGGCGGGCGCGGTGGCGGCCATCAGCCGGCTGGACCGGCCGGGCATGCTTGCCGGATGGAGAACGCTCATGTGGCGGCGCCGCTTGCTCTGCACCTGTACTGCAGGGTCGACGTCCTGGTGACCGATGCCGAGGCTCTTGCCGATCACGCTGTCGACGAACTGCGAGATGCAGATGTCGACTGGTCTGCGGAAGACGACGACTTCGAATCGGCGGCCGGAGAGCTGCGCGGCAGCATCGCTGACTCGCTCGGGGCGGTAGCGGACATCAGCCGCCTCATCGAGAACGTCCCGGGAGTCGAGTTCCGAGGCGGTTGGTGCCGGGCGGAGCCGGGACCGCCGCGAGAGATCCCCGCTCCTGGAGGCCGTTGAGCGACGGGATCCGTCGGTGTGCGGCCTGCGATCGATCCGGCAAGAACTTGCCGATGACAGCCCCGAACGCCGCGGCATCAGCCCGTACGGCGAGCTGTTGCTTTCCCTGCCAGCGGCGATGCTGCGGGTGCCGTCTCCGCGAGTTCGGCGGGAAGGTGCCCACGGTCGAACGCTCGCCGCTCGGCCCTGAGAAGGAGGTCGTCTACCTCTGCCTCGTCTCGCAACCTGATCACGCCGATGGTTCCCGGTCGCCAGCACGTTCCCGGCGATCAGACTTTCGGCGTGACCTGGACGATGCTGCTGCCACTGGTCGTGGTGTTTCCGTCGCCGATCACTGAGGTGGTCAGGTCGTAGAAGCCCGGCTCGGCATCGGCACCGATCGCGATCGTGCTGACGGGGCGTTCGCCGGGTGCGCCGACCGGCCGCACCGGCGCGGCTTCGAAGGTGACCAGTCCCGGAACCGTCGAAGCGGCCTTGAGGTCGTCCACCGTGCCGTACGGACCCGTCAGCCGTGCGGCCAACTCGACCTGCGGCGAGGTGGAACTCCGCTCGTCCGGGAACTCGACCGTCCAGTGGACGGTCAGGGTCTGGCCCGGCTGATACGGCCGGTCGACGTCCAGGGCCTCACAACAGGTGTACGTCGGCGGCGCTGCCGCCACCTCCGATGGTCCGGTGCCGCAGGCTGCCAGGAGCGGCACTGCGAGGCAGCAGAGGAGGCGCAGGCGCGGCGAGTTCATGCGCAGGATCGTAGGCGGGGCTCGCCGCTGCCAGGGGGGCGGCGGAGAGATGCGCGGCGACCTATGGTTGCCGCGTGAACAGACGCCTCTGGGTGATGTCGGCACTGGCCGTGACCGCGTTGCTCGCCGTCCCGGTGACGGTCGTCGGCGTCCACGTGGCCCACCCGCGGAGCGAGAGCGGATACCTGGCGCACCTGAAGCAGTACGGCGACCGGCGGAACGACCGGCCGCTGGCGGTGCTGCCGCCCAGCACTGACCTGGTCGCCGAGGGCGACGCGGCGTGTGACTGGTTGCGCGAGCAGCCGTACGCGCTCTGGCGGCACGATCCGGAGTACCGCGAGCTGGTCGTCTACGAGCGCTATGTCCGGCAGGTCGAGAACCGCCTGCCGGCCTGGGGTGACGAGCTGCCCGATCGCAGATCGGTGACGGGAGCCGCGTGGACCCACCTCTGCCCGGCGGAGTGGGAACTACGCCAGCCCCGCCGTAACCCCTTCGCCCCCGAGCCGCCGGACTGAACGCCCCACGTCCATCGCCCTCGCAGGATTGATCTTGAAGTTGTGCGCCTCGCAGAAGCCGCGGGCAGGACATTCGAGGCGCCACAACTCCAAGACGACGAAGAGCCCCGCGCGGGCGCGGTCAGTGCGCGCGGTTCGTGGCCATCCAGGCGGTGGCGAAGTCGACGAGGGTGCGCTGGCGCATCAGCCGTGCCGTCGCGTTGCCGACCCGACCGGTCGTCGAGCCAGGTCATGGTCATGGTGCCCGCGTACGCCGGGTCGTCAGCCTGGAATACGGCCGTCTGCCGCCGGAGTGGCGGCGATCGTCCGCCCGCCCCGATCGATCCTGTCCACCCTCCGACCATAGGTCCCACGGCCCACAAGTGTGCTCGTCGACCTCGGCGTCGTGGCGGTGAACGAATGCCCCCGAGCGGGGCGATACGGACGCCACAACTCCACGATGGACGGGAAGCGAAACCGGGACGCGGGACCGGGGCGCGCCCGGTACGCTGCCGCGAATGCCGGTACGCCCTCACGCCGAAGACCCCGCCGATGTCCTGCTGCTCGGCGACGACGACACCCCGCTGGCCCGGATGCGGCTGCGGGACGACGACGGCACGGCGGTCGCGGCCGAGGTTCGGCCGCTGCCCGAGGCACCGCTCACCCGGCTCGTCGCCCAGGTGCGGCGTGACCTCGCCGGGCACCGGCTGGAGACGCCGGACGAGGCGCTGGCGGCGGCGCTGGTGGCCGATGGCCTGAAGCTGGACCGGGCCGCCACGGACATGCGGCACGACCTGACCGACGTACCGGCACCGGTGGCGCTGCCGGACGGCTGGTCGCTCGGCGCCCCCGGCTGGGACGACGACCTCGCCGCAGGGCTGGACGCGGCGTACGGCCCGGACCACCCGGACGGCCGCTGGCAGCCCGGTGACACCGACGAGGTACGGGCGATGTTCGACATCGGCGAGCCGGTCCCGCCCCTGGTGCCGGCGTCGGCCCGGCTGGTCGACAGGGACGGCCGCAGCGCCGGGCACGTGCTGTGCGCCGGGCCGGTGCCGTGGACCGACGACGACTGCGTCTGGATCCTCAACCTGGGCGTCGCGCCCCGCGCGCAGCGCCGTGGGTTCGGCCGGGCGTTGCTCGTCCACGCGTTGCGCGGCGCGCGGGAGGTCGGCCTGCCGTCCGTCGGCCTGTCGGTGGCCGACGGCAACCCGGCCCGCCGCATGTACGACGCGGCCGGCTTCCGCGTCCTCACCCGGGTGCTCACGGTCCGGATCCCCGCCGCTTAGGCCGCCCCGACCTGCGGCGTTGCGCCGTTCGCGGTCGCCGTGCCGTTCCGCTGAGATCCCGTCCGCGTACCAGCTCACGCGCCGGTGAGTAGCGGGCGGTGCTCGGCCCAGAGCCAGCTCAGGTAGTCGCGCAGCCGTTCGGGGGTGGCGATCCAACCCTGGCCGGGATAGCGCAGCAGCCGGCTGACCTCGCCGGCCACCAGGTCGTACCCGGCCGCGCCGGTCTCCGGCACCGGGGCGTCCGGTGCGACGGCTACGGGCAGCGGGACCATCGGGAGCCGCACACCGGCGTCGTCGCAGGCCCGCAGCACGGTGAGGTAGACCCGGACCAGGTGGTACGGCGAGACGACGAGCGCGGCGCTGCCGATGCCCAGCGCTCGCACCCGCTCCACGATCCACGCGGCCTGCCGGCCGGTTCCGGTGATCGGCTCGGTCTGGAGCACGACCCCGTCGGTCCGGCGCAGGCCGAGACCGCGCAGCCGGTCGAGCGTGAGCGGGCGGTAGGTCCGCTCGGCGGGATCGGTGTTGGCCACCAGCAGGTGCCGCAGTGCCGGGCCGCTCTCCCAGACGCCGATCGCGTCGGTGAGCCGCCAGTCCTCGCCCTGGCCGGTGGGCACCACGAGCGCGTCCACCCGCCTGGCGGCGTGGTGGGGGAGCGTGAGGACCATCGTGACCGCCTCCAGCACCGCCAGGAGCCGGTCCGCGGGGACGTCCGCGAACGCCTCCGCCGGCACCAGCCGCGGCAGCGGGCGGGACACACTCGTCACGCCCACGATCTTGCCACCCCGGGCCGGAAATCGAGTACGGATGCTCAGGCATCCACCCGCTGCCGCCGGGAAGGATTTCCGGTGTGACGACGAGACGTACGCTGCTCGGCGGTCTGCTCCTGGCGCTGGCCACAGCCGGTGCCTGGGCGGCCTGGCTGAGCTGGGAGGCCGGCTGGACCGTGGACCCGGAGACCGGCGCGACGAGCGGGCCGTACGCGGTCTGGCAGGTCGCCGCCGCGGTGCTGACCCTGGGTGCGCTCGCCGCGGTCGCCGGCTGGTGGTTGAACATCTGGCTGGTGGCGATCGTGATGACTGTGGCGTTCACCGTGCCGTGGGCGGTGCACGCGGCGTCGACCGACGACAGCGGCCTGTGGGCGGTGGGGGCGGCGCTGGTGGCGATCGGCACGACCATCGGTACGACGCTCGTCGGGGGCGCCGCGGGCTGGCTGCGCCGCCGGACGGGGTGACGAGTCGGATGCCGCGGCAACGCCGGCTGCTGCAGACCGCGCCCGCCGACCACCTCGACGCATAGGGCGGCGGGTCGTGCCCAGCGCGTCCACCAGCTCGCCCACGCTGCTCTCCGCCCGGCGCAGCCGGTCGAGCATGCGGCTGCGATATGCCTCAGCGGTCATCCGCCTGGCAGGTGATGACAGGTCGCGCTGCCCCGGCACGGCCGGCTCCATATGCTCGGGGGATGGAACTGCGGATCTTCACCGAGCCCCAGCAGGGGGCCATATACGACCAGCTCCTTGCCGTGGCCCGCCGCGCGGAGGAGACCGGCTTCGCCGCGTTCTTCCGCTCCGACCACTACCTGAAGATGGGTTCGGTGGGCGGAGATCCCGGCCCGACCGACGCCTGGACCACGCTCGCCGGGCTCGCCCGCGACACCACCCGGATCCGGCTCGGCACGCTGATGAGCGCCGCCACGTTCCGGCTGCCCGGCCCGTTGGCGATCACCGTGGCGCAGGTCGACCAGATGAGCGGCGGCCGGGTCGAGCTGGGCATCGGCACCGGCTGGTACGCCGAGGAGCACACCGCGTACGGCATCCCGTTCCCGCCGCTGGGGGAGCGGTTCGACCGGCTGGAGGAGCAGCTCGCGGTCATCACCGGGCTCTGGTCGACCCCGGAGGGCTCCACGTTCGACTTTTCCGGCACGTACTACCCGGTCAGCGACTCACCGGCGCTGCCCAAGCCGGTGCAGCGCCCCCGCCCGCCGATCCTGCTCGGCGGCATGGGCCCGAAGCGCACGCCCCGCCTGGCCGCCCGGTACGCCGACGAGTTCAACCTGCCGTTCGCCTCCGTCGAGGACACCGTCGCGCAGTTCGGGCGGGTGCGGGACGCCTGCGCCGGGATCGGCCGTGACCCGTCCACGATGACCTGGTCCAACGCGCTCGTGCTCTGCTGCGGACGCAACGAGGCCGAGGTGAGGCGCCGTGCCGAGGCGATCGGCCGTGACCCGGCCGAGCTGCGCGCCAACGGCGCCGCCGGCACGCCCGCCGAGGTGGTCGACACGCTCGGCCGGTACGCCGAGGCCGGCAGCTCGCGCGCCTACCTCCAGGTGCTCGACCTTACCGACCTGGACCACGTGGAGCTGGTGGCCGCCGAGGTGATGCCCCAGGTCTGACCCGCCGCCGCCCGCCGTCCGGCGAGATCTTGGTATGGAACGGTAGCGGCGGGGCGTCAGCGTGGGGTTGCGCGGCGGACGGTGTCGAGGCGACCGTCGCGGTCGCTGTCCAGGTACGTCACGTCAGGCACACCGTCGCCGTCCAGGTCGACCTGCACCACGTCGGCCACACCGTCGCCGTCCAGGTCGGTCACCAGCTCGACGGAACCGTCCAGGTGCCGGGTCACTATCGACCGGCCGGACGCCTGGCGGGGCGGCGGCCCCGGGTGGGGCACCGGGTCCGGCTCGGGCTCCGGCGTGGGCCCCGGCACCGGCGCGGTGGCGACGGGCCCCACGCCGGTCGGGTCGATCTCCTCCTCCGACGGGTACACGTCGCCGCGGAGGCTCGGGTCGCGGTAGCTGCTCATCCCGCCAGGATTCCCGCCGAGTGGCCGGGGCAACCCTGCCGGCGCATGATGGCGCATGATGCAGCGCATGACTCACACCAACTGGGCCGGAAACGTGAGCTGGTCGGCGCGTACCCGATCGCGGCCGACCTCGGCCGACGAGCTGCGCCGGCTGGTCGCGGAGACCGACCTGGTCCGGGCCGTCGGCACCGGCCACTCGTTCAACCGGCTCGGCGACACCACCGGCACACAGGTCGCGCTGGACGGCCTGCCGCCCGCCGTCGCGCTCGACCCGGACCGCGGCACAGTCACCGTCGCGGCCGGTCTGCGCTACGGCGACCTGGCCACCGCGCTCCAGGCCCAGGGGTACGCGCTGGCGAACCTCGCCTCGCTGCCGCACATCTCGGTGGCCGGCTCGGTCGCCACCGCCACCCACGGCTCCGGCGCGCGGAACCGCAACCTCGCCGCCGCCGTCGCCGCGCTGGAACTGGTCACCGCCGACGGCGACCTGATCACCGTCGACCGCAGCGACGGGCGGTTCGCCGGGCTGGTGGTCAACCTGGGCGCGCTGGGCGTGGTCACCCGGCTCACGCTCGACGTGGTGCCCACGTACGAGATCCGGCAGTACGTCCGTCTCGGTCTGCCCCGCGCGGCGCTGGACGAGGCGCTCGACGCCGCGTACAGCGTCAGCGTCTTCACCTCGTGGCGGTCGGAGCGCTTCGACCAGGTGTGGCTGAAGCAGTACGCCGACGAGGCGCCGCCGCCCGCCGACTGGCTGGACACGGTGGCCGCCGACTCGCCCCGGCACCCGGTGCCCGGCATGTCACCGGAGCACTGCACCGCGCAGCTCGGCGAGCCGGGGCCGTGGCACGAGCGGCTGCCGCACTTCCGGCTCGGCTTCACCCCCAGCAGCGGTGACGAGTTGCAGTCCGAGTGGCACGTGGCCCGCGGCGACGCGGCGGCGGCGCTCGCCGCGCTCGATCCGGTCGCCGACCGCATCGCCGCCGTGCTCCAGATCTGCGAGCTGCGTACGGTCGCCGCCGACGAGCTGTGGCTCAGCCCGAACTTCCGGCGCGAATCGCTGGCGCTGCACTTCACCTGGGTCGGTGACCCGGTGGCTGTCGCGCCGGTGCTGGCCGAGGTGGAGGAGCGGCTCGCCCCGTTCGCGCCGCGCCCGCACTGGGGCAAGCTGTTCGAGCGCGATCCCGCCGCCGCGTACCCCCGGCACGCCGACTTCGCCGCACTGCTGCGCGAGTTCGACCCGAAGGGGAAGTTTCGCACCGCCGAGCTGGACCGCTACTTCCCCCGGGACTGAGCCGGCTTTCCTCGGGACTGGCTCAGCGCCCGGCCGGCATCTGCTGGCGCAGGCTGCCGCGCTGGACCGCCCGGCTGATGTCGCTGGGCGAGACGATGCCGACCAACTGGTCGTCGACCACCACGAGGGCCCGGCCGTCGGTGCACTCGTTGAGCCGGGGGAGCAGGTCGGTGAGTTGCTCCTCCGGGCGGGCGAGCACCAGTTCGTCGGCCCGGCAGGACACCTCGGCCAGCGTGGTCGACGCGCGGCGGTCCGCCGTGATGCCGCGTACCCGATCGAGCGTGACCAGACCGATCGGCCTGCCGGCGTCGGTGAGCGGCAGCGCCGAGTGCCGGTACGCGAACAGGTAGTGGTCGACGAAGTCGGCCACCGTGAGGTCGCCGGACGCGGTCTGCGGCTGCGGCGTCATCACGTCGCCCACCCGGACGCCGCGCAGCGCGTCGCCCATCCGGGCGGCGCGCTCCTCCTGGCCGGCCGCGCCGAGCAGGAACCAGCCGATCAGCGCCAGCCACAGCCCGCCGAACCCGGCGCCGCTCAGGAAGCGCCACAGCCCGAGTCCGATCAGCACGACACCGAGCACCCAGCCCGCGCGGGCCGCCACCACCGACGCCTTCGTCCGGTCGCCGGTGAACTTCCAGACCGCCGCGCGCAGCAGCCGCCCGCCGTCCAGCGGGGCGGCGGGGAGCACGTTGAAGACCGCCAGCAGCACGTTGATGCCCGCCAGCCAGGACAGCGCCCCGAGCAGCAGGCCGTCCCCGGCCGTCACCGCGACCGCCACCGCGATCGCGGCGAAGACCACGCCGATGATCAGGCTGACCAGCGGGCCGACCCCGGCGATCCGCAGCTCGGCGCCCGGGTTCCTCGCCTCGCCCTTCAGCTCGGCGACGCCACCGAACAGCCACAGCGTGATGCCCTCGACCTCGATGCCGTTGCGCTTGGCGACCACCGCGTGCGCCACCTCGTGGGCGAGCAGACCGAGGAAGAAGACCACGGCGGCGGCCAGGCCGGCCGCGACGTAGGCGACGGGGGAGTGACCGGGGTACGAGGCCGGGAACAGGCTGGCCGACAGCGCCCACGCGATCAGCACGAAGATGACCAGGACACTCCAGTTGACACCGACCGGTACGCCGGCGATTCGACCCAGCCGGAAACTCGCCCTCATGTTTCCGTCATACCCGGCGGACCCATCCGCACACCAGAGCCGGCAGGCGGCACTTTGCACTTGTACAAGTCGTACGAGTTTGTACGATCGGGACATGAGCGAGCCCGCCGCCGAACTCCCGATCTCCGATGCCCGAGATAGCCTCTTAGACCACGCGGGCGGTGGCGGGACTCTTTCGTTCGGCCCTGCCCCCGCCTACCCCCCGAAAACCCCTGCCAGATGCGGGACAGCCCCGTTGGTGCGCCGAGCGGCGGGCCGTGGGGGCAGGTGCGCCCCCACTGCTATCCCGGGATGCTAGTTTCGGTCAGCGCCTGGGTGCCGAGGACGCTGAGGAGCTTGAGCCGATCGGCGGCGTCGCTACCGGGAGCCGCGGTATAGGCGACGATGCGCAGGTCGCAGCCGGGAGCTGTGAACAGGTCGCAGTCGAGGATGAATGTTCCAACTTCGGGGTGGTGCACGGTCTTGGTGTGCGTCTCGTGGACGCCCACGATCCCCCTCTCCCACAGGCTGGCGAAGTCGGTACTGACGCGCCGTAGGTCCTTGATCAGAGAGCGCAGGCTGACATCGGTGGGGTAGCGGGCGGTCGCCGCCCTGAGATCGGCGACCAGCGCCGCCTCGAACCGGGCCTCCTGCTCGGGGGTGTGGCTGATCCGGCTCGCCAGACCGGCGAAGTGCCGCCAGGTGATGTTGCGCTCGCGTCCCCGCAGCGCGGACGCGTCCCCGAACAGGGCGGTCCACAACGGGTTCCACAGGATCAGGTTCCAGGCCGCGTCATAGACGCTCAGCGGTGCGCCGTCCAGCTGATCGAGCAACCTTCGGACCCCTGGTGGGATGTGTGCCGAGACCTGTCCGGGGCCCGGTGCCGATTGGCCCGCGAGGAGATACAGGTGTTCGCGCTCGGCCGCCGACAGCCGCAGGGCACGGGTCAGCGCGGACAGCACCTGTGCCGACGGGGAGGTAGCCCGGCCCTGTTCCAGGCGGATGATGTAGTCCACCGAGAGGCTGGCAAGCTGCGCCAGTTCCTCACGTCGCAGCCCGGCGGCCCGGCGGAGTCCGCCCGTGGGGATTCCCACCGCGGCGGGGGCCGTACGGTCGCGCCAGCCACGCAGCGTCCTGCCCAGTTCCCTGGATCCGCTCACGGCCTCAGTATGCCGCTCGCCCCGCTCGGACAGCCTGGTACTGGCAGTCCACAGGCAACGGCGGGCACTGTCTGTCCGTCCGCAGTACGAGGAGGGTGAAGGCGTCATAACCCCACCGAGCACCGGAGTGAACACCCATGACCACCGCACTGATCACCGGAGCGAACAAGGGCCTCGGCTTCGAGACGGCCCGCCGCCTGATTGAGGCCGGGCACGCCGTCTACGTCGGGGCACGCGATGCCCACCGCGGCCGAGAGGCGGCAACGCGGCTCGGCGCCCGCTTCGTGCAGCTCGACGTCACCGATGAGGATTCCGTCAAGGCCGCCGCCGAAATCGTCCGCGCAGACGCCGGCCGGCTCGACGTCCTGGTGAACAACGCCGGGATCGCAGGCGCGCGCAAGCTTGGCCGGATCGGCGACGTCACCGCGGCCGACATGATGACCACGTACGACACGAACGTCTTCGGCGTCGTACGCGTCACGCACGCCTTCCTGCCATTGCTGGAAGCAGGCGACGCCCCGGTCGTCGTCAACGTCAGCAGCGGTCTGGGCTCTGTAGCGGCGACCACCGATCCCAGCCGGGTGGAGTTCCGGGTGACAGCGCTGGACTATAACTCCTCCAAGACCGCGCTGGTCATGGTCACCTCGCAGTACGCCAAGGCGTACCCCGCCATCCGATTCAATGCCGTCGATCCCGGCTACACCGCCACCGACCTCAACGGCCACCAAGGTACCCAAACCGTCGAAGAAGGCGCGGAGATCATCGTCCGCATGGCCTCCATCGGTGCCGACGGACCGACCGGCGGCTTCTTCGACAAGGCCGGCCCGGTCGCCTGGTAACCGTGCGGTGCCGCCGCCTGCCCGGCGTCACCACTGCGGGGGACCCGGTGACGAGTCGGTGCTCCACCTGGCCCCCGCGAACCGCAAAGTCCGAGCCGTGGTAGCGCACGGCACGAAGACCGTGGACCAGTTCATCGCCGTACTAATACGAAGTCGATCGCCGCGTCGACATCATCGACGCTGAATTCGTGCGAGGGGCTCATGGAGGGCACGGTAGCCGGGTTGTTCACCGGAAAAGCGCAGCACACTGTCAGCACGCCGACCCGGCCGCTCCAGTGCCGGCGCGCAACCGGTCAGCGGCTCAGCGTCTCGTCTTTGACGGCCCGGATGAAGGCGGCCCAACTGCTCGGCTGGAACGCGAGGGCCGGACCGGCGGGGTCCTTGCTGTCGCGTAGCCCGACCACGCCGGGCAGGCCGTCGGCGACCTCGACGCAGTCGCCGGAACCGTTGCTGCGGGTGCTCTTGCGCCAGGTCACCGTCGCCTGGTTGGCCTCTTCCACCCGCGCCGTCCCCTCATAGCTCGTCGATCGCCCCCAGGATCAGGTCGCGCGACTCGCGGGCGCCGGCCGCCGTGGCGACCAGATGCTCGAAGACGCGGCTGTACTCCCTGACCTGTTGGCCTTCGAGATAGAGGCTACCCGCACGTGTCTCGACGTAGACGACCCCCGGATCGGCCGGCTCGGGGAAGGTCAGCACGCTGAAGGCGCTGCCCATCGACCCGTACTCGCCCGCGCCGAAGGTCAGGATCTGGATGGTGCGGCCGGGCCGTTCCGCCTCCTCGGCCAGTCGCCGCAACTGCGCCGCGAACAGCTCCGCGCCGCCGACCGGCCGCCGTAGCGCTGCCTCGTCCAGTACCACCCAGAGCTTCGGCGGAGTCTCGGTGTCTTGGCGGCGCATTCGCAACTCCACCCGCCGGTCCACCTCGTCGCTCGGGGCGTCCGGGTGCTCGGCGCGGATGACCGCGCGGGCGTAGTCGGCGGTCTGGAGTAGGCCCGGGATGAGCTGCGGTTGGAAGGCCCGGATCTCGGACGCCTCGGCCTCCAGCCCGACGTAGACCTCGAACCAGTCCGGCAGCACGTCGTCGTACGCCTGCCACCAGCCGCGCTTGCGGGCGTCGCGGGCGACCTGGACGAGCGCGTCCACCTCGTCGCCCTCCACGCCGTACAGCTCAAGGAGTCCACGGGCGACCGGCGGCATGACTGACACCTGGGCGTTCTCGATGCGGCTGATCGCCGACTTCGAGATGCCCACCTCTTTGGCGGCCTGGTCGGCGGTCATGCCGGTCTGCTCACGGAGGCGACGGAGGGCAGCGGCCAGGCGTCGACGTCGGACGGTCGGGCTTCCAGTCATGCCGGTCAGTGTGGCGGAACTGGACGGACTTCGCAATGACATTCTCCCGAGTCGGGAGTTGCGCAAAGGGTGTAGTTCGGTCCGCGATGAGTGAGTGGGCGGATCGCCTGGGTCACCGGTGTCGACCTGGCCCACGCGGTGTGCCCTGCTGACGTACTGCTGGTCGAAGGCTGCGGTGGCAGGTGCCGGGGTGGGTCCGCCGGTGCGGGGCGGGCCGGCGGGCCCACTCTTCCACGGTTCGATCTCGACGGTGAGAGGCAGGTTCTGTCATGCGCGTCTTCCTCCGGCGTATCAGGCGTCGCCAGCGGTCGGTCCTCGGATCGACCTGCTACCGCTCGTCGGCCTACCACCCGCTGCGTCCCTGGCAGGTGCGCGAGCGGAGCTTCCGGACGACCCCGCTGGGCCGGCGCGGGCTCGACCCGCAGGACGTGCGGGAGTTCCTCGACCGCGTCGCCGGTGACCTGGCCGCCGTCTACGACGCGCTGGGCCAGAGCCGCCGGGAGACCGACCGGATCAAGAACGCGCTGCGCCGCTGGCAGTCGGAGCAGGCTCAGGCCCGCAACGAACGGGGATACGACAGGTGACCGAGCGATGGGTGATCCACCTGCCGGTCGTCGTCAACGACCTGCTCTCCGCTCAGCGGCTGGCCCGGGTGGTGGCGCACTGGACCCACGTCCTGCCGCAGACCGAGCCCGGCGGCACCACCGTCTCGGCGGAGGACGACCAGAACGTCCGCCACTGGGTGTTCTGCGACCGGTTGCTGGCCGGTGGGCGGCGGTGTCTGCTCTGGCCAGGACACGACGGTGAGTGCTCCCGGCGGTTCCGGCCGCGATGAGCATGCGCCGGAGCAGGGCCAGACGCCCGCGTGCCGCACCGGAAGCGGGGTATGCACGAGCCGTGGCCGAAAACGTCGGTTATGCGGTGACCGACGAGGACGTCGAGCGGGCCCGCCGGAGGCTGGCACAACAGCCGCCGATCACCGACGAGCAGCACGACCGGAACATGGAGTGGCTACGCCAGTTCGGGGGCGACAGGGCGGCCGGTGCGTGAACGGGCTTGTCCTGGACACCTCGGCGCTGCTCCCGGTGGCCCCAACCGGCATCGAGGGCCGGAGTCGGTCAGTCGGCCTTTCCGGCCGAGACGACCCACGCCGTCGGCTGGCCGGTGATCGCAGTGATCAGGTCGAAGTCACCGTCGTAGTGCAGAACGGTCACGCCATGCCGTTCGGCCGTCGCGGCGATCAGCAGATCGGCCATCGAGAGCGCTCGGTGGTTGCCCTTGTGTAGCGCCTGCACCTGGACGTCGATCGCACGATTCCAAACGTCGTCGGGCATGGCGAGCCAGTCGAAACCGCGGAGCAGCCATCGAGCGCGCTTTGCGTCCTTGGCCGAGCGGGCGCTGTGTACGACCTCGATCTCAATGGCGCCGCAGACCGCCAGCAGACCGCGATCGGACAACTCGTCTAGGACCGGCGCCACGGCGGGCTTCGGCCACCTGGCCAGCGCAGACTTGTCGAGAAGGTAGCGCTCCCGCGTCATGCCGCTTCGGGCTTCGACGCCTGCTGCGGGTCGGTGAGGTCCGGTAGGCCGCCGCTCTTGAGCCAGTCGGCGAACTCCCGTCGTTTCTCCCGGTTGACCACTGCCTGAAGTGCGGCGTTGACGGTGGCCCTCTTGGTGCCGGTGCCGAGGATCTCGGCGGCCTCGGCCAGGAGTTCGTCGTCGACGTCGAGAATGGTGCGGGACATGGCATGCCTCCTCGTCCAGCAGGCGGACGAGGTGATGATATCAAGTTCTCGGCGTCATGATATACGCCTGCGGATGCCGCTCGCCAGCGACGCGGGCGGTCAGGGGAGCCGGTCGACCACCACGAAGGCGGTGCCCGGCTCCACCTCGGCCAGCAGCAGGCGCTGGGCGCTGCGGGTCAGCCGGATGCAGCCGTTCGTGACGTTCTTGCCGAGCGCGTCGTCGTTGTGCCAGCTGTGCAGTCCGATGTGCGCTCCCCGCAGCCCGGGGGGCACCGAGTCCGGGTCGTCGGGGATCGCGCCGAGGGCGAAGACGTCGACGCCGCCGTAGACGGCCTCCGGGGGCGGGGTGCGGCCCAGCACGAAGGTGCGGCCGAGCGGGGTGAGCTGGCCGGACATGCCGAGGCTCACCGGCCAGGACCGCATCGCCCGCCCGTCCCGGCTCCAGGTGAGACGGTGGGTGCGCCGCTCCACCAGGATCTGGTCGCGCAGCACCACTGTGGTCCAGCCGCCCGCCGGCACCCAGGCGATGGTGCGGTTGGCCGACGGCAGCAGCACCGCCGTCCAGCCGGCGCGGCGTTCGACGATCGGCACTGTCAGCCGTACGCCGCTGATGGTCGGCGCGAGGAAGGCCAGCGGGCGGCCGCCGGGTGCGTCGTACGCGGCCACGTTCCGGTTCGGGCGCAGCCCTTCGCTCAGCGGGCGGGTGTCGGCCGGGTCCGGGTCGGGCGGGAAGCCGCGCGGTGCCGGGTCGTAGGTGACCACCGGCAGGTCGTCCGGCGGTGGCGCGGCGGGCGGCACCGACTCCTGCGGGGACGGGCTCGGCGCGGCGGTCGTGGCCGGGGGCGCGGCGGCGGGCGGCGCGGTCTGGCGCGCGGGCGTGGCGGTGAGCGCGCGGCCCACCAGCAGCGCGGTGACGAGCAGCAGCGGTACGGCGAGCGCGGCGATCAGCCAGCCGGGAGGCCGGCGCGTGGCGAACCGGTCGAACAGCACGAAACATACTGTAACCGACCGGAAGCCCCCGTACCCGCCACTACGGGTACGGGGGTTTTGCGGCCCGGGTGGCTCAGCTCAGCTTCGCGCCGACGTGGATGGCGATCGCGTCGTGGGCGGGGACGTTCGCGGCGAACCAGCCGCCCGAGTCCACGGTGATCACCGGCCCGCTGCACGAGCCGTTGCTGAACGTGCCGTGGATGACGTCGCAGTAGCGGCCCGCCGGCAGCCCGGTGTAGTACGACCGGCCGTTCACCGCGCCGTCCTCGTCGTTGATCGTCAGGTAGCCCTTGCCGGTACGGCTGAACGCGATGTGCTGGTAGCCGTTGTCGTACCAGTTGGCGACCGCGGCGCCCTTCGTGGCGTTGTGGAAGCCGACCATGTTGGCGATGACCTGCCAACGGTGCTCGCACTCCCAGCCGGAGTAGCAGGTGGTGTTCCTGGTCTTGTTGTTGGCGTCCGAGGGCGGGCCGGCGTCGCGGCTGCTGAAGGTGTAGCTGGACTGGACCGTCTTCGAGCCGTACGGCCAGGCCAGCATGAAGGCGTTGGCCAGGGCGTAGGTGCCACGGTTCTGGTAGGTCAGCACCCCGCTGACGTCGCGCTGGGTGTCGTGGTTGTCGACGAACACGGCAGCGGTGCCGCTGGGCAGGTAGCCCCACGCCTCGCCGAAGTTCTTCAGGTACGCCAGGCGCTCGTTGTTGAACATCCGGGCCAGGTCCTTGCCGTACCGGAACTCGTGCACGTCGCCGTTACCGGTGTACTCACCCGGGCCGATCGGCTCGCCCGCGCCGTAGATGACCTCCTGCACGATGTACGCCGAGCGGGAGAGCTTGCTCTTGATGGCGGCGATGTCGGCGGCCGGCATGTGCTTGCTGGCGTCCAGCCGGAAGCCGTCCACCCCGAGCGAGAGCAGGTCGTTCATGTACGCCGCGATCCGCGACCGCACGTAGTCCGACTCGGTCTTCAGGTCGGAGAGGTTGACCAGTTCGCAGTTCTGCACCTCCCACCGGTCGTTGTAGTTACTGATCTCGTTGCCGGGGCGGCCGCAGTAGTGGAAGTCCTGCGACTGGTAGATACCGGGGTAGTTGTAGTGCCCGTACGACGAGCCGGCCCAGCCTGTGCCGCCCGCGTCCTGGCCGGACATGTGGTTGATCACGGTGTCGACGATGACCTTCACGCCGGCGGCGTGGCAGGTGTTCACCATGGAACTGAACTGCGCCCGGGTGCCCTTACGCGACTCGATCCGGTAGCTGACCGGCTGGTAGGCCACCCACCACTGGTTGCCCCGGACATGCTCCTGGGGCGGGGAGACCTGGACGTAGCCGTACCCCTTGGGGCCGAGCGTGCTGGTGCACTCGCTGGCCACCGAGGGCCAGTTCCACTCGAAGAGGTTGGCGATGACGTTGTTGGTGCCGGACGGCGCCGCGGCGGCCGGGGGAGCCGCGACGACGGTGGGCACGAGCAGGCCGGCGGACGCGACGAGGGCGACAAGCGCCGATCGGCATCGACGTCGAAGCATCGGTACTCCTGGGGTCGGGGGACGGTGGCGGTGCGGGGGAGTGGTCAGCTGACGACTTCTTGCAAGTCAGACTGAAATTTTGCGGCAAGGTTACGAGCCTGTTGCAAACTCTGTCAACGTATGGGCATCCGTCGTTGCGTCAGGCGCTACACGCGCGTCTGCTCCCGACGGTTCGAGAATCCGGCCGAGAAATTCGCCACCGGAGGTGATCCGTCCGCGCCGTCCCTCCGTACCTGAGGTGGGAGCAGGGTCGGCCGGTGGGGGCGCCGCCGCGAGACGATCGAGGAGCAGATGGCCCGGGCACAGCAGAACGAGAAGGCGACGACCGTCCGGACCACCAGCACCAGCCGAGGTGCCCGGACCATGTCGAAGTCCGCGATGGTGGCACTGACCGCCTCCGCGCTCGGCCTCGGGTGGGCCGGGTTGGAGCTGGCCGGCGCCGGCGGCGTCATGTACTCGTACGGATTCTTCTTCACCGAGTTCTTCGCCGGGGTGGTCGCCCTGGTCTCGCTCAGCATCACCGTGATGCTGGGCCTGCTCGCCACCGACCGCCTGGTGCTGCTCATCCGGCACCGCGTACTGCTGCAGTCGGCGCACCGCGCCACCGGCGTGCTCGGCGTGGCCGGACTGGTCTTCCACGTCATCACCAAGGTCGCGATCGGCCGGGCCGGGCCCACCGACGCGGTGGTGCCGTTCCTCAGCGGCAGCGGTCTCTACGTCGGGCTGGGCACCGTCGCCGCGCTGCTGATGGTGGGCGTGCTCTGGACCGGCCTGATCCGGGTCCGGTTCGCCGGGGTCGGTCCGAAGTGGTTCTGGCGCGCGCTGCACTCGATGGCGTACGTGTCCTGGCCGTTCGCGCTGGTGCACGGCCTCAACGCCGGCCGTCCGGCCGCCGCCTGGGTGGTGCTGAGCTACCTCGCCTGCGTGGTGCTCGTGGTGATGGCGCTGCTGGTCCGAGTCTCGGTCCACCTCGGCAAGCGCAGCCGCGAGCAGCACCAGGCGGTCGCGCTCAACAAGGCGATGGCCGGCAAGGGCGAGGAGCGTACCGGCGTGTTCGCCGCGCTCACCCGCAAGAAGGCCGCCGACAAGGAGGACGGCGGCACCGGCCGGGGCCGCTGGGCCGAGGCGACCGCCACCTGGACCGCACCGGCCGGCACCGCCCGGCGGCGCGATCCGGAGCGGTTCGCCGTACCCGTGGTGCCGGAACCCGGGTCGCTGCGCGAGCCGGTCCGCGTCGCCGCCGCCCGGCGGCGCGACGCCGAGCCGGACGCTCCGGCCCGCCGGACCGACACCGAGCCGGACGCGCCCGCCCGCCGGACCGACGGCGAACGGTCCCGCCGCCGTCGCCGCGACGACGAGGAACGCGTCACCCGCCGGTCCCGGACCGAGGAGCGGGTGAGCCGCCGGTCCCGCGACGACGAGGACCTGGTCGCCCGCCACGCGGCGTCGCCGGAGAGCGCCGGCCGGCACTCGGCGCCGCCGGACACCGGTGGTCGCCACTCCGCACCCCCGGACAGCGGCCGGTACGCCACCACGGCCGAGGTGGCCCGCTACTCCGCGCCGCCGCGCGCGACCGACGAGCCGGAGGAGCCGTGGGACAGCCCGCGCCGCTGGGAGACCCGCCCGGCCTCCGGTGAACCGATCTCCGGCATCCCGCTGTCGGCGGAACCGCTCAGCGGGTCCGGCCGGCGCTACCGGGACGAGGAGGAGGTGCCGGAGGAGCCGGACTACTGGCGTCCGCCGGCCCGTTACGCCGCCGACGAGGCGTTCGTCGACGACACCCCGACGCTCGTCGACCTCGCCTCCCGCCGGGCGATGCGCGCGGGCAAGGAGAGCCGGTCCAGCCGTCGCAAGCGGGCCGACGCGGACGCGGTCGACGGCGCGTACTGGGCCGGGCTGCGGGGTGAGGCCCGGTGACCCGCACGACGGTCCCGCCGGTCGCCTGCATCGGCGAGCCCCGCCTGACCGCCGGGTTCGCCGAGTTCGGCCGGCTCGACCTGCCGGCCCACGAGGAGGTGCACGGTCCGATCGGCCCGATGGAACCGGCGGCGCTGCTGCGCCTCGCCGAGGCGATCGACCTCAAGGGCAAGGGCGGCGCCGGCTTCCCGTTCGCCCGTAAGCTGCGCGCCGTGCTGGAGTCCTGCGCGCGGCAGGACCTCGGCGCCGTGGTGGTCGTCAACGCCTCCGAGGGGGAGCCGGCGAGCTGGAAGGACAAGGTGCTGCTCACCCGCGCCCCGCACCTCGTCCTGGACGGCGCCGCGCTCGCCGCGTTCGCGCTCGACGCCGAGGAGATCGTGATCGGGGTGGCCGACGACGACGTGGGCCGGCCCTCGCTGACCGAGGCGTTGCAGGAACGGCAGATGCCGGTGCCCACCACCATCGTCACGGTCCCGCACCGGTTCATCTCCGGTGAGGGCGGCGCGCTCGTCAACGGCATCAACGGACTGCCGCACATCCCGCCCGGCACGAAGAAGCGGTCCAGCGACTCCGGCGTCAGCGGGCTGCCCACGCTGCTGTCGAACGCCGAGACGTACGCCCAGCTCGCCGTCGCGGCCCGGATCGGCCCGTACGAGTACGCCGCGCTCGGCACCGACGACGAGCCGGGCACCGTGCTGCTCACCGTCACCGGGTCGGCGAAGCGCCCCGCAGTGGTGGAGTGCGCCGCCGGCACCCCGCTGCGCGAGGTCCTCGACCTGTGCGAGGTGCCGCCCGGCCCGGGCATCCTGACGGGCGGCTACCACGGCAAGTGGATCACCGCGGCGGCCGCCGAGCGGGCCGAGGTGTCCCGCAAGGGACTCACCGCTGTGGGCGGCACGCTCGGCGCCGGCATCGTCGTGCCGCTCGGCGCCGACACCTGCCCGCTCGGCGAGGCCGCCCAGGTCGTGCGGTACCTCGCGGGCGAGTCCGCCGGGCAGTGCGGCCCGTGCAAGATGGGCCTGCCCGACCTGGCCCGCTCGGTCGACCTCGCGGTCTCCGGCAGCGCCCCGGTCGAACTGGTCCGGGCCGCGGCCGGCGACGTCAAGGGACGCGGCGCGTGCAGCCACCCGGACGGCACCGCCCGGTTCGCGCTGTCCGCCATGGAGGTGTTCGCCGACGACCTGCGGCTGCACGCCACCGGCGAGGGCTGCGGCAAGCGGGTCAAGGGCACGATGGGCCTGCCCGGCGCGCCGGACGCCAATCCGCAGAAGCTCACCCTGGACTGGTCGCGTTGCGACGGCCACGGGCTGTGCGCGCACGTGGTGCCGGACTTCATCCGGCTCGACGGCAACGGCTACCCCGCGTTCCCGCCCACCCCGGTGCCGACGTGGCTGCGCGAGGGCGCGCTCAAGGCGGTCAAGGTCTGTCCCGAACTCGCGCTCCGCCTGGTCCGGGCCGAGTAGAACCCAGGAGCCGCCGATGCGTACCGCCGTTCGTGTGACCGCCGCCGCAGTGCTCGCCCTCGGCGCCGCGACCGCCTGCGCCGCCGGACCCGAGCCCGGGACGCAGGCCGGAGCGGTCGCCCCGGCGTCCCCGTCCGTCGCGTCCCCGTCCGTCGCGTCCCCGTCCGGGCCGACGTCCGCGTCACCGGCCGCGGTGCCGGCCGTGCTGTCGTTCACCGGCAAGACCCTCGACGGTACGGCGTTCGACGCCGCCGCCCTCGCCGGGCGGCCGGTGGTGCTCTGGTTCTGGGCACCCTGGTGCGCCACCTGCGCCAGCCAGGCGTGGACGGTGGCCGAGATCGCCCCGGCCTACCGCGACACGGTCGCCGTCGTCGGCGTCGCCGGGCTCGGCGAGGAGAAGGCCATGAAGTCGTTCGTCACCGAGTTCGACCTGGGCGGCACGACTCAGATCGACGACCGGACGGGCGCGCTGTGGCGCCGGTTCGAGGTGGCCGAGCAGAGCACGTTCATCGTCCTGGACCGCACCGGACGGGTCGTCCACAGAGGATTCCTCGACGGCGAGGCGCTGACCCGGCAGGTCGAGACGCTGGCCCGGGGATGACCGGGGGTGGCCCGCGCCGCCCCGCCCCACTCGCGGGGAGGGGCGGGGACGGTGACGGGGGAGCGGGTCAGCGCGGGGTGAGGCGGTCGGTGCCGAGCTTGTCGCGCAGGACCTCCGGGACCACGACCGAGCCGTCGGGCTGCTGGTGCTGCTCCAGGATGGCCGGGAACAGGCGGCTGGTGGCGAGCGCCGAGCCGTTGAGCGTGTGCACGAAGCGGGTCTGCTTCGCGCCCGGCTCGCGGTAGCGGATCGCCGCCCGGCGGGCCTGGTAGTCGCCGGCCCAGGAGACCGACGACACCTCCTTGTACTTGCCGGTGCTCGGCATCCACACCTCGACGTCGAGCGTCTTCTTCATCGAGGCGCTGGAGTCACCGGCGGCCAGCAGGCTGGTCTGGAAGTGCAGACCGAGCTTGCCGACCAGGCCCTCGACGTGCCCGACCATCGCCTCCAGCGCCGCGCCCGCCTGGTCCGGCAGCGTGAACTGGAAGATCTCCACCTTGTTGAACTGGTGGCCGCGCACCGTGCCGCGCTCGTCGGAGTGCGAACCGGCCGCCTCGCGCCGGTAGCACGGCGTGTACGCGAACGCCTTCAACGGCAGCTTCGGGGTCTCCAGGATCTCGTCCTGGTACGCACCGAGGATCGCCGTCTCGGCCGTCGGCAGCAGGAACTGGCCGCGCGAGGACGACTGCTTGTCGATGTGGTAGACGTCGTCGTGGAACTTCGGGAACTGCCCGGCGGCGAACCCGGCGCTCTCCAGCAGCAGGTGCGGCGGCAGTAGGAACTCGTAACCGGCCTGGATGTTCTGCTCGATCAGCCAGTTCACCAGCGCCCACTCCAGCCGGGCGCCCAGACCGGTGTACATCCAGAAGCCCGAGCCGCCGAGCTTCACGCCCCGCTCGTGGTCGACCAGGCCGAGCGCGCGGCTCAGCTCCACGTGGTCGCGTACCTTCTCGATGGCCGGCGCCTCGCCGAACGTCCGCACCACCCGGTTGGCCTCCTTGCCCCCGGCGACCACGTCGTCGGCGGGCAGGTTCGGCAGCTCGCTCATCGTCGAGCGGAGCCGGGTCTGCACCTCGTCGAGCTGGGACTCCAGCTCCGCGAGCTGCTTGCGCTCGGCCTCCGGGGCGACCGGTTGCGGCGTGCCGCCGGACCGTTTCGCCTCCGCGTACGCGCGCGCCTCGGCCTTGCGGCGCTGCCGCTCGGCGTCGATCTCCGTGATCAGGGCGCGCCGTTCCTGGTCGAGCCGCTGGATGTCGTCCAGCGCCCGGGTGACCTCGGCGGGATCCAGACGCTTCGCCAGCGCGGTCGCCACCGCCTCGCGATCCTTCCGGATCAACTCCATGTCGAGCATGCTGCTCGTACGCCTCCGTCCAGGCAGTCAGGTGGGACCTCCAGATGCTACCGTCGCGCCCCCACCGGTCCGGCCCGGCCCGCGCAGCCCGCCGCCGCGGGGCCCTTTCCGGTGACGGTGCGTGGTGGTGGTGCCGCAGGTCGGCTCTGCTCACGTTCCGTGATGCTGCTCCGGTGCCCGCGCCACCCCGGCTCAGCTCGCCAGTTCGCTGAACTGGTCAATCTCTCGGATCCGCTCTCCGGCGGACATGTCCCTCCGGCGACTTTGCTCTGCAGCCACCGACGCAGCGTCAGCGTCGCGCGGATGGCTGCAGAGCAAAGTCTGCGAGGGGTGAAGGGCCGGGGGCGGCGGTTCCGTCACTCATGGTCACCGATTCCTGTCGCGGTGCGGTGCCGGGGCCGGCGCGCTGCGGACCTGATCGCGCGGCGTCGGTCAGAGGCGTACCGGCATCAGGACCGAGAAGGCGTGCGCGTCGTCGGCCCGGCGCACGGCCAGCGGGGTGATCGGGCCGTCCAGCTCCAGCACGAGCTGGCCGTCGCCGGACCCCAGCGCGTCCAGCAGGTACTCACGGTTCACCGCCACCCGAAGCGCATCCGGGCCACCCGCGCCGTCGCCCACCCCGTTCGGGTCGACCAGGCGCAGCTCGCCCCGGCCGTCCAGGCCGAGCGCGACCACCTCGTGCTCGACGCCCTCGTGCGCCCGGTGGCAGACCGGGACGCCGTCGGCGGTGAGCGCCGCGCGCAGCGCCGCGCCGTCGAACGGGATCCGGTACGCGGGTGCGTCGCCGAGCTGCGCCCGCAGCAGCCGCCGGAAGTCGGGGAAGTCGTACGGCAGCGGGACGGCGACCACCGGGCGGCCCGCCACCGTGACCGTCACCCGGTCGGCGGCCACGACGACCTCGGCGGCGTCGGCGCCGTCGAGATCCAGCAACGCGCGCACCTCGTCGACCGACGCCACCGGCAGCAGCGCGCTCACCGGCGGGCCGTCGACGGTACCGGCGACCCGGGCCACGGCCAGCCGGAACCGGTCGGTGGCGAACAGGTGCACCCCGTCCGCGGCGACCTCCAGCAGCACGCCGGACAGCACCGGCAGGTCGGGGTCGGTGCCGACGGCGAAGCGTACGGCGTCCACGGCGGCGGCGAGGTCGGTGCGGGACAGCACGAGGCGGGTGGTCACGACGGTCTCCTCCGGGTCGATCAGGCTGCGGATCCGGGAGAGTTCGCGACGCGCGTCGGCCAGGCCGTCCTCCAGACGGCGCAGATGCGCGTCCAGCAGCCGGTGCACCTCGGCCGGCCGGTGCCGGTGCCGCAGCGCCTCGGCGATGCCGGTCAGCGGCATCCCCACCCGGCGCAGCCCGGCCACCAGCCGGGCCGGGTCCACCTGCTCCTCGGTGTACCAGCGGTAGCCGGTGACCGGGTCCACCCGGGCCGGGGCCAGCACGCCGGAACGGTCGTAGAACCGCAGTGCGCTGACCGTCAACCCGCTGACCCGGGCCAGTTCCCCGATGCTGCGAAGCTCGCTCTCCACGGCCGCCATCCTGTGACCTCAAGCGGGTCGAGGGTCAACCTCACTCCGACAGTGTGCGGAACGTGATGCCCGCGCGTACCAGCCGGTCCAGCAGCGCGTCACCCATCGCCGCGACCGGCGTGACCTGCCCGGCGGTCTCCGGCAGGTCGTCGAAGGCCAGGCAGAGCGCCGACTCGGCGAGCATCTTGGCCGTCTCGTCGTACCCCGGGTCGCCGCCGGCCACCTCGGTCACCACCCGCTGCCCGCCGCCGGTGCCCACGAACCGCACCCGGAACCACGACCTGGCCCGCTGCTCGGCGGTCGGACCCTGCCCGGAGGCGAGCCGACCGAGCAGCCAGCGCCGCGTCGGCGCCACCTTCACCAACCCCATGACACCGGCCAGCCCGACACCGGCGACCAGCACCGTCGGCAGCCGCTTCATCGCGGCGAAGTGCCGGTAGCGGAAGTCCGGGCCGTACTCCGGGCGGGCCGCCGCGGACCGGCGGACCACCTGCGGATCGATGGTGGGCAGCGGCACCGCCCACTGGTCGAACTCGCGCACCCGGCCGACCCTGCCCGGCACCGCGCGGACCCGGCGTCCGTCCGGTCCGGGCTCCATCGCCCGGCGGGCCCGCGCCGCCCGGCTCGTCTCACCGGTACGGGAGAACGCGGTGAGCGCCGAGTGGTACGTCCCGGCGGAGAACCGGCCACCGGCCCGCACGTAACCGTCGACGGCGATCGGCGCGTCGGCCGGCAGTTGCTTGACCGTGTACCAGACGCCCAGGTCGTGCGGGATCGAGTCGAAGCCGCAGGCGTGCACCAGGCGTGCCCCGGTGCGCACCGCCTCGGCGTGGTGCCGCACGTACATCAGGTCCACGAACTCCGGCTCGCCGGTGATGTCGAGGTAGTCGGTGCCGGCCGCGGCGCACGCGGCCACCAGCGGCTCGCCGTGGTGCACGTACGGGCCGACCGTCGTGGCCACTACCCGGGCGCTCTCCGCCACCGCGCGCAGCGACGCCGGGTCGGTCACGTCGGCGGTGAGCAGCGGCAGGTCGGCCAGGGCCGGGTCGATCGCGACCAGCCGGTCCCGCGCCGCTGCGAGCTTGTCCGGGTTGCGCCCGGCAAGTGCCCAGCGAAGCCGGTCCGGCGCGTGCCGGGCCAGGTAGTCGGCGGTCAGCCCGCCGGTGAAGCCGGTGGCGCCGAACAGGACGAGGTCGTACGGACGGTCTGCGCGCATCAGCCGAGTGTGCCATCCAGAGCGCTCACCTTCACGGCGTGAAGACCACCCGGACGCAGCCGTCGGCCCGGTCCCGGAACAACGCGTACCCCTCGGCGCCGCGCTCCAGCGGCATCCGGTGCGTGGCCAGATGCTCGGTGACCAGCTCGTCGCGGGCCATTCGCTCCAGCAGCGCCGGGATCGCGGCACCGCCCCGGCGCCGGGCGGCGCGGACGGCGAGCCCCTTGTCCGCGAACGCGCCGAGTGGAAACCGGTCCACGAATCCCGGCCGGGCGTCGAGCACCACCACCACGCCGCCCTTGCGGCAGGCGTGCACCGCCTCGCGCAGCGCCGCCCCGCCGTCCGGCTCGACCGCCGGCCACCGGCCCGGTCCGGCGGCTGTCACCCCGGAGGCGTCGACGCACACGTCCGGACCCCGGCCGCCGCTGCGCTCGCGCAGCTCGGCGAGCACATCCACGTACCTGTGGTTGAGGGCCTCGACGCCGTCGTGCCCGGTGACCATCCGCAGGCGGTCGTCCCGGTCGTCGACCACCACCACCCGGTCCGCGCCCCGGGCCACCGCCGCGTCGGCGGTGAGCTGGCCGACCGCGCCCGCCCCCCACACCGCCACCACGTCGCCGGGGGCGACCTCGCCCAGCTCCGCGCCGTACCAGCCGGCCGGCGCGGCGCCGGCGGCGAACACCGCCCGCTCGTCGCTCACCGACTCCGGTACGGCGAACGCGCCCACGTCGGCGTACGGCACCCGCACGTACTCGGCGTGACCGCCGGCGAAGCCACCCAGCCGGGCCGGCCGGCCGTAACCCCCGGCGGGCGGCTGCCCCCACTGCGGCTCGGCCGCCACCCCGCCCGTGCCGTTGTCGCAGCAGGCCGGCATTGCCTGCCGGCAGAACCAGCACGCCCCGCAGGCCACCGCCGCGCCCACCACCACCCGGTCGGCGACCCGGTGCCGGCGTACCTCCGGACCGACCTCGACCACGTCGCCGAGGAACTCGCGCCCGAGCACCTCGCCGGCGGACGCCTCGGGCACCCGCCCGGCCAGAAGCGGCAGGTCCGCGCCGCAGGTCGTGCTCCGCCGGACCCGGACGATCATGTCCTGGGCGTTGCGCAGCTCCGGGTCCGGGACGCGACGCACTTCCACGAGGCCGGCACCGGCCCAGCACAGCGCCCTCACGGCGCGGCTCCCGGCCGGTCCAGCGGTGACCGGTCCGCCCGCAGCACCTCGCCGGTCTCCAGGAGCTGCTTGGTCTGCCGCAGCACCTGGCGCAGGAACCGGCCCGGATCGTCGCCGACCAGGTGCGCGGCGAACCCCGGGAGCGCGCACTCCCCGCCCAGCGGGCGGACCGCCAGCTCGGTGCCGCGCCCGCCGGGGGCCGGGCGGGCCCACACCTCGACCGCGCCGTCGAGGCGCCGCAGCGGCTCGGGCCACCGCCCGGCCGGTAGCACCTGCTCGGGCGGCGCGGCCACCGTCACCACCTGCCACCGGCCCGGCCGCGGATCGGCACCGGCCTGCCGCGCACGGCGGCGGGCCAGCACCCGCGCACCCGCCGGAGCCAGCATCCGTGCCCCCGCCGACGCCAGCGCCCCGGCCGCCAGCCGTCTGCTCCGCGCCACCTGACCTCCCGCCGTCCCCGGGCGGCCGCATCCGGCCGGCCGCCCCGCGTGCCTACAGGGTGCGCGCCGCCCGGGTGAGCGGGGTTCGCCCCGAAGGGGTGAACCGGCGCGGTGCGGGTAACCGCTGCCCGTACCGACGGGGGGAGGGGCGCATGCCGGAGGAGGCAGACCAGGTCGTCACCGCACCGAGTGGCACGAACGAGATCACCGGTACGCCCGATCTGCTCACCACCGGCCTCGACGCACCCGATGTCGCCGGTGGTGCGCTGCCGGGTGGTCCGCCGCTGCTGGCGTCCCGGTTGACGCCGTCCGCGCCGCCCGAGCCGGTCCTGCTGCGTCCCCGGCTGCTGGACCGGCTGGAACAGGGCGCGTCGGGGCCGGTGACGCTCGTCTGCGCCCCGGCCGGCTGGGGCAAGACGACGCTGCTGTCGACGTGGGCGCAGGGGGAGCGGGACGGGCCGGCACCGGCCTGGGTGACGGTGGCCGAGGGGGAGACCACCCGGCGACTCTGGGGCTACCTCGCGGCGGCCCTGCGCACCGCCGCCGCAGGCGACCCGGACGACGGGCCGCCGCCGGTGCCGGACGGGCCGCCCCGGCCCGAACAGCTCGAAACGCTCGCCGCCGCGCTCGCCGCACGGGACCGGCCCGCGCTGCTGGTCCTGGACGACCTGCACCGGGTCACCGACCCGGCCGCCCTGACCGGGCTGGAGTTCCTGCTCCGGCACTCCGACGGCCGGCTGCGGCTGGTGGCCGGCTCGCGCGGCGAACCACCGCTGGCGCTGCACCGCTGGCGGCTGGCCGGCGAACTGACCGTGATCGGCGCCGACGACCTGGCGTTCACCGCCGACGAGGTGGCCGACCTGCTCGTCGCGCACGGCGTGGCCGTACCCGCACCGGCCGTGACCCGGCTGGCCGAGCGCACCACCGGCTGGCCCGCCGGGCTGCGCTTCGCCGCGCTCGCGCTCGGCGACGGTGCCGACCCGGCGCGCACCGTCCAACGGTTCGCCGGTGACCAGCCGGACGTCGCCGCGTACCTGCGGGACGAGGTGCTCGGCCCGCTGGAACCGGCGACCCGCGACGTCCTGCGCCGGGTGGCGGTGGCCGTCGCGGTCCACGCCGACCTGGCCGCCGCGCTGACCGGGCGGCCCGACGCCGGGCACCTGCTCGCCGAGGCGGCCCGGGAGGGCGGCTTCCTCCACCAGGACGACGGCAGCCCGCAGTGGTACCGGCCGCACCCGCTGCTGGCCGACGTGCTGCGCGACGAGCTGGACCGGCTGCCCGCCGACGAGGTGCGCGAACTGCACCGGCGGGCCGCCCACTGGTACGGCACCCACGACCGTCCGGCCGAGGCTCTGCGGCACGCGCTTCTCGCCGGTCGCTGGGCCGACGCCACCGAGCTGCTCGTCACCCGGTGGCCCGAGCTGGCCCCGGACGACCCGGCTGCCGCGCCGGCCCCACCCGAGCCGCCCGCCGAGGCGGTCCACCGGGATCCGGAGCTGGCGCTGGCCGCGGCCGCCGAGCGGGCGTACGCCGGGGATCGTGCCGCCGCCGACGCGCAGCTGCGGCGGGCGCTGGCCGAGGCCGCCGGCCTGCCCGCGCCGCGCCGCGACCGGTTCGGCCGGCTGGCCGCCGCCGTGGAGCTGAGCCTCGCCCGGCTCGGCGGCGACCACGAGGAGGTACGCCGCGCCGCCGACCGACTGCTGGCCACCGGCCCGGCGCAGGCGCTCCCGAGCCCGGACGGCGGAGCCGGCGACCCCCGCGCCGGCACGGCGGAGCGGGACGACGTACGCGCGGTGGCCGGGGCGGCGCACGGGCTGGCCGCGCTGGCCGAGGGGGAGCTGTCCACCGCCCGGGACCGGTTCGCCACCGCCCGGGAGGCGGCGCGGCGGGCCGGGCGGCCGCGTACCGAGCTGCTCTGCGTCAGCCGCTCGGCGCTGCTGGAGGCGGCCCGGGGGGCGCTGCGGGCCGCCGAGGAGCTGGCCCGCGAGGCACTGGCGATGCCGCCCTGCCAGGGCTGGTCGTCCCGGTCCGACTGCGGCTACGCGTACCTGGCGCTGGCGCTCGTGGACTGGCAGCGGGACCGGCCGGCGGAGGCCGCGACCCACCTGGCGCTCGCCGGGCCGGCCGGCGCGGAGCCGGGCGGCGCCGCGCTCACCGCGCTGTGCCGGGCCGGGCTGCTGGCCGACCGCGACGACCCGGGCGGCGCGCTGCGCACGCTCGCCGCGGCGCGGGCCGTCGCGCCCGGCCCGGAGCTGGGCGAACGGCTCGCCGCCGACGAGGCACAGGTACGCGCCGCAGTCGGCGACGTCGACGGCGCCCGGACGCTGCTCGACGCGGCGGGCGACGGGCCGGCGCCGGCACTGGTGGCCGCGCGGCTGCGGCTGCGCGCCGGTGACGTCCGCGCGGCCGAGCGGGAGCTGCCCGACTGGACCGCGTCCGGCGCGGCGGACTGGCCGCTGCCGGTGCGGCTGGGCGCCGGGCTGCTCGACGCGGCGCTCGCCGACGCCTCCGGTGACGCCCGGCGGGCCGGCCGGCTGCTGGAGGAGGTGCTGGCGCTCGCCGAACCGGACGGCTTCCGGCGCGTCTTCACCCGGGCCGACCCCGGGGTACGGGACCTGCTCGCCGCGCGGCTGGACTCGGGCACCGCGTACTGGGCCACGGTGAGCGAGCTGGTCCGGGGCGTGGATGCGCAGCCGGTCGCCGCGGCGGCCGACGATCCGGCCCGGACGCTCGACGAGCCGCTCACCGAGCGGGAACTGACCATCCTGCGCTATCTCCAGAGCATCCTGTCCAACGTGGAGATCGCCGCCGAGCTGTCGCTGTCGGTCAACACGGTCAAGACGCACGTGCGCAACATCTACCGCAAGCTCGACGCGACCCGCCGGCGGGACGCCGTCCGGCGGGCACGCGAGCTGCGGCTGATCTGACCGTCAGCCGTCGTCGGTGGCGGCGTCCACCACTGTCAGCAGGTCGGCCAGGTCGTAGCCGCCGTCGTGCCGGACGTCGTTGACGAACAACGTCGGGGTGCCGTTGACGCCGCTGCGGATGCCGCCGACGAAGTCCTGCCGGACCCGGTCGGCGTACTCCTGCCGGCCGACCTCCGCGGCGATCTCCTCCGGCGACAGGCCGATCTGCTCGACGCCCAGCGACAGGTGCACCGGGTCGAGCTGGTCCTGGTGCTGGTAGAGCCAGTCGTACATCTCCCAGAACCGGCCCCGGGCGGCGGCGGCCTCGGCGGTCTCCGCGGCGCTCTCCGCGTACGGGTGGACGTTGGTGATCGGGAAGTGCCGGTACGCCAGCCGCACCACGTCGGCCCGTTGGCGTAGCACCTCGGTCAGGTTCGGGTACGCGGCGCCGCAGAACCGGCACTGGAAGTCGCCGTACTCGACGATGGTGACCGGCGCGTCCACCGGCCCGCGGACGTGGTCGCGTTCGGTCACCGGGATCCGCAGCCGTGCGGTGGTGACCTGGAGAGGCGTGGTCATCCGGCGCTCACCCGCCGGTCCGCGCCGTTCGGATCACTCATGCCCCCACCCTGGCCGGGGCCCGGGTGAGGCGGGCTCACCCGGGCGGGGTGGTTCCCCGTCAGCGCACGACGAGGTGGTTGTGCACCTCCCGGATGCCGGGGGCGTTCCACACCACCCGCTCGATCTCCGCACGCTCGCCGGCCGAGTGGACCTGCCCGTCCAGCAGCACCGTGTCGCCGTGCACCCGTACGTCGACCTCCTCGGCCTCGGTGGCGCGGTTGCGGGCCAGCGCGTCCACGATCCGTTCGGCCAGGTCGTGGCCGCCGGTGTGCACCGCCGGGCGTACCGCGATCCCGTTGCTCACCCCGCGTACGCCGGTGAGCCGGCCGACCGACCGTTCGGCGGCCCGCCGCTGGTACTCCCACTCGACCTCGCCGTGCAGCGTGACCCAGCCGTCGGCGACGGTCACCTGCAACGCCTCGATCGGGACGAACGCGTCCCACTCCAGCGCCCGTACGGCGGCGACCGCGATCTCCGGGTCCTCCCGCCCGGCGGCGGTGTCGATCCGGACGGCGAGGTCGTTGGCGACCGCACGGACCCGGGCGACCCGGTGGGCGGCCCGCTCGGCGGCCCACTTCTTGGCGTAGCTGTCCACCCGGCCGGTCAGCGTCACCACGCCCTCGGTGACTGTCACCCCGATCTCGTCCGGGCCGACCCGTGGCTCCCAGGTCAGCTCGTCGAGCACGGCGGACTGGATGTCCCGGTCGGTACGCGTGATCGTGTCGGTGGCCATCCGGCTCTCCCTCCCGTCGATCGCGGCACGGGCGTGTGGTCCCGCACCCGCGATCCTGCGCGTGTCCCGGGTGAGCGGGCCTCACCCGGTGCGGGTGGGGCAGCACGGTGGCCGCCCCCGGGCGTCCCGGGAGCGGCCACCGTGTCGGGTCGCCTGTCGCTCAGCCGTCCAGGCCGGCCGGCGAGTTCGGCCGGTCGACGTCCACGAACTCGATCTCGTTCGCGGTGCGGTCCCGGCTGCCGGCGGCGCGTGCGGCGGTCCCGGCGGCCCAGCCGATCGCCGCGCCGGCGAGCGCCGCCGCGATCAGCAGCGTCCAGGGCAGCGCGGGCCGGCGGCCGGCGAGCGCGTCGAACGCGAGGCCGGCCCGGCGGCGTGCCTCCTCGGCGGCGGTGCCGACCAGGTCGGTGGCGTCGTCGGCCAGGCCGGAGGAACTGCGGCGGGCGGTCCGGGTGGCGTCGCGCACGCTGTCGCCGGCGGAACCGACGGCGGAGAGCAGGTGCTGCCACGCCTGGTCGGCGACCCGCTCGGCCTTGCCCCGGCGGTCCAGCAGGTTGGATCCGAACATCGTTCTGCCTCCTCGGGTGCCGAAGGCCGGCGGCCACTTCGGACTCCGGTGTCCATCCGGCGGGTTCACTGTCTCGGGCAGTGCCCAGCGGGCGGGCGCGGCAAACCACCCCCGGGTCACGGCGACCGGGCGGTGAACGGGACGAACCACTCGAACGCGCCGGGACCGGTGCCCGCGGGACGTGCGTGCGCCCGCTACCCTGGTCGGCGGATCGGCGGGGCCGACCAGCCGCACGGCTGGTCGCGACCCGTCCTTGAAGGGGAAACTGGAACCCGGAGGTCCGGATTGGGTACGCCCAGGTGTGCCCAGTTCGCGAATTGCTCATCCCGGGGGGTGGCGACCGGGCCGTGAGAGGAATACGCTCGGTCGCGGCCCGCGTACTGATGAGGCGCCCGTCATGGGCGAGTGGAGGTGCTCGCGTGAGCCTGTCGATCGTGAAGTCGATGCGACCGGGTGGTGTCGTCCAGATCGCGCCCCGTGGGGAGATCGACGTCGACACCGCGTACGAGGTGCGGGAAGCGATCGCCGAGGTGCTCGCGAAGGGCCGCCCCTCGCGGATCGAGCTGAACATGCGGCTCGTCACGTTCATCGACTCGGTCGGCATCAGTGCCATGGTCGCGGGCTTCCAGACCTGCGAGGTCAGCGGCGTCAAGCTCGTGGTCACCGAGCCGAGCCGGTTCGTGCACCGGCAGCTCTGGGTGACCGGGCTGCTCGGCCTGTTCGGCGCGCCCGAGCCGTGGTTCGCCGACGACACCCCCGAGGTTCTGCCCGGCGCCTGAGCGCCGTTCACACCCCCTGCGACCAGGGGACCTTCTACCCGTTGCCAGTCCGGCGTCGGTACGGGACGATCGTCGCGACGCACGACGGCGAGGGGGCCCGCTTGCAGAGCAGCGACAGCTTCAGCTACACCGTGCAGGCCCGGTGCAGCCGGGCCGAAGCGGTGGCCCTGCTGGGTGATCTGAGTCGCCAGGGCGAGCTGCATCCGTTGATCGTCCGGGTCCGGAAGCTGCCGGCCCGGCCGGGCGCGCTGGCCAGCTACGCCATCACCGACCGGCTGCAGCTCGGCCCGCTGCACTTCCCGGTCACGTACCAGGCGGACGTGCTGATCGCCGGCGAGGACGAGGTGGTTACCGTGGCGCGGCAGCAGCCCGCGACGACGGTCCGCAACCACACCCGGCTGCGCGACGAGCCCGACGGCACGGTACGCATCGACGTGGAGATCACGCTGACCGCGCCGGCGCCGCTGTTCGGGTACGCGTTCCGCCAGGCCCGGGCGGCTCACCTGGGCCTGGCGGCACGTCTCGGAGCGACCCTGGAGGGCCGGCCGGCCTGATCCGGCCGGCCCGCCGGGGCGCTCAGTACACCGACAGGTGCACGTGGTTGGTGTGGTCGCTGGACGGGTCGCCGTTGGCCCCGCTGTACGACTTCCATCCGCTGCTGGGTAGCCAGATCTGCTTGAACCAGATCACGTAGAGCACGGCGAGCGGGTCGGCGTTGCGCACGAAGTACGCGGCCAGGTTGTTGCCGTACGTCCGGTCACCGCCGGAGGCCACGCCGCCGAAGCCGCTCTTCTGCGCGGCGAAGTCGCAGGCCCGCCCCTTCGGGTGCTCACCGGAGCCGCTGGGCCGGTGGCACGAGACGTACCGGGTGAAGCCGGCCGCCTTGGCCTGCTGCAGCGCGTGCAGCGTGCGCGGGGTGATGCAGCCGTTCGCCGGGGTGGGGTCGTTGACGCTGCACGACTCCGACGGCCAGGAGCCGTCCGAGTTGCGCGGCGCCGGCTCGGCGTTCTTGCTGGAGGTGCCCTGCACGCCGCTGCCGCTGCTGCCGCTGCCGCTGCTGCCGCTGCTGCCGCCGCTGCTGCGCGAGGCGCGGTCGTTCGCCGCCTCCAGGGCGCGCTCGACCTGGTCCTTGCGCCGGGCCATCACCGTCACCTGCTTGCGCTGCTCGCGGATCTCGCCGTCGAGCTGGGCGCGGGTGCGGGTGGCCTCGTCCCGGGTGGCGATCAGGTCGCGCAGTGTGCGGTCCTCGTTCGCGGCGACCTGCTCCAGCGCGGCGGCCCGGTCCATGAAGCCCTCCGGGCTGCTGCTGCCGAGCAGCGCCCCGGCTGTGCCCAGGCGGCCGTTGCGGTACGCCACCGCGGCGATCTCGCCGACCTTGGCGTCGCGTACTGCGAGTTCGGCGCCGACTGCTTCGAGCTGGTCGTTGAGCTGCTTCTGACGGCTCACCGACCGGTTCAGCGCGGCTTTCGCCTCCAACCAGCCCTTGCTGGCCGCGTCGAGCTGGGCACGCAGTTCGGGCGTGCCGCCCTCGTCGTCGCCGGGCGCGGCGGCGAGCAGGCCGGTCGCGGGCGCCGCCGAGGCGGGGGAGACCGGAACGGTCGCGACGCCGAGGGCCAGCGTCGCGACGATCAGGGCCGCCATCCGGGCGGCCGTCCGTCGTACAGGTGCCACTGGGGGCATTCACATGTCCTTCCGTCAACGCCGACCGGGTTAGCTGACGGGTTCGGGACGGAAGATCCCTACCGCTGACGCGGATGCACCCCACGTACGTGGTTCCCCGGCTCGTCCCTGCGGACGATTAGGCGACGGCCGCCCCACCGGGGCCGGTGGCGCCCGCGGGTGCGGCCGCGATCGAGACTACCGGCGCTGCCCGGGTACGGCTCCGTGGAGCAATACCGCCAGGCGGGGCAAAACCGGCATAACTGTACATTAGCCACAGTGATTTAAGTGTGTCCTAATCACCACTCGGTCGGTCCGCACACCCCGGCGGACGCTCCGGGTTCGACTTGCAACGTGGCGTGATCGATGGAGAAGTCCTCGTGCAGGGCGGCCCGTGCCGCGGCCAGCACCGCGCTCGGGTCCACGCCCGGATCGGTGGTCAGGTGCGCCGAGGCCACCTCCATGCCCGAGGTGAGCGTCCAGACGTGCAGGTCGTGCACCTCGGCCACGCCGGGCACGGCGGCCAGCCGGTCGTGCACGGCGGTCACCTGGAGGTGCTCCGGCGCGGCCTGCACCAGGATGCGCACCGCGGCCCGGCCGAGCCGCCAGGTGCGCGGCAGGATGAACAGGCCGATGCCGACGGCGACCAGCGGGTCCGCCCACCACCAGTCGGTCACCGCGATGACCAGCGCGGCGGCGATCACGCCGAGCGAGCCGAGCAGGTCGCCGAGCACCTCCAGGTACGCCCCGTGCAGATTGATGCTCTCCTTCGACCCGGCGCGCAGCAGTGCGAACGCGACGATGTTGGCGAGCAGGCCGAGCACTGCCACCACGAGCATCGGGCCGGCCAGCACCTCCGGCGGCTCGCCGAACCGGCGTACCGCCTCGACCAGGACGTAGACGGCGACGGCGGCGAGCAGTACGGCGTTGGCGAGGGCGGCGAGCACCTCCAGCCGGTAGAGCCCGAACGTGCGCTGCGGGTCGGTGCCGGCACGTCGGGTGGCGGTGATCGCGGCGAGCGCCATGCCGATGCCGAGGACGTCGGTGAACATGTGCCCGGCGTCGGAGAGCAGTGCCAGCGAACCGGTCGTGAAGGCGGCCACCGCCTCGACCACCATCAGGACGGCGAGCAGCGCGAAGGCGGCCCAGAGTCGGCCCCGGTGGCGGTGTGCCGCGTTGGTCACCGCGCCGCTGTGGTCATGGCCTGCGCCCACGCCAACACCCTTCCTGCCCCGTACCGGCCCCGGCCCAATGTATGTTCACATCGCTATGTATGCTAGTGAACTGCGGGTGGCGGCGGGGCCACTCACCCCACCGGGTCGAGCGTGGTGAGGCGCTGGGTGGCCCGGGACAGCGCCACGTAGAGCGTGCGCACGCCCGAGGGGTCGGCCCGGATCTCGCCCGGCGCCACCAGCACCACGCCGTCGTACTCCATGCCCTTGGCCTGGAGGCTGGTCACCACCTGGAGCCGGCCCGCGCCGAGCCCGCCCAGCCAGCCGGCCACCTCGTCCCGGCGCGGCACCGGCGTGATCACGCCGACCGTGCCCTCCACCTGCCCGAGCAGCGTCTCGGCCGCCTCGACGGTGGCCGCCGGCAGGTCGGCGGCGGGCACCGTCCGCTCCACCGGCGGCACCCCCGTGGACCGCACCGCGTCGGGCAGCGGCAGGTCCGGATAGAGGCGGCGGATCTCCGCCGCCGCCACCGCGAAGATCTCCGCCGAGTTGCGGTAGTTGGTCGTCAGCTCGTACCGGTGCCGCTTGCGCCGGCCCAACGCCTGGTCACGGGCCCGGTCCAGCTCCTGCGGGTCGCCGGTCCAGGCGGTCTGCGCCGGGTCACCGACCACGGTCCAGGACGCCAGCCGCCCGCGCCGGCCGACCATCCGCCACTGCATCGGCGAGACGTCCTGCGACTCGTCCACCACCACGTGCGCGTAGTCGCGGTAGTCGGCCGGACGCTCCCGCGCCGCCGCGCGGGCGGCGCGCTGCCGGTCGGCGTACGTGCTCAGCTCGCGCACGCCACCGGCGAGCTGGTACGGGTCGCGCCTGGGCCGGGCCCGCTGCACCGGCTTGCCGAGCAGCGCGTCCAGCTCGTCCAGCAGCGCGATGTCGGCCACCGTCAGTCCCTCGGCCCCGAGCGTCCGGTACGCGTCGCCGAGCAGCCGGATCTCCGCCGAGGAGAGGATCCCCTCGGCGTAGCGGCGCAGCCGATCCGGGCGGGCCAGCCAGCCCAGCACGTGCCGCGGGTGCAGCCGGGGCCACCACGCCTTGAGGAACTCGCGGAACTCCGGCCGCTCGATGATCTCGTCCTCGAACGCGGGCTGCTCCGGCAGCCGGCCCACCCGCAGCGTGCGGGCCTGCGCGTAGAGCGCGGCGAGCACCGCGTCGAACGCCGTTCGGCGTACCTCGTTGCGGCGCGCCCCACGGGCCAGCGTCCGGTCCCGGATCGCGTCCAGCGCGGGGCGTTCCAGGCGCAGCAACTCGCCCCGGTAGAGCAGGCGCAGCTCGGCCGGAGAGTCCGGCACCGCGTCGCGTACCGCGCGTTCCAGCACCCGGCGCATCCGCAGCGAGCCCTTCACCGCCGCCACGTCCGGCGGGTCGGTCCGGGACGCGGACAGGCCGGGGAACAGCGAGCCCAGCGAGTGCAGCGTGGCGGTCTCCTCGCCGAGCGAGGGCAGCACCGAGGCGATGTACTCGACGAACACGCCGGACGGGCCGACCACCAGGATGCCGCCGCCGGCGTACCGGGCCCGGTCGGAGTAGAGCAGGTACGCGGCCCGGTGCAGCGCCACCGCCGTCTTGCCGGTGCCGGGGCCGCCGGAGACGATCGTGACGCCGTT
The DNA here is from genome assembly GCF_000374985.1 of Micromonospora sp. CNB394. NCBI lineage: Bacteria > Bacillati > Actinomycetota > Actinomycetes > Micromonosporales > Micromonosporaceae > Micromonospora > Micromonospora sp. CNB394. Next base: position 93,740 of record NZ_KB895839.1, on the reverse strand, counting down.
GCCGGGGGAGCGGATCGCCTCGTCCTGCTCGCGCTGGATGGTGGCGACGATGTCCCGCATGCCCCGGCCGGTGGCCCGGGACAGCGTGGCCAGTAGCGCCCCGTCACCGACCACCGCCATGTCCGGCGGGGCGGCCTCCGGGTCCAGCAGGTCGTCCTCGATCCGGGTGACCTTCTCGGCCGCCGACTGGATCGTGCGGCGGCGCACCACGCCACGCGGCGCGGCGGGCGTGGCCTGGTAGAACGCGGCGGCGGCGGGCGCCCGCCAGTCCACCACCAGCGTCTCCGCGTCCACACCCCGCACACCGAGACGCCCGACGTGCAGCACCTGCCCGGTACGCAGATCCAGCCGCCCGAACACCAGCCCCTCGTGCTCGGCGTCCAGCACGTGCCGGCGCCGGGCGGCGTGGAAGACCATCGCGTCCCGCTCGACCAGCGCGCCGAAGTTGCCGACCCGGGCCAGCCGGTAGCCCTCCCGCTCGGCGTCGGCCGCCGACCGGCGCAGCTCGGCCAGCCGGGCGTACACCCGGTCGAGGTGGCGCTGCTCGGCGGCGATCTCCCGGTCCAGCGTGGTCTGGTCGGTCAACGCGGATGCTCCTGTGTTCGGAGGGCACGACGGGCTGAATGAGGGTACGGGCCGCCGGCAACCGGCACGTCGGGGCATGCCGCGCACGTGGCGTACGCCGGTGCCGCTCGGCGAGCGGGAGAAGCTCAGAGGCGGGCGGCCGGGCGGCCGGCCAGCACCCGGTCCAGCACGCCGGTGAGGGCGGCGTTCACCTCGCCGGGGCGCTCCATCATCAGCATGTGCCCGGCACCCGGGCAGACCGTCAGCTCCGTGGTGGGCAGCGCCGCCGCGATCGACTCGGCGCAGGGTGGCGGGGTGAGCCGGTCCCGGTCCCCGACCAGCGCGGCGGCCGGCAGCCCGCCGAGCGCGGCGAGCGTCTCCAGCCGGTGCTGGGCGCCGATCGAGGCGCGGAAACCGCCGATCGAGCGCAGCGTGGCCCGGGCCACCGCGGAGGTGACCAGCCGGATGTCGGCCGGGTCGCAGCGGTCGCCGAACAGCATCCAGCGGATGCTCGGGCGCAGCGCGCGCAGCAGCGCGTGCGGGGGCCGCCAGCCACCGCAGCGGGCCAGCACCCCGGCGCCTGTGGTCTCGGCCAGGCGGATCAGCCGGGTGATCCGGGGGGACAGCCCGTACGCGGTGTGCGTGTGCCCCTCGGCGGTGGTGGAGACGAAGACCAGCCCGGCGGTACGCGCGGCGAACCGGTCGGGGTGGCGGTGGGCGTACTCCATCACCGTCATCCCGCCCATCGAGTGCCCGACCAGGACGATCGGCCCGGACGGGGCGATCTCGTCGACCACCGCCGCCAGGTCGTCGCCGAGCTGGGCGAGGGTGGCGTCGCGCAGGGCCAGGCAGCTCGACCGGCCGTGTCCGCGCGCGTCGTAGGTGATCACCCGGACCCGGCCACCGAAGCGTTCCCGCAGCTCCGCGACCTGGTGGTGCCAGCTGCGCCCGTCCAGCGTCCAGCCGTGCAGCAGGACGGCGGTCACCTCGGCGTCGACCGGCCCGGTGACGTCGACGTGCAGGCGTACGTCGTCGGGGAGCCGCAGTTCCAGGTCCGGCATCGTCCACCTCCCGGGCCCGCCGGTGTGTCCACCGGATGACCCGGCGGTGACACCGGCGTTACCCGCCATCAGACCACGGCAACCGGCCTGGAGAGAAGATTCCCGTCCGGCCCCGCGGCGTCGGATCGGTGACCAGGCTGAAGGCATGCCCTCCACCGCCCGCGGCCCGCGCGCCGCGCTGGCCGAGCTGCTCGCCGGCAACCGCCGCTTCGTCAGCGGGCAGCCGGTGCACGGGCACGACGTCACCGCCGCCGCGGCGGTGGCCTCCGGTGACCAGCAGCCGTACGCGGTCGTGCTCGGCTGCATCGACTCGCGGGTGCCGTTGGAGGCGATCTTCGACCAGACGTTCGGTTCGATCTGCGTGATCCGTACCGGCGGGCACGTCCTGGACCGGGCCGTCCGGGGCTCGATCGAGTACGTGGTGGAGCAGCTCGGCGTACGCCTGGTGATGGTGCTGGGGCACGAGCGTTGCGGCGCGGTCGGCTCCACGGTCGAGGCGCTGCGCACCGGGCGGTGCCCCGGCGGCGACCTGGCGTACGTGGTGGACCGGATCGCCCCGGCGGTCACCGACGTCGGGGTGGACGACCCGGACGCACACCCGCTGGCGATCCGCCGCCACGTCCGGCGCACGGTGGACGCGCTGCGCCGCGACGACCGCCTGGCCGGGCCGGTGGACGCCGGCGAACTCGCCGTGGAGGGCGCGCTCTACGACCTGGCCACCGGCGAGGTGGCGCTGCTGCCGCAGGAGCAGACGCGAAACCGCCCGCCGGGGTGATCCCGGCGGGCGGTCGCGGTGGTGCGGGTGGGGGCGCTCAGCCCTCGAAGACACCGGCCTCGACCAGGCGCTTCTCGGTGGCGTCCCAGCCGTGGTCCGGGTAGGACGCGGCCAGGCCGTTGATCTCGGCGCGGATCTTGGCGGCGTGGCCGGCGGCGGCCAGCACACGGATCTCCTCGACGAACGCCTCGGAGTCGGTGCGCAGGTGCGCGGTCTTGCCGTTGGTCAGGTTGCGCACGTAGGCGTGCTTGCCGCCGTTGAGCGGGATCAGGTACTTGAACTCGCCCAGCACGCTGAGGGCGCCACCCTGGCCAGCCTGGCCGGCCCGGACGGACGCGCGCGCGGTCTTAGAGGTGTTGCTCGCCACGGAGGTACTCCTTGCAGACGTACGGTGGGGACGGAAGGCCGTCCGGGGGCTGTGCGGGTGACGCCCGGGTGGGCGCCGGCCCGCGAAGATGTACGGCGGCACAGAGAACCGCCCAGAGAACTGTACACGACCACGACACCTGGCTGGTCGTCGCGGCGTCAGAGGGCACAACCAGGTCCACCACCCGGGTATTTCCCGGCCCCGGGGCCCGGCGAATTTTCCGATTCGCTGGCGCACCACCAGTCACACGGGTCATCATGTGTGCCAGGTACCACTCGCGTAGGACGAGGTCGTAGGGGAAGACGCACCTCGGCTCACCGGGAGGTCACCGTGCCAACGCGTGGCGTCGTATACGTCCACTCGACCCCGCTCGCCGTGTGCTCGCACGTCGAGTGGGCGATCGCGCGCGTCCTCGCCGCGCCGGTCAACCTGCACTGGACGGCACAGCCCGTCGATCCGGGCGCCCGCCGCGCCGAGTGCGGCTGGACCGGCAACCCGGGGACCGGCGCGGAGCTGGCCGCTGCCCTCCGGCAGTGGCCCATGATCCGCTTCGAGGTCACCGAGGAACCCAGTCCCGGCATCGACGGCGAGCGCTTCATGTACGTACCCGGCCGGGGCCTGTTCCGCGCCGCGGTCGGCGCGGCCGGCGACATCCAGCTCGGCGAGGACCAGCTCCGCAGCCTGATGGTCGCCGCACGCGGTCCGGAGGCGCTGGCCCACGCCCTGGACAAGGCGCTCGGCACCGCCTGGGACGCCGAACTGGAGCCCTACCGGTACGCCGGCGACGGTGCGCCGGTGACGCTGCTCACCCGGGTCGGGTGACGTAGGCCGAGTTGCCCCGATACGGTGGGCCGCGTGTCGATTTCCTCGCGCCGCTCCGCCGTCGCGCTCGCCGCACTGACCGCGCTGCTCGCCTCCGGGTGCTCGGACGGGCCGGACCGGCCCCGGCCCACCCCGTCGAGCCCGGCGCCGTCGTCGGCCGCGCCCGCGCCGAGTGACCCGCCCGCCGCCGACCCGGCCGTCCGGGCCGCCGCGCTCGCCGGCACGCTGAGCGACGAGGACCTGGTCGGGCAGGTGCTGATGCCGTACGCCTACGGCAGCTCGGCCACCGAGGTCTCGGCCGGATCGGCGGCCGGGAACCGGGCACTCGCCGGGGTCGACACCCCCGCCGAGATGGTGGCGAAATACCGGCTCGGCGGCGTGATCCTGGTCGGCTTCAGCGCCGACGACCCGACCTCGGGCAACCAGGCCACCACGAACGTGGACAACCCCAGGCAGGTCCGCGCGCTCACCGACGGGCTGCGCGCCGCCGCCGGCAAGCTGCCCGCGGGCGCCGCACCGTTCCTGATCGGCACCGACCAGGAGCACGGCGTGGTCACCCGGATCACCGACGGCGTCACGCTGCTGCCGAGCCCGCTCGCCGCCGGCGCCGCCGGGAACCCGGCGCTGACCGAGGCCGCCTGGCGTGCCGCCGGTGCCGAACTGGCCGCGATGGGGATCAACCTCGACTTCGCGCCGGTCGCCGACGTGCTGGCGACCCGCAGCACGGTGATCGGCTCCCGTTCCTTCGGCGCCAACCCGGCCACCGCGTCCCCGCAGGTGGCCGGCGCGGTACGCGGTCTCCAGGCCGAGGGCGTCGGCGCCGCCGTCAAGCACTTCCCCGGGCACGGCCTGAGCGCCGAGGACTCGCACACCGAACTGCCGGTGATCAAGCAGTCCCGCGCCGAGCTGGACCGCCTCGCGTTCCCGCCGTTCCGGGCCGGGATCGGCGCCGGGGCCATGGCGGTGATGTCGGCCCACCTGGACGTCAAGGCCGTCGACCCGGGCACCCCCGCGACGTTCTCCCGCAAGCTGCTCACCGACGTGCTGCGCGGCCAGCTCGGCTTCCAGGGCGTGGTGATCACCGACGGCATGAACATGGCCCCGGCGAAGAAGTGGTCGCCGGGCGAGGCCGCCGTGCGCGCGCTCAACGCCGGCAACGACCTCATCCTGATGCCCCCGAACGTCAACCAGGCGTACGACGGGTTGCGCGCCGCGCTCAAGGACGGCTCGCTGCCCCGCGCCCGCCTGGTCGAGGCGGTAACCCGGGTGCTGACCATGAAGTTCCGGCTGGCCGGGCGGGACGCGCCCGCGCTGTCCACCCTCGACGGCACCGCGCACCGCAAGGCCGCCGACGACCTGGCCGCCGCCGCGGTGACGGTGCTGCGCGGCACGTGCGGCGCGGTGAAGGGGCCGGTGAGCGTCACCTCCTCCGGCGGCCGGGAGCGCACCCGCAAGCTGCTGACCGAGGCGCTCACCGCGGCCGGGGTCAAGGTGGTGCCCTCCGGCGGCACGGTGGTGCACCTGGTCGGATACGGCGACGGCGCGAAGGACCTGAGCGCGGGCGCCGCCGTCACGGTGGCGATGGACACGCCGTACGTGCTGTCCGGGGCGAAGTCGCCGACGCTGATGGCCACCTACTCGTCCACCCGCGCCTCGATGACCGGGCTCGCCGCGGTGCTCGCCGGCAAGGCCCGCCCGGCCGGCCGGTCCCCGGTGCCGGTCTCCGGCCTGCCGGCCACCACCTGCCGCACCTGACCCGGCCGCGCCGAAACCCGCGTGCGTCCGGGCGGTCCCGGCTGGCCAAGCGCGCATGGGAGAGGCCACACAGGGATTCCGGTACGTGTGTAAGGAAGGGCCCCTTGTTAACGCCTGCGGTAGAGGAAGGGCCCCTTCTTAACGGAGGCTGTTAAGAAGGGGCCCTTCCTTACGTCCGGTCAGGGGCGGGTGAAGACCAGCGCCACGTTGTGCCCGCCGAAGCCGAACGCGTTGTTCAGCGCCGCCGGGATCTCCATGTGACGCGCCTTGTGCGCTGCCACGTCCAGCGTCAGGCCCTCGTCCGGGTCGTCCAGGTTGATCGTCGGCGGGATCACGCCGTCCCGGATGGCCAGGATGGTGGCGATCGACTCCAGCGCGCCGGCCGCGCCGAGCAGGTGCCCGGTCATCGACTTCGTGGCGGTGAGCACCGGATGGTCGCCGACCGCCTGACGCAGCGCGCCGATCTCCAGCATGTCCCCGACCGGGGTGGAGGTGGCGTGTGCGTTGACGTGCACGATGTCGGTACGGGCCACGTCCGCGTCGGCGACCGCCCGGGCGATGGCGCGGATGGCGCCCTCACCCTCGGCGTGCGGCTGCACGATGTCGTACGCGTCCGAGGTGATGCCCGCGCCGGCCAGGCGCGCGTACACCCGGGCGCCCCGGGCGGCGGCGTGGTCGGCGCGCTCCAGGATGACCAGGCCCGCGCCCTCACCGAGCACGAAGCCGTCGCGACCGGAGTCCCACGGCCGGGAGGCCCGCTCCGGCTCGTCGTTGCGGGTCGACATGGCCCGCATCGAGCTGAAGCCGGCGATCGGCAGCGGGTGGATGACCGCCTCGGTGCCGCCGGCCACCACCACGTCGGCCCGGCCGGCGCGGATGATGTCCAGCCCCAGCGCGATCGCCTCCGCGCCGGTCGCGCAGGCGCTGGCCACCGTGTGCACGCCGGCCTTGGCGCCCAGTTCCAGGCCGACCCAGGCGGCCGGGCCGTTCGGCATCAGCATCGGGATGGTGTGCGGGGAGACCCGCCGCGGCCCGGACGCCTCCAGGATGTCGTCCTGGGCGAGCAGGGTGGTGGCGCCGCCGATGCCGGAGCCGACGCTGACCGCCAGGCGCTCCGGGTCCGGGCCGGCGTCGGCCAGGCCGGCGTCGGCCCACGCCTGCTTGGCGGCGATGATGGCGATCGCCTCCGAGCGGTCCAGCCGGCGCAGCTTCACCCGGTCCAGCACCTCGGACGGGTCGACCGCCAGCTCGGCGGCGATCCGGACGGGCAGTTGCGCGGCCCACTCCTGGGTGAGCGCACCCACCCCGGAGCGGCCGGCGAGCATGCCGTCCCAGGTCGACGCGACGTCCCCGCCGAGCGGGGTCGTCGCGCCGAGCCCGGTGACGACGACGTCGGGACGACTCATATCAGGACTGCGCCTCGATGTAACTGACCGCGTCCCCGACGGTCTTGAGGTTCTGCACCTCGTTGTCCGGGATCTTGACGCCGAACTTCTCCTCGGCCGCCACCACGACCTCGACCATGGAGAGCGAGTCGACGTCGAGGTCGTCGGTGAAGGACTTCCCCTCGGCCACGTCGTCCGGGTTCACCCCGGCAACCTCTTCGAGGATCTCGGCGAGGCCGGCGGTGATCTCGTCACGGGTCATTGCGGTTGGTTCCTCTCATCGGGGGTCACGTGCGGCAGGCGTCGCCTGTCACACACCTCGGCGCGTTCGCGCCCGAGGGGGTCTCAGGGGCAGCGGACGACCTGACCGGCGTAGGTCAGGCCGCCGCCGAAGCCGAACAGCAGCACCGGGGCGCCCGAGGGCACCTCGCGCCGCTCGACCAGCTTCGACAGGGCCAGCGGGATGCTCGCCGCCGACGTGTTGCCGGACTCGACGATGTCCTTGGCGATGATCGCGTCCGGGATGTTCAGCCGCTTGGCGATGCCGTCGATGATCCGGGCGTTGGCCTGGTGCGGCACGAACGCGGCCAGCTCCGACGGGTCCACCCCGGCGCGCTCGCACGCCTGGAGCGCGAGCGGGGCCAGCGCGGTGGTGGCCCAGCGGAACACCGACTGCCCCTCCTGGATGATGTATGGCTGCCAGCCCTCGATCCGGACCGCGTCGCTCTTCTCCGGCGCGGAACCCCAGACCACCGGCCCGATCCCGGCCGGCTCGTCGTCGGCGGTCGCGCTGACCACGGCCGCCCCGGCACCGTCGGCGAAGATGATGCAGGTCGAGCGGTCGGTCCAGTCGGTGACGTCGGAGAGCTTCTCGGCGCCGATGACGATCGCGTTGCGCGCCGCGCCGGCCCGGATCGCGTGGTCCACGGTGCCCAGCGCGTACGCGAAACCGGAGCAGGCGGTGTTGAGGTCGTACGCCCCGGGCGCGTCGATGCCCAGCTTGGCCGCGACCCGGCAGGCCACATTGGGGCTGCGGTCCACGGACGTGCAGGTCGCCACCACGACCAGGTCGATGTCGGCGGCGGTCAGCCCGGCGTTGGCGAGCGCCTTGCCGGCGGCGGCGGTGGCCATGTCGGCCACCGTCTCGTCGCCCGCGATCCGGCGGGTGACGATGCCGACCCGGTCCCGGATCCACTCGTCGTTGGTGTCGACCATCTGGGCGATCTCGTCGTTCGTGACGACGCGGGAGGGCTGGTAGTGCCCCATCGCGACGATCCGGCTGCCGGCCATTTAGTGCGTTCCTCCGATACGGACGAGGGGCTGGCCCGGTGCGACCGGGTCGTCGTGGTGTGCGAGCCACTCGACGAGCGACCCGTTGTCGTGCGCGGTCACCTCGACCTGCCCGCGGCCGGTGGCGATGTGGCCGACGACCTGTCCGGTGCGTACCCCGGCGCCCTCGGCCGGTGCGGCCGACCGGTCGAGGCGGCCGGCGGCGGGGGAGACGACCACCCGGAACGGCGGCGCGGCCGGGCGGGCCGCGGGGCCGGCGTGCCGGGCGATCAGGCGGCGCGCGGCGGGCAGGTCGGCCGGGGTGTTCAGGGTGACGATCTCGGGTGCGCCCTCGCCCTTGAGTTCCCGCTTGACCAGCCCGGCGAGGGTGCCGGCCGGCGGCAGCTCGATGACGCCGGTGACGCCGAGGTCGGCCAGCGAGCGCATGCACAGGTCCCAGCGGACCGGCGCGGTCACCTGCCGGACCAGTCGCCGTACCGTCTCCGGGCCGTGCCCGGCCGGTGCGCCGTCGAGGTTGGACAGCAGGATCCGGGCCGGTGCGGAGGCCGGGACTCCGGCGGCCACCGCGGCGAGGGCGGTCTCGGCGGGCGCCATGTACGGCGTGTGGAACGCGCCGGCCACCTGGAGCCGGATGACGCGGGTCCGGGCGGGCGGCTCGGCGGCCAGCTTGTCCAGCGCGTCGACGGCGCCGGCGGCCACGATCTGACCGGCGCCGTTGCGGTTGGCCGGGTGCAGCCCGAGCGCCGTCAGCGCGGCGATCACCTCGTCCGGGTCACCGCCGAGCACGGCGGCCATCCCGGTCGGCTCCAGCGCGCAGGCGGCGGCCATCTCCCGTCCGCGTACGCCGGCGAGCGTCACGGCGGACTCGGCCGGCAGTACCCCGGCCAGCGCGGCCGCGCCCAGCTCACCGACGCTGTGCCCGGCGACCAGCCCGACGTCGTGCATCGGCAGGTGCTCGGCGGCGAGCAGCGCGGCGGCGACCAGCAGCGGCTGGGTGCGGGCGGTGTCCTTGATCTCGTCCGCGTCCGCCCGGGTGCCCAGGTGGATCAGGTCCGCCCCGGCCAGCGCCGACCACCAGCGCAGACGCGCCTCGGCGCCGGGGAGGTCGAGCCACGGCGCGAGGAAGCCGGGCTTCTGCGAACCCTGTCCGGGAGAGAGTACGGCGAGCACGTGTACGACTCTGACGGATACCGGCGTGCCGCGCTGTAACGTACGGCACGAAACCGCACTAGAACCTTTAGAGGAAACCTACAAAGATCGTCGGTGGTCATCGCCGGTCGGAGGCCGTCGGCACCACCGGGTCGAGGCGTCCCACTGTCAGCGCGACCTGCAACGCGAACGCGTCGCGCGGGGCCAGCGGCGAGAAGCCGGTCACCTCGGCGATCCGCTTCAGCCGGTAGCGCACGGTGTTCGGGTGCACGAACAGCGCCCGGGCGGCGCTCTCCAGCGTGCCGCCGGCGGCGAAGAACGCGTCGAGCGTCTCCAGCAGCTCCCCGCCGGAGCGGGCGAGTGCCGCGTACACGTCGTGACGTAACCGGCGGCGGGCCTCGGTGTCGCCGGCCAGCGCGCGTTCGGGCAGCAACTCGTCGGCGGCGACCGGGCACGGCGCGGTCGGCCAGGCCGGCGCGGCCCGGAACCCGGCCAGCGCCGCCCGCGCCGACTCGGTGGCCTCGTCCAGGCTGGGCACCGCCGGGCCGACCACCACCGGCCCGTCGCCGAAGGCGGTACGCAGCTTCTCCGTGGCCGCCACCGGGTCGGCCGCGCCGCCCAGCACGATGACCAGACGGTCGCCGTGCACGCCGCCGATCACCTCGACGCCGATCCGCCGGGCCTGCCGGTATACGGTGTGCAGCACGGCGGCCACCTCGCCGCCGGGGGAGCGGCCCACCGCCACCGCCACCGGCGGCGCGTCCGTCCAGCCCAGCGCGGCGGCCCGGCTGGCCAGCACGTCCGGGGAGTCGCCGCGCAGCAGCGCGTCGACCAGCAGCGCCTGCAGCCGGGCGTCCCAGGAACCGCGGCTCTCGGCCGCCCGGGCGTAGACCCGCGCGGCGGCGAACGCGATCTCCCGGGAGAAGCGCAGCACCGCCTCGCGCAGCGACTGCTCCTCGCCCGGCACCGCCAGGTCCGACACCTGCTCCTCGACCACGTCGATGGTCACCTTGATCAGCGCCACGGTCTGCTGGAGGCTGATCGAGCGGGCCAGCGCCTGCGGCGCGGCGGCGAAGACCTCGTCCGACACCTCCTGGGTGCGGTCGGTCGCGCCGCCGCCCTGGCGCAGCCACTGCACCAGCGAACGCACGCCGGCCTGGGCGACGAGCATGACCCAGGAGCGCTGGTCGGCGGGCAGCTCACGGAACCACGGCAGCGTCTCGTCCATCCGGGCCACGCTGGCGGTGGCCAGGCCGCCCGCCGCCCGTTCGATGCGGCGCAGCGTCGCCGACGTCTCCGTTCCGCCCGGTTCGCTCACCGCACCAGCCTGACACGGCGTGACCAGCGGATCCACTTCGAGGCGACGCCCTGGCCGCGGCGTGACGATCTCCACCGGTACGCGATGACGATCTTGTCCGGCCGGGCCAGTACGGTGTCAGGGCACGCCGGGCCAGACTCGGCCGGGCGGGCGAGGCCGACACGTGAGGGGGGCCGGGATGGCGCAGGGGGAGGCCGAGCACGGTTGCGCCCAGGGTGAAGCCTGCCGGCGCGGCCACGACCAGCCGGCGACTGCCACACACCCGCGCCGGCCGTGCCTGAACCAGCAGGGGGAGCAGCCGTCCGGGCGGGCGCCGGAGCGTGCCGAGGACGAGCCGGGTGTGCCCCGGCAGCGGGCGGCGGAGCCGGCCCGTCCGGCCGACGAGGAACCGGCCGACCCGGGTTGCCGCAGCGGCCTGGCCGGCTGGGCGGGCGCCCACCGTCACGGCGCGGTACGCCCCCGCAACCGCACCGTCCGCCGGGAGCGCCCGCCGCGCCGCTGGTGCTGACGCGTCGCCGGCCGGGCTGACGGGTGCCGGCGGGAGCTGTAGGGGGTTCGGGCCGGGCTGCCGCGGCTCAGCGGGTGCGGCGGCGGACCAGGAGTGCGATGCCGGCCAGCCCGGCGGTGATGACCAGCACGACGCCCACGTTGAGCAGCAGCAGCCGCTGGAGTTCACCGAGCGCGGTGTCGATGTTCTGCACCGGGTCGAGCGCCTCCTCCGGAAGCACCCGCTCGCCGCCGCCGATGCCGCCGGCGAGCGTGTCGAACTGCGCCGGCATCGGCACGCCGACCGAGCGCAGCGTCTCGGGCATGTTGAGCCGCCCGAAGAACCAGCCGGCACGGGTGCTGCTCTGGTCCGGCTGCTTACCCGGCCGGTAGATCCGCGGACCGCCCTTGGCCAGCGGGAACAGGTCGTAGGCACGCTGCGGGCCGGCGGCGACGAGCACCACCACCGTGTACTTCGGACCGAGATCCTTCGCGGCCGGGCCGCGCAGCTGGCCGGTGGTGCCCAACCACTTGACCTGGTCGACCAGCAGGTTGACCTCGTTCGGGCTGGTGTCGGACCGCAGCTTCAGCGGCGCGTCGAGCCGCTCCCCGCTGATGTCGACGCCGGTCGGGGCCGCCGCCTTCGGCTTGGGCGCCGCCTGGGCCGTCACCGTGCCGGCCAGGGCCAGCGTGCACGCGAGAACCGCCACGCTCCCGGTCACGGCGGCCAGCCGTCTCACCCTTCGGATCATCGCCGCCTCCTCGCCCCGTTCGATGGCTGGCTTCCGCTGCAGGTCACACTGGACCGGTGTCCACCACAAAGACTCCGCAGAACGGCGCTCGGTTGCAGCTGGTGGAAGAGTATTTGGAACTATCTGCGAGCTGTGACCGACCAAAGAACGGTCGATGATCATCGGCCGGATCCTACCCGGACGGGGGGAACCATGGGGGGCAGGGTCGCCCGTATGGCGCGTACCTGGGCGGTGGTGCTCGGGGTGGTCGCGGCGTCCGCGCTGCTGCCGGCCGCGCCGGCCGCCGCGCACAACTCGCTGACCGGCAGTGATCCGCGGGACAGGGCCCGGCTGACCGCCGCACCGGAGCGGATCGAGCTGCGGTTCCTCGCCACGCCGAAGGAGGCCACCACCGAGGTCACCGTCACCGGCCCGGACAACGTGGTCGCGACCGGCGGCACACCGACCTTCGCCGGCAAGCGCGTGACGGTCCCGTTCCGGCCGGGAGCGGCCGGTCTCTACATCGTCACCTACCGGCTCGCGTCCGACGACGGCCATCCGGTCAAGGGGGAGATCCGGTTCACACTGACCACCGGCACCCCGGCAGAGCCCTCGTCGGCGAGCACGCCGCCGACCAGCGCCGCCCCCACCGGCTCGCCGACCAGCGCCGCGCCGTCCGCGGCGAGCCCGACCCCGGCCGCCGCGGGAGCGGACGACGACGGCGGTACGGGCTGGCTGTGGGCGGCCGGCGCGGTGGTGGTGCTCGCGGCGCTGGGCGGCGGGCTGCTGCTGCGCCGCCGGGCCACCCGCCGGTGACCGTGGCCAGCGCGCTCGACAGAGGTACCGCTTTCCGGCCCCGACACGCCCGAACGTCGGAACCGGCGCCCTGCCTGCGGCTCAGACCAGGCGTACGCGGGCGGCGCGCAACCGGGTCAGCGTACGGTCGCGGCCGAGCACCTCCAGCGACTCGAACAGGGGCAGGCCGACGGTGCGCCCGGTGACCGCGACGCGTACCGGCGCCTGCGCCTTGCCCAGCTTCAGCCCGCGCTCCGCGCCGACCGCCTCCAGCGTGGCCTTCAGCGACTCGGCGTCCCAGGACTCCAGCGCCTCGAACGCGGCGATCGCCGCGTCCAGCAGGTCGGCGGCGCCCTCCTTCATCGCCTTCGCCCAGGCCGCCTCGTCGATCAGCGGGTCGGCCAGGAACAGGAAGTCGACGTTCGGCACGATCTCACTGAGCACCGCGATCCGGGTCTGCGCCAGCGGGGCCACCGCCGCGAACGCGGCCGGGTCGAACTCGTCGGGCCGCCACGGCGGCGGGGCGATGGTCCCGGTGCCGATGAGCCATGGACGGCACGCCTCGACGAAGTCGGCCACCGGCAGCGCTCGGATGTAGTCGCCGTTGAACGCGCGCAGCTTCTTCTCGTCGAAGAACGCCGGGGACGGGTTGACCTCGTCCAGCCGGAACTCCTCCTCGATCACCGGCCAGGGCACGATCTCCCGGTCGCCCGAGGGCGCCCAGCCCAGCAGCATCAGGTAGTTGCGCATCGCGTCGGCGAGGTAGCCCTCGTCCCGGTACGCCTCCAGCGCGACCTTGTCCCGCCGCTTGGACAGCTTCTGCCGCTTCTCGTTCACCACCACCGGCACGTGCGCCCAGACCGGCGGCTTGACGCCGAGCGCGTCCCACAGCAACTGCTGCTTCGGGGTGTTCGGCAGGTGCTCCTCGGCCCGGATCACGTGGGTGATCCCCATCGACATGTCGTCGACCACGTTCGCCAGCAGGAACACCGGGGAGCCGTCACCGCGGGCGATGACGAAGTCCTCGATCAGCTTGTTCTCGAACGTCGGCTCGCCGCGGACCAGGTCGACCACCACCGTCTCGCCCTCGTCCGGCGTACGGAAGCGCAGTGCCCGGCCCTCGCCCGGTTCCAGGCCACGGTCGCGGCAGAAGCCGTCGTAGCCGCGCTGCTGCGGACCGGTCCGCGCCTGCACGTCGTCCCGGGTGCAGTCGCAGTAGTAGGCCCGGCCGCCCTCGTACAGCCGCTGTGCGGCGGCCCGGTGCTCGCCCGCGTACGAGGACTGGAAGTACGGGCCCTCGTAGCTGCCCCGGGCGATGCCGATCCAGTCGAGCGCGGAGAGGATGCCCTCGGTCCACTCGGGCCGGTTACGTGCCGCGTCGGTGTCCTCGATGCGCAGCACGAACACCCCGCCCTGCTGCTTGGCGAAGATCCAGTTCTGCAGCGCCGAGCGGGCGCCACCGACATGGAACATACCGGTCGGGGAGGGGGCGAAGCGTACACGTACCGTCACGCCCCCCAGCCTACGGCGGGCCGCCACCGTGTAAGGAAGGGCCCCTTCTTAACGTCTCAGGAGGTGAAGGGGCCCCTTCTTAACACGCGCCAGCACGCGCCAGCACGCGCCAGCACGCGCCAGCACGCGCCAGCACGCGCCAGCACGCGCCAGCACGCGTCAACACGCGCGGCGGCCGGCGGGCGTCACGGCACGGAGCGGATCTTCACGACCAGGGCGCTGCCGAGCACTGTGACCGCCGCGGTGACCGCGTACAGCGTCGGGTAGCCGCCGAGGTGCACGACGATCGGCGCGGACAGCGCCGGGCCGAGCACCTGCGGCGCCGAGTTGGCGATGTTGATCACGCCGAGGTCCTTGGCCCGGTCGGTGGCGGCGGGCAGCACCTGGGTGATCAGCGCCGCGTCCACCGACAGGTAGACGCCGTACCCGGCGCCGAGCAGCAGCGCCGCCACGATCGCCATCGGCCAGACCGGCGCCGCCGCCAGCAGTACCGCCGCCACCGCCATGATCAACCCGGAGGCGATCACGAAGACCTTGCGCCGGCCGGAGCGGTCGGACATCCGCCCGGCAACCACAGCGGTGAGCACCATGCCCAGCGTGTAGAGCAGGATCAGCACCAGCAGCGAGCCCTCGGGGTCGGCCACCCGCACCCCGTCGGTGAGGAAGTAGAGCAGGTAGAGCGTGCCCAGCGCGTTGCCGGTCTGCACCAGGAACCGGGTGAACCAGGCCCAGGCGAAGTCGGGGTGGCGGCGCGGGCTGATCCACATCGAGGCGAACAGGGACCGCAGCCGCAGCGGCGAGCGGTGCTCCCGGGGCAGGTGGTCGTCCTGGGTCAGCAGCGCGAACGGCAGCGACAGCAGCAGCACGGCGAGCGCGATCGCCGCGTACCCGGCCGCGTTGCCGGTGACCACGGCGGTCACCAGGACCGCGCCGAGCACCAGGCCCAGCGCCTGCGGGATGCCCACCCAGCCGGACACGCCGCCGCGCTGTGCCACCGGCACCCGGTCCGGGATCGCGGCGGTGAGGCTGGCCAGCATCGCGTTGAAGCAGACCTGTGCGGCCACCCAGGCCACCGCCACCCCGGCGATGGTGTTCTGCCGGGCCAGCAGCACCAGGGCGAGCGCGCCGACGACCGCGCCGAGCGCGGTCCAGACGTGCCGGCGGCCGAAGTGCCGGTTGGCCAGCCGCAGCGAGGTGCGGTCGGACAGCGCCCCGGCCAGCGGGTTCGCCAGCACCGCGGCGAGCGCGCCGAGGCCGGTGACCACCGCCAGCATGGCTTCCTTGTCGGCCGGGGCGATCCGTTCCACCTGCTGCGGCAGCAGCACCTGGATCGGAGTGAAGAACGCCATCCAGACCCCGAGGTTGGCCGCGAAGATCAGCGCGATCCAGCCCCGCCGTACCGGGACGGTCGGCTCCGCGAGCGCCGCCGGCAGCGAGGCCGGCGTCGGGTTCATCGTGGTCATCGTCGGACCAGATCCGAGAACCAGGCGTACGACGACTTCGGCGTCCGCCGCTGCGTGTCGAAGTCGACGTGTACCAGGCCGAACCGCTTGGTGAAGCCCTCGGCCCACTCCCAGTTGTCCAGCAGCGACCAGACGAAGTACCCGGTCACCGGCACGCCCTCGGCCATCGCCTGGCGCACCGCGCGGATGTGCCCGTCCAGGTACGCGATCCGCTCCGGGTCGTGCACCCGGCCGTCGGCGTCGGGCGCGTCGGCGTACGCGCAGCCGCTCTCGGTGACCTGGATCGGCGGCAGCGCGCCGCCGTACCGCTCGTGCAGGAGGAGCAGCAGTTCGCGAAGCCCGTCCGGGGCCACCGGCCAGTCGAACGCGGTACGCGGGTAGCCCTCCAGCGGCACGAGCTCGAACGGCAGCGGCGAGTCCGCCTCCGGCGCCCGGATGCCGGTCGGGTTGTAGTAGTTGACGCCGAGCACGTCGATCGGGGCGGCGATCACGTCCAGGTCGCCGTCGCGCATCACGCCCGGGTCGGGGCCGAGCGCGTCCGGGTAGCCGCGTCCGAGCAGCGGATCGGTGAACAGCCGGTTGTGCAGCGCGTCGTACGCCGCGGCGGCGGCCCGGTCCGCGTCGGTGTCGCCGGCCGGCCGCACCGGGGAGTAGTTGTTGGCGATCGCCACGGGGGACGTGCTGCGGGCGCGCAGCGCCGCGACCGCGAGGCCGTGCCCGAGGAGCTGGTGGTGGGCCACCGGGAAGGCGTCGAACAGCAGCGTCCGGCCGGGCGCGTGCTCGCCCATGCCGTGGCCGAGGCTCATGTGGATGAACGGCTCGTTGAGCGTGATCCAGAGTTTGACCCGGTCGCCGAGGCGCGCCGCGGTCAGGTCGGCGTACTCGGCGAAGCGGGCGGCGGTGTCCCGGTGCAGCCACCCGCCGGCGTCCTCCAGCGCCTGCGGCAGATCCCAGTGGAACAGCGTGGCGACCGGGTCCACGCCGACGGCGAGGAGGCCGTCCACCAGCCGGTCGTAGAAGTCCAGCCCAGCGGCGTTCGCCGCGCCGGTGCCGGCGGGCTGGATCCGCGGCCAGGCGATCGAGAACCGGTACGCGGACACCCCCAGCCCGGCCAGCAGCGCGGTGTCCTCGGCGTACCTGTGGTAGTGGTCGCATGCCTGGTCGCCGGTGCTGCCGTCGGCGATCCGGCCCGGGGAGTGGGCGAACGTGTCCCAGATGGACGGACCGCGACCGTCGACCGAGGTCGCGCCCTCGATCTGGTAGGCGGAGGTGGAGACCCCCCAGCGGAAGCCGGCGGGGAACTCGGGCATCGGCGCGGTCGTCAAGTCACCCTCCAAGACGTGAAGCGTGCTCGCGACTCTAGGGTCCTGCGGACCGCTGCGCCATAGGTCGTCATGGGTGGATGACGCAAGGCGGTTCGGCGTGTCTTTTCCGAACCCGTCCGCTTAAGTCCGATTTACACATAGAGTGCCAAATATCGCGGATGTGATTTAAGTGGGGGAAAGATACTCATGATCCTCGTGGAACGCAGCGCACACGTGGCGGCGCCGGTGGAAGTGGTCTGGGACGTCGTGCAGCGCGCCGAGCAGCTGCCGGCCTGGCTGGCGGGAGTCCGCGCGGCGGAGGTCCTGTCCGGGGAGGGATTCGGGCGGCGGCAGCTGGTCCAGGCCGGACGCGGCGCCGCGCACGAGGCCGAGGTGATCGCCTTCCAGGAACCGACCCTGATCGGCTGGCGCGAACGTGCCAAGGGTGCCGGCGCCAGGGCCGAGGCGCGCACCGAGATCTACGTCCAGCTGACCCCGGACGAGGAGGAGGGCGGCACAGTCGTCCGCCTGATCGTCGTGCGGTGGCCCGCCGGACCCGTCAAGGCGGCCCTGCTCCGGCTCGGCCTGCGCCGGGTCGGCGCCGACCTGGAGGACTCGCTGGCCCGGCTGACCGACCTGGCCGCCGTCGGCTGACCGAGCCCGTCCCGGCGTCGCCCGCGATGGTGACGGCCCGGCGTTCCCGCCAGGGACGCCGGGCCGTCGTCGTCTCCGCCCGAGGTGTTAAGAAGGGGCCCCTCCTCTACCGGAGGCGTTAAGAAGGGGCCCTTCCTTCAGCTGTCGCCGCCGGTCTCGCCGACCGGAGCGGCGTTGACGTCGTCCAGCGCGTACTTGCGGGCCGCGTCGGCCGGCACGTGGGCCGGCACCACGCCGCGCAGCGCGAGCTGGCGCAGCGTGGCCACCGCGACCGACTCGGCGTCCACATGGAAGTGGCGGCGCAGCGCGTGCCGGGTGTCCGACATGCCGAAGCCGTCGGTGCCGAGCGAGGTGTAGTCCCCGGGTACCCAGCGGGCGATCAGGTCCGGTACCGCGCGCATCCAGTCGCTGACCGCGACCTTCGGCCCGTCGGCGTCGGCCAGCTTCCGCGCGACGTACGGCACCCGCGGCTCCTCACCCGGGTTGAGCAGGTTGTGCTCCTCGCACTGGACCGCGTCGCGGCGCAGCTCGGTCCAGGACGTCACCGACCACACGTCGGCTGACACGCCCCAGTCCTCGGCGAGCAGCTGCTGGGCCTTGAGCGCCCACTGCATGCCGGTGCCGGAGGCGAGGATGTTCGCCTTCGGCGCGTCGTCGCCGACCTGCGGTGCGGGGGAGTAGCGGTGGATGCCCTTGAGGATGCCCTCGACGTCCACGCCCTCCGGCTCGACCGGCTGGAAGATCGGCTCGTTGTAGACGGTGAGGTAGTAGAAGATGTTCTCCTGCGCCTCGCCGTACATCCGGTGCAGGCCGTTCTCCACGATGTGCGCCAGCTCGAAGGCGAACGCCGCGTCGTAGGAGACCACCGCCGGGTTGGTGGCGGCGAGCAGCAGCGAGTGGCCGTCCTCGTGCTGGAGGCCCTCGCCGTTGAGTGTGGTCCGGCCGGCGGTCGCGCCGAGCACGAAGCCCCGTGCCATCTGGTCCGCCGCCGCCCAGAACCCGTCGCCGGTGCGCTGGAAGCCGAACATCGAGTAGAAGATGTACAGCGGGATCATCGGCTCACCGTGGGTGGCGTACGCCGTGCCCGCGGCAGTGAACGAGGCCACCGACCCGGCCTCGTTGATCCCCTCGTGCAGGATCTGGCCGGCGGTCGACTCCTTGTAGGACAGGAACAGCTCCCGGTCCACCGAGGTGTAGCGCTGGCCGTGCGGCGAGTAGATCTTCTGGGTCGGGAACAGCGAGTCCATACCGAAGGTACGGGCCTCGTCCGGGATGATCGGCACCCAGCGCTTGCCGAACTCCTTGTCCTTCATGATGTCCTTGAGCAGGCGGACGAAGGCCATCGTGGTGGCGACCTTCTGCTTGCCCGACCCGCGCTTGACGTCGGAGAACCGCTCGGTGCCCGGGATGGTCAGCGTCTTGCGCGCGGTGCTGCGCGTGGGCAGGTAGCCGCCGAGCTGCTGACGCCGGTCCTTCAGGTAGGCGACCTCGTCGGACTTCTCACCCGGCGTGTAGTACGGCGGGAGGTAGGGGTTCTCCTCCAGAGCCTTGTCCGGGATGTCCAGGTAGAGGCGGTCGCGGAAGAGCTTCAGGTCCTCCAGCGTCAGCTTCTTCATCTGGTGCGTGGCGTTACGGCCCTCGAAGTGCGAGCCGAGCGTCCAGCCCTTGATCGTCTTGGCCAGGATCACCGTCGGCTGGCCGGTGTGCTCCATCGCCGCCTTGTAGGCCGCGTAGAGCTTGCGGTAGTCGTGGCCACCCCGCTTGAGGTTCCAGATCTCGTCGTCGGAGAGCTGCTCGACCATCTTGCGGGTCCGCGGGTCGCGGCCGAAGAAGTGCTCCCGGACGTACGCCCCGGACTCCGCCTTGTAGGTCTGGTAGTCACCGTCGGGCGTGGTGTTCATCAGGTTGACCAGCGCGCCGTCGGTGTCCGCGGCGAGCAGCGGGTCCCACTCGCGGCCCCAGACGACCTTGATGACGTTCCAGCCGGCGCCCCGGAAGAACGCCTCCAGTTCCTGCATGACCTTGCCGTTGCCGCGGACCGGTCCGTCCAGACGCTGGAGGTTGCAGTTGATCACGAAGGTGAGGTTGTCCAGCTCCTCACGGGCGGCCACGCCGATCGCGCCGAGCGACTCGACCTCGTCCATCTCGCCGTCGCCGAGGAACGCCCAGACGTGCTGCTGGGAGGTGTCCTTGATGCCCCGGTGCTGCAGGTAGCGGTTAAACCGCGCCTGGTAGATGGCGTTCAGCGGGCCGAGACCCATGGAGACGGTCGGGAACTCCCAGAAGTCCGGCATCAGCCGCGGGTGCGGATACGACGGCAGCCCGCCACCGGGGTGCGACAGCTCCTGCCGGAAGCCGTCGAGCTGGCTTTCGCTGAGCCGGCCCTCCAGGAACGCCCGCGCGTACATGCCGGGGGAGGCGTGACCCTGGTAGAAGATCTGGTCGCCGCCGCCCGGGTGGTTCTTGCCCCGGAAGAAGTGGTTGAAGCCCACCTCGTAGAGGGACGCCGAGCTGGCGAACGTGGAGATGTGCCCACCGACGCCGATCTCCGGGCGCTGCGCCCGGTGCACCAGCATCGCGGCGTTCCACCTGATGTACGCCCGCAGCCGCCGCTCGACGTGCTCGTCGCCCGGGAACCACGGTTCGCGCTCCGGCGGGATCGTGTTGATGTAGTCGGTGGTGGTCAGGGACGGCACCCCGACCTGCCGCTCGCGGGCCCGCTCCAGCAGGCGCAGCATGACGTACCGGGCTCGCTTTGTCCCGCGCTCGTCGATGACACCGTCGAGTGACTCGACCCATTCGCTGGTCTCTTCAGGGTCGATGTCCGGAAGCTGGCTCGGCAGACCAGCGGTGATCACCGGGCGCTTGCGTTCCGTAGCCACAGGCGTTCCCTCGGTTTCGTGTGGGATAGGTCTCTAGCGCCATCCTGCCCCCTGGTGGCGTGTGCCGTCACCTCTCCCACCCTCAGACGCGACGCTGAACACAGGTACCCATCAGTAACTTTGCGCGATGACCGGGTGCGCTATCACCGGGCGCGGCGGGGAACCGGGCACTGCGGCAGAATGCGCCGTATGCGCAGTGAGGTGATCACCGTCCGGACCGGCTCCCGGCCGACCGTCCGGGACATCACGAGCGAGGCCGAGCAGTTCGTGTCCGGGGCCGGCGACGGCCTGCTGCACGTCTTCGTCCCGCACGCCACCGCCGGGCTGGCGATCATCGAGACCGGCGCCGGCTCCGACGACGACCTGCTGCGGGCGCTCGACGACCTGCTTCCCACCGACGACAGGTGGCGGCACCGGCACGGCTCACTCGGCCACGGCCGCGACCACGTGCTGCCCGCCTTCGTGCCGCCGTACGCGACGCTGCCGGTGCTCGGCGGGCGGCTCCAGCTCGGCACCTGGCAGTCGATCTGCCTGGTCGACACCAACGGCGACAACCCCGACCGTCAGGTGCGCCTCTCGTTCCTGGCCGGCTGACCGGACCGGGCGCCGCACGCCCGGCCCGGCCGCGCCGTCACGGGCGGACCGTCTCCGCCTCCACCGTCTGCCGGCCCTGGTCGACACCGGGGGCGGCGGTACGCGCCGCGGCCGGCGGCCGGTCGTACGTCAGGTTCAGTCCGGGTACGCGGTCCTCGATCACGAACGTGGCCCGGGTGTACGCGGGCGCGTCCGGCCGGCTCACGTACGGCAGCACGTCGAAATTCGCGGTCAGCTCGGTCGGCGTGATCGTGGTGCGCACGTACCCCCGCAGGCTGTTCTGGAAGCGCAGGTGCGGGTTGAACGCCAGCCACGGGTGCGAGCCGGTCGGCGAGTCGGCGCCGTCGCCGGTCGAGGTGATCGACGAGCAGACCAGTTCGCTGCCGACGGTGCGCGAGGTCGGGTCGGCGTAGTCCAGCTTCAGGTCGCTGGCCCAGTGCGCGTGCACGTCGCCGGTGAGCACCACCGGGTTGCGGACCCCGGCGGCCGTCCAGCCCCTGGTGATCCGGTCCCGGGAGGCGGCGTACCCGTCCCAGGCGTCCATGCTCGTCACCGTCAGCGGACCGGAGTTGTTGTCCCGCTGGGCGAAGAAGACCTGCTGGCCGAGCAGGTCCCAGCGCGCCTCGGAACGGCGGAAGCCGTCCAGCAGCCACGCCTCCTGGGCGGCGCCGGTGATCGAGCGGGCCGGGTCGGACGCGTCCGCGCAGCTCTTGTAGCCGTCGCCGCACGCCTGGTCGTCCCGGTACTGCCGGGTGTCGAGCATGTGGAAGGTGGCCAGCCGCCCCCAGCGCACCCGCCGGTAGAGCTGCATGTCGATGCCGCGCGGGATCGAGGTACGGCGCAGCGGCATGTTCTCGTAGTACGCCTGGAACGCCGCCGCGCGCCGCGCGGGGAAGTCCGGATCGGGCGCCTCGGGCACCTCGTCGGCCCAGTTGTTCTCCACCTCGTGGTCGTCGAAGACCACCACCCACGGCGCGACCGCGTGCGCCGCCTGCAGGTCGGTGTCGGTCTTGTACTGGGCGTGCCGCTGCCGGTAGTTCGCCAGCGTCCGGGTCTCCGGCCCCTCGTGGTCGCGCGGGTTGCCGCCGGGGACGTTGTAGGTGTCCTTGGCGTACTCGTACTGGTAGTCGCCGAGGTGCAGGATCAGCTCCGGCTCGGTCTCGGCCAGCCGCCGGTACGCGGTGAAGTAGCCGTGCTCGTACTGGGAGCAGGAGGCGAAGCCCATCGCGAGGGCGGACGGCATCGTCCACGGCGCCGGGGCGGTCCGGGTCCGCCCGGCCGGGGACAGCCAGCGCTCGGCGCGGAACCGGTAGAAGTACTCCCGCCCGGGCAGCAGGCCGTTCAGCTCGACGTGCACGCTGTGCGCGGACTCGGGCCGGGCCAGCCGTACGCCTCGGCGTACCACGTGCCGGAAGCGTTCGTCGGCGGCCACCTCCCAGGCCACCGGCACGACCCGTGACGGCATGCCGCCCAGGCCGTCCTCGGCCAGCGGCTCCGGCGCCAGCCGGGTCCAGAGCACGAAGCCGTCGTGGTCCGGGTCGCCGGAGGCCACGCCGAGCGTGAACGGGTCGTGGCGCAGCGGGCCGGGCGACGCGGCGGCCGCGACCGGCAGGCCGGCTGCCGCGCCGGCGGCGCCGAGCGCCGCGCCGCTGAGCAGGATGGTACGTCGGGACAGAGCCACGGTTTTCCTCCCGGAGTCCGGTTCGTCGACTCCGGGCAGCCTCACGGACGTCGATGGCCGGAAGGTGACGCGCGGACGACCGGCCGGGGATTTCCGCCGAACAGCGCTTCATGATCGGCAATCGGTTGCAGGAGGTGCCCGACCGTTCGGCTGATCGAAGATCGACTCGCCAATACGATGACCGGATGGCGCAATCCACCGTTCCCGCCGTCCACGACCGGGCGGACCTGGCCGGGGAGACCGTGCGCCGGATCCTGCACGTCGCCGCCGCGATGCGGCACCACCAGGACGAGGGGATCGCGGCGCTGGGCCTCACCCCGGCGGTCGCCCGGGCGCTGCACGAACTGGACCCGGACCGCCCGCTGCCCGCCCGTGACCTCGCCGTGCAGCTCGGCTGCGACAGGTCCAACGTCACCGGCCTGGCCGATCGCCTGGAGCAGGCCGGGCTGGTGCAACGGCGTACCGACCCGGCCGACCGGCGGCAGAGGACGCTCGTGGTCACCGGGCGGGGGCGGCAGGTACGCGACCGGCTCCGTCAGGTGATGTCGGACTCCCGACTCCTCGACGGACTGAGCACCGACGAACTGGCCATCCTGCGGGACCTGGTGCTCAAGGTCGCCGACGGCGGCTGCCCGCAGGAGTGTGGCCAGGTCTGAGCCACGCCGGGCGGAACGTGTCCGACTGGGCGAGGCGGGCCCGAGTCGGTAATGCTGTCCGCGTGACCACCCCGCGCGATCTCGACGACCGGCTCCGAGCCGAACTGGCCGCGCTCGGGGCGCCCGACCAGCGGCGCGACCTGGGCGAAGCACTGCCCGACGGCGGGCCGTTGACCGGGGCGCAGGCGCTGGCCCTGTTCGACGCGCAGCTCACCAGCCGGCTGCTCGATCTGGCCGGGCGGTGGCTGTCCGGCTTCGGCGAGGGGTACTTCACAGTCGAGTCGGCCGGTCACGAGGGCGACGCCGCGGTGGCCGCCGCGCTGCGCCCGACCGATCCGGCGCTGCTGCACGCCCGTTCCGGCGCGTTCTACTGCCTGCGCGCCGCCCAGGCCGCCGGCGCCTTCCCGCCCGCCCCCGACGCGCCGGAAGCGGACGGGTCTCGGCGCGGAAGCGACCCTGCGGGGGACGGTTCGCCCCGAGATCTCGACGCCGGCCCGGGGGAGAAGGAGGCGGAGAGCCTTCCCGTGGGCGCCGGGATCGTCGTGGACGCGGACGGTGACGCGACTGTCGTCGTACCCGATCTGCCGCAGCCCGCGCCCGACGACGCCTACGCGGCGGCGGCGCGCGACGTGCTGCGCGGCATCGTCGCCTCGGCCGAGGAGCCCGCAGCCGGCGGGCGGGCGAAGGTGTTCGGCCGCGCCGACCTGGCCGTCGTGCCGACCACCCCGGCCGACGGCCCGCACCTGCCGCGCGCCGTCGGCCTGGGGCTCGCACTGGAGCGGCTGCGCCGCGGCGCGCGGCCCGCCGACGGCGAGGCCGAGCCGGCGCCCTGGCCCGCGGACGCCGTGGTGGTCTGCTCCTTCGACGACGGCGCGGTCGACCACGCCACCGCCACCGCCGCGCTGAACACGACCGGCTGGTACGACCACACCGGCCTGCGCATCCCGGTGCTGTTCGTCTGCGCGGACGGCGGCGTCTCCACCGAGGGCTGGGTGGCCGCCACGCTGCGGGCCCGGCCCGGCATCGAATACTTCGCCGCCGACGGCACGGACGTGGCCGCGACCTACCGGGTCGCGGCGGAGGCGGCGGACTGGGTACGCCGGCAGCGCCGCCCCGCCGTGCTGCACCTGAGCACGGTCCGGCTGATGGAGCAGGGCGACGGCGACGCGGCCCGCGACCCGCTGCTGGCCACCGCGCGGCTGCTGGTGACCTCCGGGTACGCCAGTGGCGAGGAACTGCTGGCCCGGTACGACGAGCGGGGCTGGCAGCTGCGCCGCGTGGCCGAGGAGGTGCTGGACGAGCCGAAGCTCGCGTCCCCGGTCGAGATCGTGCGGGAACTGGCGCCGCGCCGGCCGGTCCGGGTGTCCCGCGCGGTCGCCGAGGCGGCGGCACACGCGGCCGGGCCGGGCGCCGGGGCGCGGGCGGAGGCGTTCGGCGGCAAGCCGCCGGAGCTGACCGGCCCGCTGACGCTGGCGCAGAGCATCAACGCCGCGCTCGCCGACGGCATGCTCGACCACCCCGCGACGGCGGTGTTCGGCCACGAGATCGCCGCCCGGGGCGGGGTGTACGGGGTTACCGAGGGGCTGCGGGACCGGTTCGGGGCGGCGCGCGTGTTCGACACGCTGCCGGACCCGACGTCGATCCTCGGGCTCGGGCTGGGCGCCGGACTGGCCGGCCTGCTGCCGGTGCCGGAGATCCGCCACCTCACGTCGCTGCACGGGGCCGAGGATCAGCTCCGCGGCGAGGCGGCCACCATGCGGTTCCTGTCCCGCGGCGCGTTCCGCAACCCGATGGTGGTGCGGGTGCCCGGCCTGGCGAGCCCGGACGGACTCGGCGGGCACGACCGCGACGACAGCTCGCTGGGGGCACTGCGGGACGTACCGGGGCTGGTGGTGGCCGTGCCGGCCCGGCCGGACGACGCCGCGCCGATGCTGCGCACCTGCCTGGCGGCGGCCCGGGTGGACGGCAGCGTCTGCGTCTTCGTGGAGCCGATCGCGCTCTACCACGTCCGTGACCTGTACACGGACGGTGACGACGAGTGGGTCGCCGATTATGCCGAGCCGGGCACCTGGGCGGACCGGCACGTGCCGATAGGGCGGGCCCGCGTCTACGGGATCGGCTCCGCCGAGGACCTCACCATCATCACGTTCGGTAACGGGGTACGGATGTCGTTGCGCGCCGCCGCCACGCTGGCCGAGGAGGGCGTGGGCAGCCGGGTGGTGGACCTGCGCTGGCTGGCCCCGCTGCCGGTGGCCGACATCATCCGGGAGGCGTCGGCGACCGGCCGGGTGCTGGTGGTGGACGAGACGCGGCGAACGGGCGGGGTGGGCGAGGGCGTGCTGTCCGCGCTCGTCGACACCGGGTACGTGGGCGCCGCGCGCCGCGTAGCCGCACTTGACTCGTTTGTACCATTAGGTCCGGCTGCCCGTCAGGTTCTGGTCTCCGCGGAAGCCATCACCCAGGGTGCCCGTACGCTGCTGGCACGGTAAATTCCGTTCCACCCGGTGCGCCACTTGCGCGGCGAGCCGCAACTGTGTGGACTGGGCCCGACGGTGTCACCCGACGCCACGAGCAGGGATAGATGAGGAGGCACGCGACAGTGAGCGCGACCGCTGGCCAGGCCGACGGGGTACGCAGCCTGGCGGACCGGTTCGGTATCGAGCCGGGCATGGTCGTCATGGAGATGGGCTACGACGACGACGTCGACACCGATCTCCGGGACGCCCTGACCGACCGCTGTGGGGAACTCGTCGACGAGGACACCGACGAGGTGGTCGACGCGGTTCTGGTCTGGCACCGCGACGGCGACGGTGACCTGTTCGAGCTCCTCGTCGACGCCCTCGGGCCGCTCGCGGACAACGGCGTGGTCTGGCTCCTGACCCCGAAGGCCGGCCGCGACGGACACGTCGAGCCGAGCGAGGTCGCGGAGAGCGCGCAGACCGCCGGGCTCCAGCAGACCTCCACCATCAACGCCGGCCGCGACTGGAGCGGAGCCCGCCTCGTCATGCGGCGCGGGTCCAAGAGCAAGAAGTAGGGCGCGCCGCACACCCGGCGACCACGGTCGCCGGGTGTGGCAGGCTGATCACCTCCAGATCGATTCCCCCGAGGGAGCACGCATGCCCATCGAGGTTGGCGCCGAGGCGCCCGACTTCCTGCTCAAGGACCAGAACAACCAGGAGGTTCGGCTCTCCGACCTCCGCGGTCGCAAGACCGTGCTGCTGGTCTTCTACCCGCTCGCCTTCACCGGCATCTGCCAGGGCGAGCTGTGCGAGGTGCGGGACAACCTCAACGAGTACCTCAACGACGACGTCCAGGTGCTGACCGTCAGCGTCGACTCCGTGTACGCCCACAAGATCTGGGCCGACCGGGAGGGCTACCAGTTCCCGCTGCTGGCCGACTTCTGGCCGCACGGCGCGGTGGCGCAGGCGTACGGCGTCTTCAACGACGTCGCGGGCATCGCCAACCGGGGCACCTTCGTCATCGACAAGGCCGGCGTGGTCCGGTTCGCCGAGATGAACATGCCCGGCGAGGCGCGCGACCAGCAGGGCTGGCGCAAGGCGCTGGCCGAGGCCGTCGCCGCCTGAGTCCCACACCCCAGGCACGTCGTTGCGCAGGGCCGGAGGCGGACAGGTAAGCTGGCCGCTCCGGCCCGCCGTACGGGCGTCCCGGGCGCGTAGCTCAGTGGGAGAGCACTCGCCTTACAAGCGAGGGGTCGCAGGTTCGAAACCTGCCGCGCCCACCATCCTGCTCGGGAAGCGAAACGGGCACCGGCATGGAGGGTGAACACCGCGCCGGTGCCCGGTTCGATCGGATCTTGACGGCGTTCCGGGCCGGTCAGCCCTGAGATGCCGCCGCCGTCACCAGCGGATGCCGCGACGGCCGGCCGGCCGGACCGGAGACCGTCGCGTTCAGGGTGCCCTTCGGCGCGTTGTAGCAGAACCAGGAGCGGACGCCTCCGGCGGCCGGGAACGTGGTGCTGCACTTGTAGCCGTTCGGCCCGCTGATGCCCCAGATCGCGACGAACAACGACAGCGCCGCCCCAGCGAGGGCGCTGCCGGAGAGGGGCGCCGCCCGGTCCACCACGGACAGGGCGACGACACCCACCGCGACTACGAACAGGCACACCACGAAGTCGATGAGCCAGGCCATGACCTGCGACATCGTGCCGGCCCCGGACGTGCAGGGTGCCGTTGCCGAACATCGCGAGCCGCTTGGCCGTCCGCGCCGAGCACGTCTCCGCCTGCGCCTGGGCGGCGGGCACGACGTGCGGCTTCGCTGGATACGGGCACCGTGCCGTGTTCCGGTGCAGAGTAGTCGACGCGATCACCCCTTCCGTCCGACGTCGAGGCGATGGCGCGGCGCTTGCTACGTCGCTGGCGTGTTGTACCGGTCCAGCGTCGCCTTGGAGGTCGACGCGTCGCGGAAGACGAGTTCCCACGGGCCGGTGTTCACGTCCATGTCCTTGCCGAATCCGACCCACTTCCCGGCCATCCGTCGGCCCGTCGGCTCGGCCAGGAGCTGGATCGCCCCGTGATAGCGGGCGCCCCGGTAGTAGCCGGCCGGGTCGGTCTGCTCCACCCACGTGCCGGTGATGACGGCGCCGTCCACGGTCAGGTCCAGCGACAGCGATGAGGAAGCAGATCCGGGCAGGCTGCGCGCCGTCAGCCTGTCGCCGTGCTGGAGCAGGACGACGAAGTGCTGTCCGGCGAACGACTCCTCCCGTCCGCTGGAGTAGTACTGGTAGCGGCTGAACCACACGCCCTCGTACGACCTGTGAGCGGTGCTCGGGCTGGACACGGGTGAGGTGGCCAGGAGCGACACGATAGCGCTGTGTAGCAGTAGTGTCACCTTTGGTGTGCAGTCGGTGGGTCATCGACGGGCGACGTTTCGGGGTACCGTCGACGCAATGGCCGCCGGGCCTCTTGAGCTTGGAGCTGGGCTATGGCTTCCTCCGTCGATCCGCGCTTCGGGGCAGCTCTGCGCGAGTTTCGGGAGCGGCATGGTCTGTCGCTCCGATCCTTGGGGCAGCTCGCCCATCGGAGCAAGAGCCACCTGTACGAGCTGGAGGCGGGGCTCAAGGCCCCGACTGTCGACACGGCGCGCCACTTGGATCAGATTCTCGACGCCGGAGGTGTGCTCGCTCGTCTGGTCGATGCGCCGATCGACCATGCGGCCGAGGCGGGCGAGTTGCGGGCGAGGGTTGCCGCCAGTGATGTCAGCGGTGAGGTGCTCGAACGGATCGAGCAGGGCATCGACGACCTCGCCGGTTCCTATCCGACGATGGCACCGGCGGATCTTTTGCCGCTGGTCCGACGGCATCTGGCCTATGTGGTGCGGCTGCTGGACGGTCGGGTCACGCTTGCTCAGCAGCGCCGGCTGTTTGTCGCCGGTGGCTGGTTGGCGGTGCTTCGGGCGACTGTTCACATCGATCTGCGGCAGCGCGGTGCGGCGACTGCTCATCTGCGCGCCGCTCGTGAACTCGCCGAGCACGCCGAACATGCGGAGATCCAGGCGTGGTGTCTGGAGACCCGGGCCTGGGACGTGTTGACGCAAGGTGACTACCGCACGGCACTCGATCTCTCTCACCAGGCGCAGCGGGTCGCGCCGAACGGCAGCTCGGCCAGGATTCAGGCGACCGCTCAGGAAGCTCGTGCGTGGGCGCGGCTCGGTGATGTGGTCGCCACCCGGCGGGTACTGGATCGGGTGGAGCGGTTGACGGCGAATCTGCCCGTGCCGGAACGGGCAGAGCATCACTACCGCTATGACCCCGCGAAGGCCGCCGCCTATCTGGCCACGACGTTGGCGTGGGCCGGTGACCCGGGCGCGGAGCAGGTGGCGCGGGCGGTGCTGGCCGATCTGGACCCGCACGGTGACGGGGGAGCGCGTCCTCGCCGGTCCGCGTCGGCGCGTCTCGACCTCGGGCTTGCCCTGGTCGCCGCCGGTCAGCCGGATGAGGCGGTCGCGCTCGGGGCCCAGGCGGTGGCGTCCGGCCGGGTGGTCCCGTCGAACTGGTGGCGAGCCGCGGAACTGCTCGCAAAGGTTGAGCAGTCGGGCGTGCCGGAGGCGGCGATGTTGCGTGACCTGTGCGTCGAGTACGCACCCGCCCGCCGATCGACAGCGGACAGCACACCTGGTTAGCGGACGGTCACCTCCTGGATCGTGGCCGCGCGCGGCGTGACGCTGGATCTCCACCGGGCGCGGATCGAGGCACATCAGCAGATGTCTTCCGTGCCCCCACCATGGAGGGCCGGCCAGATGACGGTGACCATTGCGTTCCTGCGGCGGCTCGGCGGTCGGTACCTTTCGTCGTCGGCGGCGCCCGGCTTCGGCGAGAGGCTCCAGGCGTTGGAGCAGGAGATCGCCCGGCGGCGTTTGCTGGACCAGGCGCGCGGCGGGCAACGGTCCCCGGACGGCGACGCCTCGCGCGAACGTCGCGTCTCGTACGACGCGTACCTGTCCGCCGCCGCGTTGACGTTCGCCCGGCGGCATCGGCCGGTGTGGTGCTGGCGGCGGTGGAGACGGGTCTGCCGGTGCGGTGCCGACCTACCCTGTCATTCGCGGCACCGGATTCCGATCAACCGTGGTCACTGGCCGCAGGGGAGTGACGAGTGATCGGCGGGCCGGAGGAGACGATCCTCGCGGTTCACGTACGGGGACTCGACGGCATGTGTGCCGGGTGCCGGGCGTGGTGGGCGCGGCTCACGCCGTACCCCTGCTGGCAGGTGGAGTGGGCGACCAGCCGGCAGGCGCGGGCGGTCACCGCGCGGTTCTTGGAGGGTGCGCGGTGACCACCCACGGCCCGGTCATGCCGGTCTGGACCTGTGGCGGCTGCGACCTGCCCTGGCCGTGCCCCACGCGGAGGCGGGAGCTGCGCGCGGAGTACGCCGGCGCGCCGGTGTCGCTGGCCCTCTACCTCGGCGCCTACCTCGTGCAGGCCACCGAGGACATGCCGTGGGCGCCCGCCGGCGCCCTGCACCGCCGCTTCGTCGGGTGGACCCGGGAGGCCGGTCCGCAGGGGCGGTGACTGCTCAGCCGCGCCGCTCCCGCAGCCGCCGCCGGAACCGCGTCCACTCGGCCGGTACGACGAGGCAGCCCGCCACGGCGCGGGCGGCGCCAGTGCGGCGAGAAGAGTGGGGACGGAATGCGATATGCCTGAGAGGTATATTTATGACTCTCAGGCATATCGCTCGGAGTATCACTCTTCCGGATGGGCATCACCCTCCGTGACCGAACGACCTGGCGTCGCCGGAGGGGCGAACGCCGTCATCCGCTGGTCCGGGGCCGCAGCGGTGAGCGGCAGTGCCGGCCAGGCCGCCAGGTCGTGGAGCATCTGCCGGTCGTGGGTGGCGACGACCACTGCCGCCGGCGTCGTCAGCAGGGCCGCAGTGAGGTCGTCGACCAGCGGCGCGGACAGGTGGTTCGTGGGTTCGTCGAGGATCAGCAGGTCGGGACGTTCGGCCAGCCGCAGCGCCAGGTTCAGCCGCCGGTGCTGCCCGTGCGACATCCGGCCGACCGGGGTACGCCGGGCCTCGGCGTCGAGCAGGTTCGTCGCGCCCAGCGGCAGAGGCGTGCCGGAGCCGGGGCGCCCGGTGGAGCGCAGCCGCCCCACGTGCTGCTCGTACAGGTCGTGGGCGAGCATCAGGGGCGGCCAGTCGGGCACCTCCTGACCGAGGTACGCGACGCGCGCCCCGGACGGGTGGCGGACCTCCCCGGTCGACGGCACGAGGTCGCCGGCCAGCACGGAGAGCAGCGTCGACTTGCCCGCACCGTTGGGTCCGGTCACCAGCAGGCGGTCCCCGCCGTCGAGCGTGAGCGTGACCCGGGTACGCAGGCGTCCGGTCACCGTCACGTCGTGGCACCGCAGGATCGGCAGTCCGGCCCGGGTGTCCAGCGGCGGCCAGCGCAGCGGCTGAGGTGGCTCCGGGACGGTGATCCGGTGTTCGTCGAGCGCTTCCTGCCGGCGTCGCAGCGCCTGGACCAGCCCGGGGGCGCGGGACTGGCGCTGGTGCTTGCCGTGGCCCTTGTCCGGACGCCAGCCGGTGCTGAGCCGGCCCTGCGCCTCCCGTACCGCGTCGGCCAGGCGCTGGTGCTCGGCCTGCTGCGCCTCGTGGTCGCGTACCCAGTGCGCGAAGTCGCGGCGGCGCCCGTCCTGCCAGGCGGTGTAGTCCCCGGCGTAGCGGCGCGGGCGGCCGTCCACGCTGGGGTCGAGGTCGAGGAACTCCGTGGCCACGTCCCGCAGCAGGGCGCGGTCGTGGGTCACCAGCACCACACCGCCCGGGTGGTCGCGCAGCCGCGCGGTGAGGAAGGCCAGGCTGTCCGCGTCGAGGTGGTTGGTCGGCTCGTCCAGCATCAGCAGGTCGACCCGGGCCCCGAGCAGGCACGCCAGCCGGACCCGGTAGCGCTGGCCGACCGACAGCGTCGCCAGCGGGCGGTCCCGGTCCGGGCAGGCGTCGAGACCGGCCAGCGCCACGTCGACGCGCCGCTGCGCGTCCCAGGCGTCCAGCCGGGTCGCCGCGTCGAGCGCTGTGGCGTACGCGTCGTCCGCGCCCGCCCGGCCGGCGGCCAGCGCGTCGGCGGCGTCGTCCAGCGCCCGCAGTGCGCATTCGGACTCGTGGATCGCCTCCCGGACGAGCGTGCCCACTGTCTCGCCGTGGCGCGACTCCAGGTTCTGCCGGGCGACGCCGAACGTGCCCAGCCGTTCCACTGCGCCCTGGTCGGGCGCGATGATGCCGGCCAGCACGTGGAGCAGGGTGGTCTTGCCGCGGCCGTTCTCGCCGACGATGGCCAGGCGTGATCCGGCGGAGACGGTCACGCTGACGTCGGACAGCACGACCCGGCCGCCGCGTACCACGCGGACGCCGTCGGCGCGCACGTGCGCCCGGTGCCCGGCGGGCAGCAGGCCGCCCTGGTTGGAAATGTTGTCGAGGTTGTTCACAGTCCGCTCTCGGCTCGTCGTGGAGCCGGGCAGCGCGAGGACACCGCCCGGCGGGAACGCCAGGACGGCGGAGCAGAGCTGGTACGTCAGAAGAAGCCGGTCACCCTGCCGCCGTCAGCGGAGGGACCAGGGCTTCACGACGGTGGCGTGGAATCTCATGCGGGCGAGCCTACCCGGGGGCCGGACCGTGGGTCGCCGGGATTATCGGCGGAGGCGGGCGTCGGCCTCGGCGTCGAGCAGGTTGTTGAGCGTCAGCGCCGAGTTGATCAGGGCGAGGTGGCTGAACGCCTGCGGGTAGTTGCCGATCTGCTCACCGGTGGAGGCGATCTCCTCGGCGTACAGGCCGAGGTGGTTGCTGAAGGTGAACATCTTCTCCAGGGTGAGCCGCGCGTCGTCCAGCCGGCCGGAGCGGGCCAGCGCCTGGACGTACCAGAACGTGCACATGTTGAACGTGCCCTCGTGACCGGGCAGGCCGTCCGGGGAGTGCACCGGGTCGTACCGGTGGACCAGGCTGTCCGAGACCAGGTCCCGCTCGATCGACTTCAGGGTGGACAGCCAGAGCGGGTCGGTGGGCGTGACGAAACCGACGACCGGCATGTAGAGCAGGGCGGCGTCGAGCACGTTCTCGTCGTACGCCTGCACGAAGCTGCCGCGTTCCCGGTGGAAGCCGCGGGCCATGACCTGGTTGTAGATCTGGTTGCGCTGCTCGGTCCAGCAGCTCATGTCCCCGGGCCGGCCGGTCCGGTCGGCCAGGCGGATGGCCCGGTCCAGCGCCACCCAGGACATCACCCGGCCGAACGTGTAATTGCGTGGGTGGTGGCGGCTCTCCCAGATGCCGGCGTCGCGCTGGTCCCAGTTGTGGCAGAGCCAGTCGATCAGGCGCACGGTGCTCTTCCACACCTGGTGCGACACGCGGATGCCCTGCTCGTCGGCGAGGTGCATGGCGTACAGCGCCTCGCCGTGGATGTCGAGCTGGAGCTGGTCGGCCGCGCCGTTGCCGATCCGCACCGGTTGGGAGCCCCGGTACCCCTCCAGGTGGTCGAGCACCTCCTCGTGCAGGTCCGAGGAGCCGTCCACCCGGTACATGATCTTCAGTGGATCCTGGTGGTCGCCGGCCTCACGGATGCGCTCGTCGAGCCAGTCCATGTACCGGCTGACCTCCTCGGTGAACCCGAGGCCGAGCAGGGCGTGCACCGAGAACGAGGTGTCGCGTACCCAGGTGTAGCGGTAGTCCCAGTTGCGGGTGCCGCCGACCAGCTCGGGCAGCGCGGCGGTCGGCGCGGCGATCATCGCGCCGGTCGGCGCGTACGTCATGAGCTTGAGCGTGATGGCGGAGCGCTCGACCATCTCCCGCCACCGCCCGGTGTAGCGGGAGCGTTCGACCCAGCGCCGCCAGTAGTCCCGGGTCCACTCGAACATGCCCTGGACCTCTTCCGGCGGGATGATCCGGGGTTCCTCGCTACCGGTCTCCAGGATCACCCCGCCGGTGTCGCCCTCGTTGAGCGTGCCGTAGACGATGAGGTCGCCGCCCTCGATCCGGACGTCCGCGGTCTGCGCCCACCGTTGCCGCGCCAGGTCGATCGGGTTGAAAGTGAGCGTCGCCGACGGGCTGCGGAACAGGAAGCCGTTGCGGTGCCGCTCCAGCCCGTGGCTCTGGCGCGCGTAGTCGAACCGGGGCCGGCACTCCACCCGGAAGCGCATGCTGCCGCGCACCATGGTGACCATGCGCACGATGCGGTGCGAGTCGGTGACCCGTTCGCCGGTGACCGGCATGAAGTCCACCACCTCGGCGACGCCGTCCGCACTGATGAACCGGGTGATCAGGATCGGGGTGCCGGGCAGGTAGAGCTGCTTGGTGACGTACCGGACGTCGTGCGGGGCGATCTGGAAGAAGCCGCCCTTGTCCTTGTCCAGCAGTCCGGCGAAGATGCTCGGCGAGTCGAAGCGCGGCGCGCAGAACCAGTCGATCGTCCCGTCGCAGGTCACCAGTGCGGCGGTCTGGAGGTCGCCGATGAGCCCGTGATCCTCGATCGCCGGATAGCCCTTCACATCGCCCCCCAGGTTCCGCCTGCCTTCTCCGACCCAACCTAAGGGAACAATTGTCAGGTTAGGGACGATTCGTGGTCACTCACCCTGCCGCGCGCCGCGCCTCGACCGCCCGGCGGGTCTCCTGCTGCACCAGGTCCGCGTTGATCATCGCCGCGGTCCGGGCGCCCGCCGCCGCGGCGGCCCCGACCTGCGCCGACAGGTCGGTCACGTTGCCCGCCACCCACACCCCGGGGACATCGGTACGCCCCGACTCGTCGGCCGGCAGGTACTCACCCATCCCGCTGGGGTGCGGTTGCGGGCGCAGGCCGACCCCGGCCAGGAATCCGGCGCGCGCCACCATCCGGGGAGCGACGCTCAGCACCTCGCGGTCGACCGTGCGGCCGTCCCGCAGGCGTACCCCGGTCAGCCGGTCCCCGGCCGTCTCGACCGCCGCGATCTCGCCCTCGACCACCGGCACGCCACGCGCGGCGAGCTGCTCGGCCTGCTCGTCGGTGAGCGGCGGCGCGGTGTGCCGCAGGTAGACCACGTCGTCGCTCCACTGCCGGAACAGCAGTGTCTGGTGCACCGACATCGGGCCGCTGCCGATCACTCCGATCGGCCGCTCGCGTACCTCCCAGCCGTGGCAGTACGGGCAGTGCACCACGTCCCGCCCCCAGCGCTCGCGCAGGCCGGGCACGTCGGGCAGCTCGTCGACCAGGCCGGTGGCGACCAGCACGTGCCCGGCGCGTACCCGGCGGCCGTCGGCGAGCGCCACCGCGAACCCGGCGCCGTCGCGGTCCACCGCCTCGACCCGGCCCTCGGTCAGGTGCCCGTCGTGGCGGCGCACCTCGTCCCGGCCGCGCGCCAGCAGTTCGGCCGGCGGCACGCCGTCGTGCCCCAGCAGGCCGTGCACGCCGTCGGCGGGCGCGTTGCGGGGTTCGCCCCCGTCCACCACCAGCACCGACCGGCGTGCCCGCGCCAGCATGAGCGCGCCGTTGAGCCCGGCCGCGCCGCCGCCGATCACCAGTACCTCGTAGTTCTCGGTCATCGTGACCACCTCCGCGACCAGAGTGCCGCCGCGCCCGGCGGACTGCAAACTCCTTTGCCGATGCGGCAAACTGATGGCATGGACGACGACCTCGACCAGGCCCTCGACGCGGTCGGCCCCCGGCTGCGCGCGCTGCGCCGCGAGCGCGAGACCACCCTCACCGACCTCTCCGCCGCCACCGGTATCTCCGTGAGCACCCTGTCCCGGCTGGAGTCCGGCGGTCGCAGGCCCACGCTGGAACTGCTGCTACCGCTGGCCCGCGCGCACGGCGTCACGCTCGACGAACTGGTCGGTGCCCCACCCACCGGCGACCCGCGCATCCACCTGCGGCCGGTCGCCGCGTACGGGATGACCATGCTGCCGCTCACCCGCCGGCCCGGCGGCATCCAGGCGTACAAGCTGATCATCCCGGCCGGCGGCCGGTCCGAGCCCGAGCCGAAGACCCACGAGGGGTACGAGTGGGTCTACGTGCTCAACGGGCGGCTGCGGCTCGTGCTCGGCGAGCACGACCTGGTGCTCGAACCCGGTGAGGCGGCCGAGTTCGACACCCGGGTACCGCACTGGTTCGGCTGCGCCGACAGGGAGGGGGTGGAGTTCCTCAGCCTCTTCGGCAGCCAGGGGGAGCGCGCCCACCTGCGCGCCCGCCCCCGCGCGTCCCGCTGAGACCGGCACTGCGGCAAACGCACCCGCGACGGCACCGGCGGCGCGACGATCGGCGGGTGACCTATGCGGACGTCGGCGGGCTGCGGATCTGGTACGAGGAGCACGGCGACGGCCGACCGCTGGTCCTGCTGCACGGCGGATACGGGTCGGCGGAGACGTTCGCGCCGGTCCGGCAGGCGCTGGCCGCGCGCCGCCGGCTGATCGCCGTGGACCTGCGGGGCCACGGCCGCACCGGCGGTCTGGACCGGCTGCTGCGGTACGAGTCGATGGCCGACGACGTGGCCGGGCTGCTGCGTCACCTCGGGCTGCCGCGGGCCGACGTGCTCGGCTACTCGCTCGGCGGCGCGGTGGCCCTGCGGACCGCGATCCTGCATCCCGCCCTGGTCCGCCGCCTGGTGCTCGTCTCCACGCCGTTCCGGCGGCGCGGCTGGTACCCGGAGACGCTCGCCGCGATGGCCGCCCACGACGAGCGCACCGCCGAGCGCATGCGCGGCACCCCGTCCCACCAGCGGTACGCGCGGGTCGCGCCCCGCCCGCAGGACTGGCCGCTGCTCTGGGCCCGCAGCGGGGACCTGCTGCGGCGTGACTACGACTGGTCCGCCGAGGTGGCCGCGCTGCCGATGCCGGTGCTACTGGTCTTCGCCGACGCGGACGAGATCCCGGTGAGCCACGCGGCGGAGTTCTTCGGCCTGCTCGGCGGCGGCCACCGGGACGCGGGCGGCGACGGTGCCGCCCGGCCCGCGTCCCGGCTCGCGGTGCTGCCCGGGCTCACCCACTACGACGTGGTGGCCTCACCCGCGCTGCCGGCGGCGGTGCTGCCGTTCCTCACCCATCCGGCGCGCGCCCCCGGCTGACTCACCCCACGAGCGCCGGGGCGTCGGCGCGCGCCGCCGTGCGCGGGCGCAGCAGCGCGTACGCGAGCACGACGGCGACCACCACGAGCCCGGCGCCGACCGCGAACGCCGCGTGGAAGCCGCTGGTCAGGGCGGCGGCCCGGTCGTCGCCGAGCGCGACCCGGTCCGCGGTGCGGGCGGCGGCCAGCGTGGACAGCACCGCGACGCCGAACGCCATGCCGAGCTGCTGGGTGGTGTTGAACAGCCCGGAGGCGAGACCGGCGTCCTCGGCGCGGGCGGCGGACATGCCGAGCGCGGTGAGCGCCGGCAGCACCAGCCCGAATCCGCCGGCGAGCAGCATCACCGGGAGCACGTCGGGCAGGTAGCGGCCGTCCACCGGCACCCGGGCCAGCAGCGCGAACATGGCGGCGAGCAGCACGAGCCCGGCGATCAGCACGGCCCGCTCGCCGAAGCGGGCGTTGAGCCGGGCCGAGACGCCGAGCGACACCGCGCCGATGACGACCGCGGCCGGGAGCAGCGCCAGCCCGGTGCGGGTGGCGTCGTAGCCGAGCACCTGCTGGAGGTAGAGCGTGACGAGGACCTGGAACGCGAAGGTCGCGGCCACGGTGAGGACCTGCACCACGTTCGCCACGGCGACGCCGCGCGAGCGCAGCAGCCGCAGCGGCATGAGCGGGCGGCGCGCGGTGGCCTGCCGGACCACGAACCCGGCGACCAGCGCGGCGGCGAGCGCGCCCAGGCCGAGCGTGTGCGCCGACGTCGCGCCGTACCGCTCGATCGTGACCACCGTGTAGATGCCGAGCACCAGCCCGGCGGTGACCAGCAGTGCGCCCGCCACGTCGGCTCCGGCGGCCAGGCCCAGACCCCGGTCCGCCGGCAGCGTGCGGACCGCGAGCGCGATCGTGGCCAGGCCGATCGGCAGGTTGATCAGGAAGATCCAGTGCCAGCCCAGCGCGTCGGTGAGCAGGCCGCCGGCGACCTGGCCGATGGCCGCGCCGGCGGCGCCGGTGAACGCGAACACGGCGAAGGCCCGCGCCCGCCCGGCGGCGTCGGGGAAGAGCGTGACCAGGATGCCGAGACTCACCGCCGTGGCCGCCGCGCTGCCGACGCCCTGGAGGAAGCGGGCCGCGACGAGCGTGGCGCTGTTCGCCGCCACCCCGGCCAGCACGGAGGCGGCGGTGAACAGCGCGGTGCCGCCGAGGAACATCGTCCGGCGCCCGATCAGGTCGCCGAGCCGGCCGGCGAGCAGGAGCAGGCTGCCGAACGCGATCAGGTACGCGTTCACCACCCAGCTCAGGCCGGCCGGGGAGAAGCTCAGGTCGCGCTGGATGGCCGGCATCGCCACGGTGACGATGCTGCCGTCGAGGATGGTCATCAGGGCGCCGGTGGCGAGCACGGCGAGGGCGAGCCGCCGGGAGCGGGGAGCGGACATGGGGTCCTCCTGTCGAGAGGTGCGACAGGAGAGACCGTAACGGATAGTTCCGTTATAGACAATCTATTGAGGGACTATTGGCGGGCCCGGCGGGCCGGCTTCGGGCTCTGCACCGGCGTGGCCAGGTGGTCGGCGGTCAGGCGTTCCAGCGCGCGCAGGAAGACCTTCCGCTCGTCGTCGGGCAGGCTCGCCAGCGCCTCGGCGTGCACCCGGTCGACGATCTCCTGGCTGCGCGCCGCGACCCGGGCGCCCTCCTCGGTGACCGCGATGATCCGCGCCCGCCGGTCCGTACGCGACGGACGCCGCTCGGCCAGCCCGGCCTGCTCCAGCGCGTCCACCGTCACCACCATCGTCGTCTTGTCCATGTCGCCCATCTCGGCGAGCTGGATCTGCGTACGCTCCTCGGGCAGCGCGTGCGCGAGCACGCAGTGCATCCGTGCGGTCAGCCCGATCTCGGCGAGCGCCGCCGCCACCCGGGTACGCAACACGTGGCTGGTGTGGTCGAGGAGGTACGACAGGTCCGGGGTGCTCATCCGCCCAGCGTACCGATGATTCCGTGGCGGATGATCCGGCTCGGACGCGGTCCTGGCCCGGATACGATCTTGTGAGAGATGTCGTCGGTGAGAGAGGTTGGGTGCGGTGAGCGACGAGCACGGCAG
The DNA here is from genome assembly GCF_000374985.1 of Micromonospora sp. CNB394. NCBI lineage: Bacteria > Bacillati > Actinomycetota > Actinomycetes > Micromonosporales > Micromonosporaceae > Micromonospora > Micromonospora sp. CNB394. The sequence continues at coordinate 54,880 of NZ_KB895839.1, read as the reverse complement.
GCAAGTGGTGGTGGGTTACGACGGATCCCCGGCCGCCAGCGCCGCCATCGAGGTGGGCGCGTTGCTGTTCCCCGGCGCGCACGCGTGGATCGGGCATCTGTGGACGCCTCCGTTCGCCAGCGAGGAACTGCGCAAGCGGCTCTGGACCGGCACCCGCAACATCAACGTGTTCGTCGAGGCGATCGAGCGCGAGGGCGGCCGGGAGGCCGACCGGATGACAGCGGTCGGCGTGATGCTGGGCCGGGCCGCCGGCTGGGACGCCGAGCCGCTCGTGTGCCGCAGCTACGGCGGTGAAGGACTCCGGCTCGCCGAGCTGGCCGACGAGAAGCAGGCCGACGTGCTGCTGCTCGGCTCGCGGGGCCTCGGCGGCGCCCGCGCGGTGCTCGGCAGCGTCTCCGACATGGCCGTGCACTACAGCCCGCGTCCCGTACTGGTCGTGCCGCACCCGCTGCTGACCGACGAGTACGACGCGCTCGCCGCCGGGCCGGTGGTGGTCGGCTGGGACGCCTCGGCCGGATCCGAGGCCGCGTTCGCCGCCGCCCGCCGCCTCTTCCCCGAGCGGGAGATCATCCTGGCCGCCGTCGACGGCGACGAAGGGGACACGCCGGACACCGTCGACGGGCAGCCGGTGACCACCGTGCGCGTGCGCGCCGCCGGCGGTGCTCCCGGCCGCGCGGTCGCCGACGCGCTCTCCACCGTGGCCACCGAGCGCAAGGCGAGCCTGGTCGTGGTCGGCTCGCGTGGCCGCACGGCGGTCCGCAAGATCCTGCTCGGCAGCGTCGCGATGGCCACGCTGCACCGCGCCCACCGGCCGGTCATGGTGGTGCCGCAGAGCCCGGTCCGCGAAACCGAGTAGTCCTCCGGCGCGGTCATCCTCGCCGACTGGAACGTCACGGGTGTCTCCCGGCCCGGAGGACACCCGTGACTTCCACTCGTGCTTCGGCAGTCCGGTTCCGCGCTGGCTGCTGTCGATGTGTGCCAACTATCCTCGGTCTCGGAGAGCCAGTCGCCATCCGACGGAGTGGTCGATGCTGAAAGGTCTGGCAGCAGACCGGCACGCGCAGGGGGACAGCCGCCGGCTCAACCTCGGCGCGCTGCTGCGGCGCGTCCATCTGACCGGCCCGGTCACCCGCGTCGAACTGGCCGACTGGATGGGCGTCAACCGCAGCACGGTAATGGCGCTCACCGCGGAACTGGCGGCGGCCGGCCTGGTCCGGGAGGTGGCGGCGGGTGGCAGCGGCCGGGCCGGGCGTCCCTCGCGTGTGGTGCGTCCCGCCTCCGACACCGTCCACGTCCTCGCCTTCGACATCGCCGTGGACCGGCTCGTGGCCGCCCGCGTCGGGCTCGGCGGTGTGCTGGCGGCGCGGCTGGAGGCGGAACGGCCACGGGCCGGGGCCGACCTCGACTCCGTGGTCTCGGTGCTCGCCGACTTCGGGCGGGCCCTGCACCACGCCGCGCCACCCGGGTCGGTGTGCGTGGGCGTCGGCGCCTCCTACTGCGGCATGATCCGGCCGGGGGACGGGATGGTCCGCTTCGGACCGGACATGGGGTGGGTGGACCAGGCGTTCGGCGCCGAGCTGGCCCGGCGGCTGGACCTTGGCCTGCCCGTCCTGGTCGGCAACGAGGCGCACCTCGGGGCGCTGGCCGAGCATCAGCGCGGGGCCGGCGTCGGCGTGCAGAACCTCGTCTACCTGCACGGGGACGTGGGTGTCGGCGGCGGGATCATCGTGGGCGGGGAGCTGCTCGACGGCGACGGCGGGTACGCCTCCGAGGTCGGGCACATGCTCGTGAACCCTTACCAGGGGCGGCCGTGCGGCTGCGGCTCGCGCGGGTGCCTGGAGGCCGAGGTCGGTGAGCGGGCGCTGCTCGACGTCGCGGGTCGCCCGGCGCGGGAGAAGGGGCGCGAGGCGGTACGCGCGGTGGTCGCCGCCGCCGCTCATGGGGAACCGGCTGCGCAGGAGGCGCTGCGGCACATCGGTGACTGGCTGGGCATCGGCGTGGCGAACGTGATCAACCTGTTCAACCCGGGCGTGGTGATCTTCGGGGGCACGCTCCAGGAGGTCTTCCCCGCCTCGGCCGCCCATGTCCGCAGCCGGATCGCCGCCAACGTGCTGCCCATCTCCCGCGACAAGGCCCGCCTGCGCGTGTCCGCACTCGGCTACGACGCGACGTTGATCGGCGCCGCCGAACTGGGCTTCTCCCCCTTGTTCGCCGACCCCCTCGGCGTCCCCACTGCCGGGTGAGCCCGCGCTGCGCACCGCTGCGCGTCCAGCCCTCCTGAGTGCGTTGATCTTGCACTTCCGGCCCTGACAAAGCGCGCAAAGGGGGCATGCCAGGGGCCGAAACCGCAAGATCGCCGAGCCGAGCCGGGCCGAGCCGGGCCGAGCCGAGCCGGGCCGAGCCGAGCCGGGCCGAGCCGGGCCGAGCCGGGCCGGGCGGGGCCGAGCAGGGCGGGCGGGGTGAGGGCGGGGCGACGGTGGGTCAGGTCTTGAGGCGGTGGGTCAGCCAGGGGAGCAGGGAAGTGCCCTGGAGGCGCTGGAACGCGCGCACGGTCGGGATGCCGGGTGGTGGGGGCTGGCGGGCGCCGTCGAGGAAGAACCCGGTGAGGCCGGCCAGCACACCGGTCAGGTCGGCCGGGTTGACATCGGCGGTCAGTGTCCGGGCGGCCAGCAGCGCGTCCGGGTCGTGTCCGCCGTACACCTGCACGTTGACGACGGTGAGCAGCGTGTCCAGCCAGGCCGGGCCGCGACACGCCCACGGCCAGTCGACGACGGTGACCGATCCGTCCGGGCCGACCAGCAGGTTGTCGGCACGCACGTCGATGTGGCAGAGCGTGTCGCCGTCCAGCGCGGCCAGTCCCCGGTCGGCAGCGGCGCACAGCTCGGGCAGGTGGGACCGGGCCCACGGGTCGAGGCCGCCCGGCGGGTCGGCGGCGAGGCGCCGCCAGCCGCCGAAGTCGTGGGCGAGGTGTTCCGCGGCGGTGGGTGTGGTCGCGTCGGCGGGTGCCGGGGTGAGCGCGGCGGCCATCGTCTCCAGCGTGGACAGCACGGCGGTCAGCTCGTCGGCCCGCCACGGGGTGGCCGGATGCCGGCCCTCGACGTCGGCGAAGACGAGCGCGATCCAGTGGCCGTCGTCGTAGCTGCCGAGCAGCCGGGGCGCGGGCGTGTCCGGCGGCAGGGTGGCGGCGATGCGGGCCTCGGCGCGGTGCAGGCCGGGGCTGCGGTCGTTCTGCGCCGGGCTGACCGCCTTGACGAAGGCCCGGCCACCACCGGCGGTACGGACGCGGTCGGCGGTGCCGGGGGAGAAGCCGCCCGGCTGTGACATCGCCGCCACCACCCGGTCGCCGAGGACGCCCTCGACGCCGTCGCGCACGTGTGCGGGCAGCTCGTGCCAGTGCAGCCGGGTCTTCGTCACGGTCCCACGGTGCGTGACGCCCGCCGCCGGGGCAACCGGGTTAGCCGTTGCGCGTGTAGCTCAGGACGACCACCCCGGCGTCGAACGGGCGCGCGGAGGTGAGCGTGAGCCGCCGCGGGTCGAAGCCGCTGTCGATGAGCTTGATGCCGCTGCCGACGACCACCGGGTTGAGCTTGACCACCAGCTCGTCGATCTCGTCGAGGAGCTGACCGGCGAGCTGCCCGCCGCCGCAGAGCCAGATGTCGCGCCCGGGCCGGGTCTTCAGCTCGCGGACGAGGGCCACCGGGTCGCCGTCGACGACGTGCACGTCCGGGTAGTCGGCCGGCGGCAGGGAGCGGCTGAACACGTACTGCTCCAGGTGGGCGTACGGGCTGGTGACGCCGAGCTTCAGGCCCGGGGCGTAGCTGCCGCGGCCCATCAGCACGGTGTCGAAGCGGCCGGTGGGCGGGGAGTCGACGCCGAGCTGGGCGTGGGCGAACGTGGGCAGCGTCTGGGGCCACTCGGCCACCAGGTGGGGCGCCAGGTCGGGTGTCAGCGGGAGGAAGTCGAACGTCCCGTCGGGTGCGGCGATGAAGCCGTCGAGGGTGCTGGCGACGAAGTACACGAGCTTGCGCAAACCGGCTCCGATGTCCGAGGTGATCCACGACGGCTGTCGTGGTTCGGCAGCGAATGTACAACACCTGTCGTGGTTGTTGCTAGTGTGTTCGCGTGGCCAGGAATCCGGAACGCCGTACCCTGCTCGCCGACGCCGGGCTGCGGGTGCTCGCCGACGCGGGCGCGCGGGGGCTGACCCACCGCGCGGTCGACGCCGAGGCGGGGGTGCCCACCGGCACCACCTCGAACTACTTCCCGTCCCGCGCGGCGCTGCTCGCCGGCCTGGCCGAACGGATCTTCGACCGGATCGCGCCCGACCCGGCCGTGCTGGCCGACCTCGGCCGCCGCGAGCCGTCACTCGCGCTGATGACCGACTACCTGCGCGACATCGTCGCGCGCACCACCCGCGAGCCGGGCCTCACCCGGGCGCTGTTCGAGCTGCGGCTGGAGGCCGCGCGCCGCCCGGAGCTGCGGGCCGCACTCGGCGGCGTGCTGCGCCGGGGGTACGCCGACGACGTCGCCCACCACACCGCCGCCGGACTGCCGGGCGGGGCGTACGAGGTGGCGCTGCTGCACTACGCCGTCGACGGGCTCCTGCTCGACCTGCTCACCACCTCCATCGACGCCGGGTTCGACACCGATCAGGTGGTCTCGGACCTCGTCTCCCGTCTGGTCGGCGACGCCGCCGGTTGAGCCTCCTCGCCGCGCGTTAACCCGGGGCGGCCAGCGGGAACGCTGGCGCGGACGCCCCTGGGAAGGAGCAACGGATGAGGGAACGCACCGGACTGACCATCGGCGTGCTCGGCTCCTACGGCGGTCGCAACCTCGGCGACGAGGCGATCCTCACGGGCCTGCTGGACGATCTGCGGCGGCACGAGCCCAACGCCCGGATCATCGTGTTCTCCCGCAACCCGGCGCACACCGCGCTGGCCCACCCCGAGGTCGAGGCGGTGCCGTGGGAGGGCGTCAGCCGGGTCGACTCGTCCCCGGTGCTCAACCAACTCGACCTGCTCATCCTCGGCGGCGGCGGGATCCTCTACGACAAGGAGGCCCGGCGCTACCTGCGGGTGGTCCGGGTCGCCCAGGAGCGAGGGCTGCCGCTGATCACGTACGCGGTCGGGGTCGGTCCGCTCACCGACACGCTGGACAGCGGCATGGTGCGCGAGACGCTGGCGCAGGCCGTCGAGGTGACGGTCCGCGACCAGGAGTCGCGGATGGTGCTGGAGGAGGCCGGCCTGGTGAACCCGATCACCGTGACCGCCGACCCGGCGTTCCTGCTCGAACCGGAGGAGTTCCCCCAGCAGTGGCTGCGCGAGGAGGGCGTACCGGCCGGCTCCCGGCTGGTCGGGCTCAGCGTGCGCGAGCCGGGCCGGGCCGCCGAACGGCTCGACGTGGACGGCTACCATCGCCTGCTCGCCCAGATCAGTGACTTCCTGGTGCACCGGATCGACGCGTACGTGCTGTTCGTGCCCATGGAGCGCGACGACATCCGGCACTCCCACGGCGTGCTGTCGCACATGACCGCCGCCGACCGGGGCCGGATCCTGCACGGCGACTACCGTCCGGCCCAGATCCTCGGGCTCATGCGCCACTTCGACCTCGCGGTCGGCATGCGGCTGCACTTCCTGATCTTCGCGGCCATGATGGGCACGCCGTTCCTGCCGCTGCCGTACGCCGGAAAGGTCTTCGACCTGGCCCAACGGCTCGGTGTGCCGGCGCTGCGCGGCGTGGAACGGGAGGTGGAGGGCCCGTTGCTGGCCGAGGTGGACCGGTTGTGGGACGAGCGGGCGGCCCGCGCCGACGAGACCGCGCGCCGGGTGGCGGAGGTCTGCGAGCAGGCACGCGGCACCTCGCAGGTGACCCGCAGCGTGCTGGACAGCATCCGGGCCCGCACGCTGACGTCGGCGGTGTGAGCCAGGCCGTCAGACCGCCGGGCCGCGCCAGGAGTAGACCCACTCCCGGCCCGGCTGGTCGTCCGACTCCAGCTCGTAGATCTGCGCCTCCGCGAGGCCCTTCGACCCGAGGTGGTGATGGGTCAGCGGCGGGCGGCCGTTGCTGTCCAGCTCGACCATGACGGTCTCGCCGTCGGCCGCGCCGCCCACCAGAGGGATCTGCACCGTGGAAGCCATGGGCCCATCCTGCCCCGGCCGGCCCGCCCGCGCAGGAGGATCACGCGGGGCGGCGGACCGGACACACCGCGTACTAGGGTCCGGGGATGGCGCACCCGACGATCGATCCGGCACTCGGTCCGGTCCTCGCCCGCACGGGCGACGAACGGGCGATCCTCGACGCGTTCCTCGACTTCCACCGGGCCACAGTGCTGCGTAAGACGCGCGGCCTGACCGACGCCGACGCCGCCCGGCGCCTGGTGCCCTCGCTGACCACCCTGGCCGGGCTGCTCAAGCACCTGACGGTGGTCGAGGGGAACTGGTTCCGCTGCCTGTTCGCCCCGGAGCCGGGCGACGTCTACGTCACCTCACAGGACGACGCCGACGCCAGCTTCGCGCTGGGCGCCGGCGACACCGTCGAGTCGCTCGTCGCCGCGTACGAGGCGGCCTGCGACGAATCCCGCCGGGTCGCCGCCCGGTTCGACCTCGACCACGTGGTGCCGCACCCGCAGCTCGGCGAGGTGTCGCTGCGCTGGGTGCTGGTGCACCTGATCGAGGAGACCGCCCGGCACGCCGGGCACGCCGACATCCTGCGCGAGCTGACCGACGGCGAGACCGGCGCGATCTGACCGGTCACTCGCGGGGCAGCAGCCCGTCCGGATACTCCATCCCGTCGTGGGTGCAAGCGGCGGCCGCCACCCGGGCGGCGTACCGGGCCGCGTCGAGGACGCCCGCGCCGCGCAGCCGGGCGGCGATCACCCCGGCCGCGAACGCGTCCCCGGCGCCGTTGGTGTCCACCACCGGCCCCGGTGGGGTGGCGGCGGGCACGTGCGTCGGCGGCACGCCGGGCGTGTGCAGCGTCGCGCCCGCCGCCCCGCCGGTGACCAGCACCGTGCGCGGCGCCAGCTCGGCGGCCTCCTTCGCGGCCCGCTCGCCGAGCCGCGTGTCGCTCACGAAGACCAGGTCGGCGATCCGGGCGAACGGACGGTGGTAGTCGTTCTCGCCGTCCCAGTCGTGCAGGTCGGTGGAGACCGACGTGGCGTCGCGCAGCACCCCCAGCGAGTCCCGGGCCCAATCCATGATCGACAAGTGGACGTGGGTCGCCTCGGCGACGAGAGCGGCCAGCTCCGCCTCGCCGAAGGGCGCCGGCCCCGACCACGGACGCGGATCGTGTAGCGACATCCGCCGCCCCGCCGGATCGACCAGGTTCACCGAGCGGCGGGTACCGGTCGGTGCGTCGGCGAGCGTGGTCCGGATCGAGGTACGCGCCAGCGCCGCCCGCACCACGTCCCCGGCCGCGTCGGCGCCCAGCACGTCGACGAGCGCCACCCGCAGGCCGAGCGCGTGCGCGGCCAGCGCCACCCCGGAGCCGGTGTTGCCGATCCGCAGGTCGATCGGCGGCACCAGCAGCGAGTCGGCCACGGGCGGTGGCAGGGCGGGCACCCGGGCGCGGACGTCCACACCGAGCCCGCCGATCACGAGAAGGTCGACCATGGCGCCGACGATAGCGGCGTCCGGCGGCCTATCCTGACTCCCCGGGCGCCGCCTTCGGCCCCGGCGTCGGCGAGGGGGAGCAGTGCTGGTCATCCACGGGTTGTGGCTGCCCGGCGCCGGGCTCGCCCTGTGGGCCGAGGACAGCACGCTTCCGGCCCGCGCGCCCCGCCGCCCCGGCCGCGTCCCGCGTGAGCGCCCGCACCCGTTCGCCGCCGGCCACGTCGCGCTCGCCGCCGCGCTCGACGGCGTGCCGGGCGAACCGGTCTCCGTCCTGCTGGACCTGCCGACCCGGGCCGGCTCGCCGCTTGACTCGCCGGAACTGGTTCGGGCCACCGTCGGGGAACCGGTCCGCGGCCCGGTCACCCGCGCCGGGTGGCGGGCGCCCGCCCTGGCGTACGCCCCGGACGCCGCGTACGCGCTGCTGCGCGCGCCCGTGCCGGGTGCGGTCGGGGCGAGCCTGCGTCACCTGTGCGAGCTGGCCGACTTCGCCGCCGACCTGGTCGTCCGCGGCCGGCTGCTGCCGGTCGCGCTGGAGGCGTACCCCGGTGGTCTGTCCGACGGCGGGTCGGCCGCGACCGGCCGCCGGACCCCGGCGGTGCGGGTGCCGGCGGCCTCGGGCGTCGCGGGGTCCGGGCGGCGGTTGCGGGCCGTGGGGGCGGACGACGTGGCGACCGGGTGGGCGCTCTGGCGGCCACTGCTCACCGGCACCGACGCGACCTGGACGCGTGACCTGGCGATGGCGTTGCCACCGGCCGCCCGCGCCGGCCGCGAATGGCGACCGGAGGCTTGGAATGCCCCGGGCGGCGGCGGGCGCTCGCCGGGAGGGGCCGTCCGGGGCAGCGGGGACCGCGGCGGGGCGAGCGGTCCGGCGGACGACGCGTGGGCCGGGCGGGCCGACGACATCGGGGCCGGTGAGCTGGTCGCGGACGCGCTGGACGGGCTCGTCGACGCCGCCGCCCGGGTGGCGCTGGCCGACACCCGGCTGCACCGGGGGATGCGCCCGGTCGGTGCGGTGCCGCGCTGGCTGGCCGCGCTCACCGGACCGCAACGCGCCTTCCCGGCCGAGCCGGCCGCACTGGCGACGCTGCGCGAGGAACTGGACGCCTGGCAGCGCGACGCCGCCGGCGGTGCGGTACGGGCCACGTTCCGCCTCGTCGAACCGGCCGTCGACCCGGTCGCCGAGCTGGTCGAGGACGCCGCCTGGCGGGTCGAGTTCGGCCTGCACCCGGCCGACGAGCCGGGGCTCGTGGTGGACGCCGCGCACATCTGGCAGCGGCCCGCGCCCGCGCTCGCCGCCCGGGGCGTGGAGCCACAGGAGACGCTCCTGGCCGAGCTGGGCCGGGCCAGCCGGCTGTGGCCCGAGGTGGACGCCGCGCTGCGTACCGCCGCGCCCGAAGGCATGGAACTGGACGCCGACGGCGCGCACCGGTTCCTGCGCGAGGGCGCGCCGGTGCTGCACGCGGCCGGGTTCGGGGTGCTGCTCCCGTCGTGGTGGCGGCGATCCTCGTCCCGGCTGGGCGCGCGGTTGCGGGCGCGCAGCCGCACCGCGCCGGGCGCGGTCGCCACCACCGCCGGGAAGCTGGGCCTGGACGCGCTCGTCGACTACCGCTGGGAGCTGGCGCTCGGCGACCAGCCGCTGACCGCCGAGGAACTGGCGTCGCTGGCCGACCTGAAGTCGCCGCTGGTCCGGCTGCGCGGCCGGTGGGTCGAGCTGGACCCGCAGCGGCTGGAGGCCGGGCTGAAACTGCTGCGGTCCTCCGGCGAGCTGACGGTGGCAGATTTGCTCCGGATGGGACTGTCCGGTGACGACCGGGCCGGTGAACTGCCGGTGCTGGACGTGGTCGCCGACGGCGCGCTGGGCGAGCTGCTGGCCGGTGAGGCCGAGCGGCGGCTCACCCCGGCCGACCCGCCGCCGGGCTTCACCGGGACGCTGCGGCCGTACCAGCGGCGCGGGCTGGCCTGGCTGGCGTTCCTCCAGTCGCTCGGGCTCGGCGGGATCCTCGCCGACGACATGGGCCTGGGCAAGACCGTGCAACTGCTCGCGCTGCTCGCCGGTGACCCGCCGGAGGCCGGCCCCACACTGCTGGTCTGTCCGATGTCGCTCGTCGGCAACTGGCAGCGGGAGGCGGCGAAGTTCGCGCCCGGGCTGCGGCTGCACGTGCACCACGGCGCCGAACGCGCCCGGGGCGAGGGCTTCGCCGCCGCCGTGCAGGAGGCGGACCTGGTGCTCACCACGTACTCGGTGGCGGCCCGGGACGCGTTCGAGCTCGCCGGCGTCGACTGGCACCGGGTGGTGGTGGACGAGGCGCAGGCGATCAAGAACGCCGCGACCCGGCAGGCCGAGGCGGTCCGGTCGCTGCCCGCGCGGCACCGGGTCGCGGTCACCGGTACGCCGGTGGAGAACCGGCTCGCCGACCTCTGGTCGATCATGCAGTTCGCGAACCCGGGGCTGCTCGGACCGGCCGCGACGTTCCGCAAGCGCTTCGCCGAACCGATCGAACGGCACGGCGACGCCGAGGTGGCCGAGCGGCTGCGCCGGATCACCGGCCCGTTCGTGCTGCGCCGCCTCAAGACCGACCCGTCGATCATCACCGATCTGCCGGAGAAGCTGGAGATGGAGGTGGTCTGCAACCTCACCGCCGAGCAGGCCGCGCTCTACCGGGCCGTGGTCGACGACATGATGGCGAAGATCGAGTCCAGCGACGGGATCGAGCGGCGCGGGCTGGTGCTGGCCACCATGACCCGGCTCAAGCAGGTCTGCAACCATCCCGCCCAGCTGCTGCACGACGGCTCCACCCTGGGCGGCCGGTCCGGCAAGCTGGAACGCCTCGACGAAATCGTCGACGAGGTGCTCGCGGCGGGGGAGAAGGCGCTGCTGTTCACCCAGTACGCCGAGTTCGGCGGCATGCTGCGCGGGCACCTGTCGGCGCGTACCGGCCGGGAGGTGCTGCTGTTGCACGGCGGCGTCGGCAAGGCCGAACGGGACGCCATGGTGACCCGGTTCCAGTCGCCGCAGGGGCCGCCGCTGTTCGTCCTGTCGCTCAAGGCCGGCGGCACCGGGCTCACCCTGACCGCCGCCAACCACGTGGTGCACGTGGACCGGTGGTGGAACCCGGCCGTCGAGGACCAGGCCACCGACCGGGCGTTCCGCATCGGACAGCGCCGCCGCGTGCAGGTCCGCAAGTTCGTCTGCGCCGGCACGGTCGAGGAGAAGGTGGCCGCGATGATCGCGGACAAGCGCAGCCTGGCCCGGTCGGTGGTGGGCAGCGGCGAGCAGTGGGTCACCGAGCTGTCCACCGACACGCTGCGCGACCTGTTCCGGCTGGAATCCGGGGCGGTGGTCGAGTGAGCCCCGGTTTCGACGACTACGGGCCGCCGGTACGCGTCGAGGGCGGCCTGCGGGCGCGCAGCACCCGGGGCGCGATCGGGCAGTCCTGGTGGTCCCGGCGGTTCGTGGAGGTGCTGGAGTCGTTCGCGCTGGGCTCCCGGCTCACCCGCGGCCGGGCGTACGCGCGGCGGGGGCAGGTGCTCCGGCTGGACGTGACACCCGGGACGGTCACCGCCGAGGTGCAGGGCTCCCGGCCGCGGCCCTACCCGGTACGGATCGGGCTGGCCGCGTACCCGGAGAAGACGTGGCGGCGGATCGAGGCCGAGCTGGCCGGGCAGGCGTTCTTCAGTGCCCGGCTGCTCGCCGGTGACCTGCCGGCCGAACTGGAGGAGCTGTTCGCCGAGACGGGCGCGCCGCTGTTCCCCGCCGCGATCGGCGAGCTGGACCAGAGCTGCGGCTGCCCCGACTTCGCGGTGCCGTGCAAACACCTGGCGGCCACGTTCTATCTGCTCGCCGAGGCGTTCGACGCCGACCCGTTCCACCTGCTGCACTGGCGCGGCCGGTCCCGTGCCGATCTGCTCGACCGGCTGCGTACGCTGCGCGGCGCCCACCCGGGCGGTGCGCCGGAGCCGGCTGCGCGCGGCGGTCCGGAGTCGGCTGTGAACGCCGGGCCGGAGCTGGCCGGAAACGCGACGAACGGTGTGCCGGTGGTCGGCGCGGCGCGGGCCCTGGCCGGGTTGCGGGCGGTCGAGCCGGACGCCGAGCTGGACCGGTTCTGGCTGGCCCCGGTGGCGCTGCCGGACCGGCCGCCCACGCTCGCCACCGGCCCGGAGCTGCTGCTGCGTCAGCTCGGCCCACCCGGGGCCGCGGTCGGCGGGCCGGGCCTGGCCGAACGGCTGCGCCGGGCGTACCGGGAGTTCGGTCGCGGCGAAGCCGCGTCCCCCAGGGAGTCCAGCAGCGGCGAAGCCGCGTCCCCCAGGGAGTCCAGCAGCGGCGAGGCCGAGCGTTAAGAAGGGGCCCTTCCTCTACCGAATGCGTTAAGAAGGGGCCCTTCCTTCAGAGCAAGCGGCGGCGGAAGCGCCACATCACCGCGGCGTTGGCGACGAGCACCACCGCGCAGATCGCCCCGGCCAGCCGCCCGACGAGCACTGTCATCGCCGGCAGCGAGGCCCACAGCACTATCGTCAACAGCATCATGTACCGGCCCCGGCGGCCCTTGATCCGGCTGTCCAACCTGGCGAAGAAGCGTGGATCACTCTCCCGCAGATGACGGGTGATCTGTTCGAACCTGCGCTGATCCTCTTGGCTGAGCATGGCGGTGCCTTCCCCTCACGGCTTCAGCGGTTCGGCGGCATACCCGGATCGGAGGGCGGTCACGCGCCGCCGCTGCTGCTGTTTCGGGGGACCGGACAGGCGGAACGAGGTTCTCAGCGCAGGCTTATCCGTACCTTAAGTTTCGGTGAGGCGACGAATGCCCCCGGCGGCGTGGCCGGGGTGCGGAACCTCGCGTTCGGGCGGTGCGCGCCCGGGTCGGCCCTGCTCCGGAGGCCGCCGTGCCCCCGCCGCCGCGACGGGTCCGCCCCGGCGGGCCTGAGCACCGTCTTAAGTGCGCGTACGAGCGCCTCCGGCGTGCCTTGAGCTGCCGGGACCGCATGGCTAATTTCCGTAGGCAACTCTCCGGCAACCGTCGCCGCCCCTGCGACACCCGACCCCCCGGGTGGCAGGCGTGCCGGCGCTCGAAGAAAACGGGATAGGTACATGGCCGACCTGAACGTGCCACCGCGTCGCCCCCGGGACGACCGCGGCTGGGACGGATACCAGCACCCCCATCCGGACGGGTACCGCGACCCGCACGCCGCGCCGTACGCCGGTGCCCAGCCCGCCGCGGGGCCGCAGTGGGTCGGGCCGAACGGCTTCGCCCCCGCCGCGCCCGCCCCCGCCGGTTACCCCCAGCCCGGCGGCTACGCCCAGCCCGGCGGCTACCCCCAGGCCGGCGGGTACGCCCAGCCTGCCGGCGGGTACGGCCCGCCGCCCGGCGGTGGACTGCCCGACCTGGACGACGACGGCGACGAGGCCCCGAAGCGGGGCCGCCGCCGGGCGCTCGCCACCCTCGGCGGCGCCGTGGTGGTCGCCGGTGGCGCCGCCCTGGCGATGTCCCCGCAGGTGCGCGGCCTGTTCGGTGACGCGCCGGCCGGTGACGCCACCGGCACCGTGACCACCGACGGCAGCGCCGCCCGGCCCAGCGGCCAGCAGCCGAGCACGGTACGGACCTACACCGAGCAGAACGAGAGCTACATGGGCTCCCGGGCCGGTGAGGCGCTCAAGCGCAACGCGCCGTCCGGCGGCCAGCTCTACGGCAGCCCGGCCGAGGCCGCCGCGGCGACCAAGGTGACGGTGAAGACGGTCCTCGCCAAGGATCCGATCCGGCACCTGCTGAGCCGGACCACCTTCGGTCCGACGTCGGAGATGATGGCCGAGGTCAAGCGCGTCGGCATCGACGACTGGCTGCGCGAGCAGCTCCAGCCGGAGAAGATCACCCCGACCAGGGCCGAGCTGAAGCTGGCCGAGCTGCAGTCGCTCAAGCTCAGCCCGACGCAGCTGCGCGACCAGCGTGAGCAGCTCAAGGAAAAGCGCGTCGACCCGGCCCGGGAGACGGTGGACGCGACCATCGCCCGGCAGATCTGGTCCGACCGGCAGCTGTTCGAGGTGATGGTCGACTTCTGGAACGACTTCCTGCACGTCGCCGCCGACTTCGACGGCGGGGAGAACTACCGCAATGCGTTCGACCGGGACGTCATCCGCAAACACGCGCTCGGCAGCTACCCGGAGATGCTCGTCGCCGCGAACAAGCACCCGGCGCTGCTGCTCTACCTGAACCAGGTCGACTCCCGTAAGAACGCGGTCAACGAGAACCTGGCCCGGGAGAACCTGGAGCTGTACTCGGTCGGCGTCGACGGCGGCTACACCGAGAAGGACGTCCGCCAGGCCGCGCTGCTCCAGACCGGACGCGGTGTCGCCGACGGCAAGTACAAGTTCTTCGCCGAGCGGCACTACCTCGGCAAGGTGCAGATCCTCGGGTTCAGCCACGCCAACAACTCCGACGATCCGGTGGCCGCCGACAAGGTCATCGACTCGTACATCCGCTACATCGCGACGCACCCGTCGACCGCGCGGTACGTGGCACAGAACCTCGCCACCCGGTTCGTCTCCGACACCCCGCCGAAGTCCGTGGTGGACCGGCTCGCCAAGGCGTACACCACGAACAAGGGTCAGATCCGCCCGGTGCTGGCGACGCTGTTCAGCTCGTCGGAGTTCTGGGCCGCGGTCGGCCAGAAGGTACGCCGCCCGATGGAGTACCTGGTCGCCACGTACCGGGCGCTCGGCGTCTCGCCGGACGCGGCCCCCGGATTCTCCGGCGACCAGCGGCGCACCCCGTTCGCGCAGGGCCTGCGGCAGATCCAGGACAAGATGCGCGAACTCGGCCAGTACCCGATGGGCAAGCCCACCCCGGACGGCTACGCCGACGTCTACCTGGCCTGGACCTCGGCCGGCACCATGATCGACGGCTGGAACGAGGCGGGCGACCTGATCGCCGGCCGGCGCAAGCAGTTCACCTTCGTCAAGCCGGAGAAGCTAGTGGCGAAGCCGCCGTCCACCGCCGGGGCGTACGTGGACGCGCTGGCCCAGCGGCTGGTGCAGCAGAAGCTCAGCGCCAAGGAGAAGTCGCTCGTGCTAGCCGTGGCCGGCGTGGCCGAGAGCGCCAAGGTCGACGCCACCTTCAACGGGGCCATCGCCGCTGTCGCGCGGACGATCCTCGCGTCCCCCCAGCACCACCTCCGGTGAGGCATTCGATGGAGATGACCGTGAACCCGTACCCCCTGCACCCCGAATGCCCCGACCTGCGGCGGCTCGCGGACAACCCGGCCGAGGCGCTGCTGCGCGCCGAGGCGGACATCGTCGCGGCCGAGAACGCGGCCGAGGCCGACCGGTACCGCCGGCTGGAGGAGATCGAGGAGGCGCAGCAGGACGGCCGGGGCGTCACCCGGCGTACCTTCGTCGCCGGTGCCGCCGCGACCGCCACCGCGCTGGCGACCGCCCAGTTCGTCACCACCTCGGCGTCGTTCGCCGCGACCAAGACCGGCACGCTGATCCACGTCTTCCTCTACGGCGGCCTGGACGGGCTGAGCCTGGTCGCACCGGCGAACGACCCGGTGCTCGCCAAGGCCCGCCCCGAACTGCTGCTCGGTGAGGACTCGCTGGCGCTGGCCCGCGGCTTCAAGCTCACCAGCGCGTTCGCGCCGCTGGACAAGTGGCTCAAGGCCGGGCAGCTCGGCTTCGTGCCGGCCGTGTCCGACCCGCGGCTGTCCCGCAGCCACTTCCAGGCCGCCGACGCCTGCAACCTGGGCGGCCTGCCCGGTGAGACCGGTGGCCGGGGCTGGCTGGACAGTCTGGTCGACTCGCTCGGCAAGGGCACCGCGTTCCGCAGCGTCGGCATCGGCAGCACGCTGCCCCGCTCGCTGGTCGGCGTGAACGGCGCGATCTCCCTCAACAGCGTCGGCGACCTGCGGCTCAACGGCGACGACAAGTACCGGGCGGCCACCGAGAAGGCCATCCGCGGCCTGTTCACCGGCATCAACCACCCGGTCGAGGAGGCGGTGCAGGAGGGCATGGGCGCGCTGGCCACCGCGCAGAAGCTCGCCGCCAAGCCGTACGCCGCCGCCGAAGGCGTCGAGTACCAGGGCGTCGGGAACGCGTTCAAGCAGCTCGCCCAGCTCATCAAGGGCGGCGCGAACGTGCGGGTCGCCACCGTCGGCATGGGCGGTTACGACACCCACGAGAACCAGGGCACCCGCGAGGGTGGCCAGCTCTGGCGGCGGCTCAACGAGCTGGCGAACGCCATGGCCGCGTTCTTCACCGACCTGGGCGACCGGGCGGCCGACGTGACCATCATGGTGTCCAGCGAGTTCGGCCGGCGGGTCGGCTCGAACGGTGGCGGCACCGACCACGGGCACGGCGGCGTGGTCACCGTGCTGTCCGGCCGCAAGCTCGCCGGTTCGCTGCTCGGCACCTGGAACGGACTGGACAAGCTGGACAGCGGCGACGTGCCGGAATACAACAACATGTTCAACGTCTACGGGTCCGTCGCGCAGGGCCGATTCGGCCTGACCGCCGCTGAGGTGGACAAGGTCTTCCCCCGGCAGAAGTTCACCCCGGTCAAGATCTACGCGTGACGTACCAGGACACCCGCGCCGCCGGCCGCCGTACCGGGCACTTCGCCCCGTACGGCGGCCATCCGGCTGCCCCCGTACCCACGGGTCGTCCGCGCCGCGGCCCCGGCGGCCGGCGTGCGCTGGCGGTGGCCTTCTGGCTGGGCCTGGTCGCCGCGGTCGTGCCGTGGTGGCTGGACACCCCGGCCGGATCGCTCGCCGACACCGCCGACCTGCTCACCGCCGGTGGCCGGATCACCGGGCTGATCGCCGGCTACCTGCTGCTGGTGCAGGTGCTGATGATGAGCCGGCTGGGCGTGCTGGAACGCGCGCTGGGCGGCGAGCGGATCTCCCGGCTGCACCGGGATCTCGGCGCGACGCTGCTGGTGGCGGTGCTCGCGCACATGTCGCTGGTGGTGGTCGGCTACTCCCGTCAGGAACGCAGGACGGTGCTCGGCGAGGTCGGCGCGCTGCTGACCGACTACGAGGACATGGTCTCCGCGTTCGCCGCCGCGGGCATCCTGGTCGCTGTCGCGTTCACCGCGGTACGCGCCGTGCGGCGCCGCCTGCCGTACGAGCTGTGGCGGCTGCTGCACGCCGCGAGCTACCTCACGCTGCTGCTCGGCTACGCGCACCAGTTCAGCAACGGCGCGCAGCTCTACGAGTCCGGCCCGGTGCGTACCGGCTGGATCGCCGCGTACCTGCTGGTCGTGGCCGCGCTGGTGTGGGGCCGGGTGCTCGCGCCGCTGGTGTTCAACCTGCGGCACCGGTTGCGCGTCGCCGACGTGGTGGCGGAGAGCCCGGACACCGTCTCGGTCTACCTGACCGGGCAGCGGCTCAACCAGATCGACCTGCTCGGCGGGCAGTTCTTCCGCTGGCGGTTCCTCAACCCCGGCTGCTGGTGGCAGTCGCACCCGTTCTCCGTCTCCGCCGCCGCCAACGACCGCTGGCTGCGGATCACCGTCAAGGTCGTCGGCGGGTACACCGCCGAACTGCGCGACCTCACGCCCGGCACCCGGGTCTGGGCGCAGGGCCCCTCGGGCACGTTCACCGCCGCGCACCGCACCCGGGAACGGGCGCTGCTCATCGCCGGGGGCAGCGGCATCGCGCCGCTGCGGGCGATGCTCGAGGAACTGCCGCCCGGCGCGGCGCTGATCTACCGCGCGCGTACCCCGGCCGACGTGCTGCTGCACCAGGAGCTGGACTGGCTCGCGCAGGCCCGGCAGACGTCCGTCTGGTACGTCGTCGGCCGCCGCGACGACCCCGGCCCCCGCCAGGTGATGAACCCCGAGGGCCTGCGCCGCCTGGTGCCCGACCTGACCCGCCGCGACGTCTATCTGTGCGGTCCCGGCGGCCTGGTCGACGAGGCGGTCGCCGCGCTGCGGGCGGCAGGCGTGCCCCGCCGCCAGATCCACCTGACCGCGTTCGAGCTGTAGAAAGGCGTAAACGATGCGTCGCGCGCTGCTCGCGATCACCGGCCTGGCCGCCGGCACCACCGCACTGGTGGTGCTCAAGGGCGCGCCGGGTGTCGGTTCGTCCGCCCAGGACGTGCCGACCGCGCTCGCCCCGGTCGCCCCGGGCGGTTCGGCCGCGCCCGAGCCGCCGTCGCCCACCGGCTCCGCGCCCGCCGGCGTCACCCCGTCGCCGCGGACTTCGGCGAAACCCACGCCGAAGCCGTCCGCCGAGCGCAGCGCGGCCAGCCGGGGCGGCACCCGCACCAGCACCAGCACCGCGCCCGCCGCGCCCCGGACCACCACCAGCGCGCCGAAGGTCGCCACCCGCACGGTGACCGGGCCGTCGGTCAGCTACGAGTACGGCTCGCTCCAGGTCCGGATCACGCTCAGTGGCAGCCGGATCGTCGACGCCACGGGGATCGGTCTGCCGCTGGGCGGGCAGTCCGGGCAGCGCAGCGACGACGTGCAGGCCCGCTACAGCGGCACCTCCGGCGAGGTGGTGGCCCAGCAGAGCGCGAACCTGAGCACCGTGTCCGGGGCCACCTACACCAGCACCGCGTACCAGCAGGCGTTGCAGGCCGCGCTGGACAAGGCGTGACGGCTGTTCGTCCGGGCCTGCGCCGGGTCGAACACATCATGGGTACGGCGATCAGCCTCGACCTGGCCGACGACCTGCCCTTGGACACCCTGCACGATCTGGCCGGGGAGACGTTCGGCTGGCTGCGCGAGGTGGACGCGCGGTTCAGCACGTACCGCGACGACAGCGAGGTGTGCCGGGTCGACCGGGGCGAGTTGCGGGCCGCCGACGCCTCCGCCGACCTGCGGGAGGTGCTCGCGGCCTGCGCCGACCTGTGGACCGCCACCGACGGGTTCTTCGACGCGTACGCGACCGGGCGGCTCGATCCGTCCGGCTACGTGAAGGGCTGGGCGGCGCAGGTCGCCTCGGACCGGCTGGTGGCCGCGGGTGCGCCGAACCACTGCGTGAACGCGGGCGGCGACGTGCGGGTACGCGGCCACGACGCGACAGGTGAACCGTGGCGGATCGGGGTGCGTCATCCGTGGGAGGCGGCGGCGACCTGTCTGGTGCTGACCGGCACCGACCTGGCGGTCGCCACCTCGGGCGTGTACGAGCGCGGCCACCACGTGCTGGACCCGCGGCGGGGCGTACCGGCGACCGGCCTGCGCTCGGTGACAGTGGTGGGTCCGGACCTGGGTGTGGCCGACGCGTACGCGACAGCGGCGGTCGCCATGGGCGAACCGGGCCTGGCCTGGCTGGACCGCCTACCGTCCCCCTGGCAGCACGCCGTGGTGACGGAGGATTCCCACCTGCACCACTCCCGCACCCTCCCCACCCTCCCGCCTTCCTGACCCGCCCCCTCGCCCCGTCGAGGTCAGCGGAGGGGGCGGTGGAGGATGGCGGGGCGGGAGCCCGTCGGGCGGGGGCGGCCGGGCCGTACGCCCAGGGGGCGGGTGAAGGCCCACGGGTGCAGGCGGCGGCGGGGCCGCGCCGGCTCGGTACCGCCGGTGTGGCGGGCAGCGTCGTCCCTGGACATGGTCAAACCCCCGCTCTGGCGCACGCGCGCCCTCGCCAGGTTCAACGAGTCCGGTGCCGGGGAGGTCGCTGTCCGCCACCCGTCCGGGTCACCGGACCGGCCATGGCCAGGAGGATCGTCAGCGGCCCCGGCGGGGCAGCGGGAGGTGGCCGGGGAACAGGTCGGCGCCGAGCGTCACCCCGGCCGCCCGTAACGCGGCGATCAGCGCGTTCTGCACCAGGTAGGAGTCGGGTAGCTGCCAGCGCGCCTGCTCCGGGGCGACCACCCAGCGCACCGTCCCCTCGGGCAGTCGGGTCGGTGGAGCGGGAATCCACGAGCCGGGTCCGTGGCGTACCACGTGGAAGCAGTGCTCCAGCTCGGGCCGCAGCGGGTCGCCGGGCCGGACCAGGAACATCCAGCGGCCGGTCGGGGTGACCAGCGCCGGTCCGCGTACGCCGAAACCGGCGGGATGGGTGGCGACCGCGTCCAGGACCTGCCGGCCCAGGTGGGTGGCGACCTCCAGGACGTCGAAGGCGCGGCCGGTGGGCAGCAGGATGCCGTGCGGGCGGCTGCGCCACCAGGTGGCCACGCGGGCCGGGTCGGCGCTGGCGCCGTGTTCCCAGTCCTCCAGGGCGGGGTGGCAGCCCACCGTCGGGCAGCCGGCCCGGCCGCAGACGAACCGGCTGTTGGCTAGGCAGGCGCCGGGAGTGACCGGCCAGCCGTGCAGCGCGTACCGCACCGCGACGCGGCGCAGCCGGACCCGTTCCAGCGGCGACAGGTGAGCGACGCGCGGCCGGACGTTCCTCCACATGTCTGCCGTCCCCTCTGGTCCCGCCGAACCGTCCACAAGCCACATGTCGAAAGCCGTCACTGCCGTCACCCACGCTCGTTGAGGTGACTAACGGTCGGTGCAACTTGCACGAAAACTACGAGAACTGGCTGGACGGTGGACGCACAACCTGTGCGATCGGCGCGAGCCTGAGGGACGTGGGGGGAACGGCCGGGGCCGTGAGGGGGAGGGAGCAGGAATGGACGAACTGCCCATAGGCCGGCGGGTGGCGTACTGGCGGAGTCGCCGCAAGATGTCCCAGCAGGTCTTCGCCGACCGGCTCGGCAAGTCCAAGAGCTGGGTGGACAAGGTGGAGCGCGGCGTCCGCCGGCTGGACAAGTTCTCCGTGCTCTACGAGATCGCCGACATTCTCCAGATCGACGTGCAGTTGCTGCACGGCAAGGATCCGGAGCGGCGTACCGACGCGCTCAACTGCATCGACCAGGTCGAGGTGGAGGAGATCCGCACCGCCCTGGAGCGGTACGACTCGATGAGCGCCTACTTCGACGCGGCGCCCTACCCCCCGCCGCTGGCCGACATGCGCAAGGCCGTCAACCACGCCTGGCTGACCTACCAGTACGGCCGCTACGGCATGCTCACCCGCGCGTTGCCCAAGCTGCTGCGCGACGCCCAGGCGGCGGACGCTGGCTACGCCGGTGACGACCAGGTACGCGAGGCCGCCCACCTGCTCGGGCAGGTCTACCAGATCGCCTCCTCGGTGCTGCGCAAGCTCGGCGAGTGCGACCTCGCCTGGCTCGCCGCCGACCGGTCGATGGCGGTGGCCCAGCGGGCCGACGATCCGCTGCTGGCCGGCATCGCCACCACGAGGGTCTGCAACGCGCTCGTCGCGATGGGCCGCCCCCGCCCGGCGCTGGAGCTCAACGTCCGCATCGCGGGCCGGCTCGCGCCCGGCGGCGACAACGACGTCGGGCCGGAACGGATCTCCGTGTACGGCATGCTGCTGCTCCAGGGCGCGATGGCGGCCGCCCGGATCGGCGACTCGGCGACCGTGGACGACCTGCTCACCGGTGCCGAAGAGGCGGCCAGGCTGCTCGGCGGCGACCACAACCACTACTGGACCTCCTTCGGCCCGACCAACCTGGAACTGCACCGCGCGGCGGCGGCGGTCGAGCTGGGCGACGGCGGCCGGGCGGTGGAGACCCACCTGCGGCTGGCCGAGCCCGCGTTCAACGCGCTGCTGCCGGAGCGGCGCGCACACCACCTGCTCGACCTGGCCCGGGGCTACTCCCAGATCGGTGACGTCGCCAACGCCGGGGACATGCTGCTGCGCGGCGACCGGCTCGCGCCGTCGGAGATCCGGTGCCGGCCGATAGCGCACGAACTGATGTCCGAGATTCTCCGTCGCACACGTGGTGCGCCGCCTCCGCCGATCGCGGAGTTGGCTGAACACATGGGAGTCGGAGTATGAGCGGTCCGGAGACCGCCAACGGGCACCGGCGGGTGCTCTACGTCATCGCCTGCGGTTCGCCGCTGGCCCGTCACGTCGGCCGGCTGGTCGACCTCGCCCAGCGGGAGGGCTGGACGGTCTGCGTGGTCACCACGCCGGACGGCGCGAAGTTCGTCGACCGGACGGAGCTGGCCCGGCAGACCGGCCATCCGGTCCGTACGCACTACAAGAACCCGGGTGACCCGGACGTGCTGCCCCCGGCCGACGCGATTCTGGTGTGCCCGGCCACCGTCAACACGATCAACAAGTGGGCGGTCGGCATCACCGACACACTGGCGCTGGGCCTGCTGGTCGAGGCGCAGGGGATGGGGGTGCCGATCGCCGCCGTCCCGTACACGAACGAGGCGATGGCCGCGCACCCGGCGTTCCGGGCCGGCCTCGACCGGCTCTCGCAGTGGGGCGTCCGGGTGGTCTTCGGCGACCACGTCGTACGCCTGCACCCGCCCGGCACGGGGGAGCGGCACGCGGACGCCTTCCCCTGGGACGCCGGCCTGGCCGCCCTGCGCGGCGCGGACCGCCCGGTCGCTCCGGTCGGCTGAGGCGCGAGCGTGGCTCCCGGCGCGCCCGGGAGCCACGCTCGGCGGCGCTCGGCGTGTACCGGCCCGGACGCCGGTAAGCTGGCCGCCCGTGAGCACAACAGTCGCCGGCGTCGTGGCCGCGCTGGACCGCCGTTATCCGCCCGCCTGGGCCGAGGAGTGGGACCGGGTCGGCCTGGTGCTGGGCGAGCCCGACCGCCCGGTGCGCCGGGTCGCCTGCGTGGTGGACGTGGTCCCGGAGACCGTGGACGAGTCGCTCGACGCCGGCGCGGACATGATCGTCGCGCACCATCCGCTGCTGCTGCGCGGCGTCTCGTCGGTGGCCGCCACCACGTACAAGGGCCGGATCGTGCACCGGTTGATCAAGGCGGACGTCGCGCTGCACGTGGCGCACACCAACGCCGACGTGGCCGACCCGGGAGTGTCCGACGCGCTCGCCGCCCGGTTCGGGCTGACCGGGCTGCGCCCGCTGCACCCGCCCCGCCCCGGCTCGCCCGCGGCCGGGCCCGGCCGGGGCATCGGCCGCATCGGTGAGCTGCCCACCCCGATGACGCTCGCCGAGCTGACCCGGCTGGCCGCCGCCGTGCTCCCGGTCACCGCCTGGGGAGTTCGCGCCGCCGGGGATCCCGGGCGTATGGTTCGTACCCTCGCCGTCAGCGGCGGCTCGGGGGACGGCTTCCTCACCGAGGCGACCGCGGCCGGGGTGGACGCGTTCCTCACCGCGGACCTGCGTCACCACCCGGCCGGGGAACACCTCGCCGCCGGTGGCCCGGCGCTGCTGGACGCCGCCCACTGGGCGACGGAGCGACCCTGGCTGGACGACCTGGCCGCCTACCTGGCCGCCGAGCTGGACGTCGAGACCGTGGTGTCCGACCTGGACACCGACCCGTGGACCGTGCACGCCGCCGCGCCCCGGCCGGACGACAAGGAGCCCCGACGTGAAGGCTGACCCGAAGGTGCAGCGCCGCCTGCTCGACCTCCAGGCGATCGACACCACGCTGGCCCAGCTCGCGCACCGCCGCCGTACCCTGCCGGAGCGCGCCGAGCTGGAGGCCCTGGCGCGTGAGCTGTCCGCGCTGGAGGACGAGCGGGTCCGCGCCCAGGTGGCAGTCGACGACCTGGACCGGGACATCGCCCGGATCGAGAAGGACGTCGACCAGGTGCGGGCGCGCAAGAGCAAGGACGAGGCGCGGCTGGCCTCGGGCAGCGGCCCGGCCCGGGAGCTGGAGGCGATCCAGCACGAGCTGGTCTCGTTGAACCGCCGGCAGAGCGACCTGGAGGACGCCGAGCTGGAGCTGATGGAGCAGCGGGAGACCGCGCAGGGTGTGCTCGACGGCGTGGAGAGCCGGATCGCGGCGGCCCGCGAGCGCCGCGCCGCGACCGAGCAGCGCCGCGACGAGACCCTGGCGGAGATCGCCAAGGAGGAGGATTTCAAGCGCTCCGCCCGCCAGCCGCTCGCCGGTGACCTCCCGTCGGACCTGGTCGGCCTCTACGACAAGATCCGCGAGGACACCGGCCTGGGTGCCGCGCTGCTGACCGGTGGCCGCTGCGGCGGCTGCCGGCTGGAGCTGTCGGGTGCCGATCTGGCCCGCATCCGCAAGACCGACCCGGAGGACGTGGTCCGCTGCGAGGACTGCCGGCGGATCATGGTCCGGACCAACGAGTCGGGACTGTAGCCGCCGTGGCGGTGCGCGCGGTCGTGATCGAGGCCGACGGCGGTTCCCGGGGCAACCCCGGCCCGGCCGGCTACGGCGCGGTGGTCCGGGATCCGGAGTCCGGTGAGGTGCTGGCCGAGCGGTCCGAGTCGATCGGTACGGCGACGAACAACGTCGCCGAGTATCGGGGCCTCATCGCCGGGCTGGAGGCCGCCGCCGAGCTGGGCGCGGCCGAGGTCGAGGCGCGGATGGACTCCAAGCTGGTGGTCGAGCAGATGTGCGGCCGCTGGCAGATCAAACACCCCGGGCTGCGCCCGCTCGCGGCCCAGGCCGCCGGGCTGGTCAGCCGGTTCGCCGCCGTACGGTTCACCTGGGTGCCCCGCGACCGCAACCGGCACGCCGACGCCCTGGCCAACGCGGCCATGGACGCCGCCGCATCCGGCGCCGCACCGGCCGAGGTCGTACCGCGTGGCGTCGCCGCGCCGGAGCCGGGCGTACGGGAGGCGGCGGTCGTGCGGGCCACCGGCACCGACCCGGCCACCACGCCGGCCTCCTGGGAGCCGCGCCCGACCGAGGAGGCCACCCGGCTGATCCTGGTGCGGCACGGCGAGACCGAGCGCACCGTGCAGAAGCGTTACTCCGGCCGGGGCGACGTGCCGCTCACCGAGCGCGGCCGGGCCCAGGCCCGGGCCACCGCCGCCCGGGTGGCCGCGCTGGCGCCGTCCGTCGCGGCAGTGGTCAGTTCCCCGCTGTCGCGGTGCACGGCCACCGCCGAGGCGGTCGCCGCGCAGGTCGGCAACCCGCCGGTACGCACCGACGACGACCTGATCGAGTGCGACTTCGGGGTCTGGGAGGGACACACGTTCGCCGAGGTACGCGAGGGCTGGGCGGCCGAGCTGGACGCCTGGCTCGCCTCCACCCGGGTGGCCCCGCCGCGGGGCGAGTCGTTCGTGACGGTCGCCGAGCGGACCGGGCGGGCGGTCGACCGGCTACGGTCGGCGTACCCGGGGGAGACGGTCGTGGTGGTCTCCCACGTCTCGCCGATCAAGCTGGTGCTGCGCGACGCGCTCGCCGCCGGAGACGCGTTCCTGCACCGGCTCTACCTGGACACGGCGGGCATCTCGGTGCTGGACCTGTACCCGGACGGCGGCGTCGCGGTCCGCTCGGTGAACGACACCTCGCACCTCACGGACGTCTGACGGCCGTTCGGCGCATGCCGGCGGCCGTTCGGCGCATCGACATCACCTGATCAGACGTGACCCCCGTCACAGGGTCGTAGCCTCCGGCCGTCAATGGCCCGCTACGAATGCCCGGAGGGTGTCACATGTCCGCACCGGAACCGGAGGCGCTCGACACGGCGCGATCCAGGGCGAAGGACAAGAGTCCCTGGAACTGGTTGCTCTTCATCCCGATCGTGGTGCCGCTGATCCCGGCACTGTTCAACGCCGACTCGCCCCGCCTGTTCGGGTTCCCCCGCTTCTACTGGCTGCAACTGGTCTGGATCCTGCTGGGCGTCGGCACCACCACGCTGGTCTACCAGATGACCAAGAAGCGGGGTGACCACTGATGTGGCGGGACCACCTCACCGAGATCATCGTCTTCACGCTGCTGTTCCTGCTGGTCAGCGCCATGGGCTTCGTGGCGGCCCGGTGGCGCAGGCCGACGGACATGGCCCACCTGGACGAGTGGGGGCTGGGCGGGCGCAGCTTCGGCGGCTGGATCACCTGGTTCCTGGTCGGCGGTGACCTCTACACCGCGTACACGTTCGTGGCGGTCCCGGCGCTGATCTTCGGGGCCGGCGCGGCGGGCTTCTTCGCCGTGCCGTACACGATCGTCATCTACCCGCTGGTGTTCCTGGTGCTGTGCCGGCTCTGGTCGGTCTCGCACCGGCACGGGTTCGTCACCCCGGCCGACTTCGTCCGCAACCGGTTCGGCTCGCCGATCCTGGCGCTGCTGGTCGCCATCACCGGAATCGTCGCCACCATGCCGTACATCGCGTTGCAGCTGGTCGGCATCGAGGCGGTGCTGAAGACCATGGGCGTCACCGGGGACACCGCGCTGGCCCGGCACCTGCCGATCATCATCGCGTTCGCGATCCTGGCCGCGTACACGTACCAGTCCGGCCTGCGCGCCCCGGCGCTCATCGCGTTCGTCAAGGACTCGCTGATCTACGTCGTGATCCTGGTCGCGGTGATCTGGCTGCCGTACAAGCTCGGCGGCTGGGGCGCCATCTTCGACGCGGCCGACGCGAAGTTCCAGGCGTCACCCGCGCCCGGCGACGGCATCCTGCTCAACCAGAACAACCAGATCCAGTACGTGACGCTTGCGTTCGGCTCGGCGCTGGCGTTGTTCCTCTACCCGCACAGCATCACCGGTGTGCTGGCCAGCCGGAACCGCGACGTGATCAAGCGGAACATGTCCGCGCTGCCCGCGTACAGCCTGCTGCTGGGGCTGATCGCGCTGCTCGGCTACATGGCCATCGCGGCCAACGTGAAGCCGTTGCCCGGCGCGAAGGAGGGCACGACCGACGGCAACACGGTGGTGCCGCTGCTGTTCGACCAGCAGTTCCCGGACTGGTTCGCCGGGGTGGCGTACGCCGCCATCGGCATCGGCGCGCTGGTGCCCGCGGCGATCATGTCGATCGCGGCGGCGAACCTGTTCACCCGCAACATCTACAAGGAGTACCTGAAGCGGGACGCCACCCCGGCGCAGGAGGCGAACGTCTCGAAGATCACCTCGCTGGTGGTGAAGGTCGGCGCGGTGGCCTGCATCGTCTTCCTCGACCCGCAGTTCTCCATCGACCTTCAGCTCATCGGCGGCGTGATCATCCTCCAGACGCTGCCGGCGGTGGCGCTGGGCCTCTACACCCGCTGGTTCCACCGGGGGGCGCTGATCGCCGGCTGGGCGGCCGGCATGGGCCTGGGCATGTGGATGCTCTACCAGATCGGCAACCCGGCGACCGGGAAGAAGCACTTCGCCGGATCGGCGTTCCCGCTGGACAAGTTCGGTCTCGACACGCCGAAGACCATCTACGTCGGCATCGTGGCGGTGCTGGTGAACCTGGTGGTGGCCGCGCTGCTCACGCTGGTGCTGCGCGCGGCGAAGGTGGCCGACGGCCCGGACGGAACCACGCCGGACGACTACTTCGCCGACGAGGGCGACCCGCGCGTGACGCCCGGCGCCAACCGTGACGCCGCCTCCGCGCACGAACCGGTCGCGTGAAGGAGGGGCCCCCTATTAACGCCTCGTGCATTGAAGGGGGCCCTTCCTAACAACCACCTCAGCGACGGCGGTTGCGCGCGTCGAGCGCCTCGTTGAGGCGGTGCAACATCTCCGCGAGCGTCCCCGGTCCGCCTCGGGCCAGGCGGCGAGGATGTCGCCGTACAACCGGGTGCGGGCCGCCCGGACGGCGGCCATCCGCTGGAGCCCGCTCTCTTCACCACGTACATCGCGGTCACGGCCGTCGGCATGATCCCGGCGACGCTCGCCAGCGAGCGGTTCGGCTCCAACGGTGCTCGTCAGCGGCGTCTCCGTCGTCGGCCTGGCCGCCATCGGAGCCTCGTTCAGCAGCGACATCGTGCAGCTTTCCGTGCTGCGCGGCGTCTGGGGCCTGGGCAACGCGATGTTCTTCGCCACCGCCATGGTGATGCTGGTCAACCTGGCCAACGACAGGGCACGGGTGGTCGGCCTGTCCGAGACCGCCCTCGGGCTCGGCTTCGCCGTCGGCCCGCTGATCGGCGGCCTGCTCGGCGAGGTGAGCTGGCGACTGCCGTTCTTCGTCTGCGGCGTGTTCATGGTGCTGGCGCTCGGCGTCGCCGCCCGCAAGCTGCGCGAACCGGCGAACAGGCAACAGCCGGTACGCCTCGGCCAGTCCCCACCTACCGCAGGCCCGCGTTCGTGACGCTGTGCGTGGTCACCGCCGCGTACAACCTCGTCTTCTTCGTCGTGCTCGGCTACCCGCCGCTGTTCCTGCGACTCGACGTCATCCCGCTGGGCCTGGCGTTCACCGGCTGGGCCCTCGGCCTGGCCGCCGGCATCCTGCTCATCGGGCACCGGCTCACCCACCGCATCGGCGCGGTGCAGACACTCGGCGTCGCACTGCTCGGCCTGCTGATCTGCATGGTCCGGTTCGCCACGTCCACCGGCGCCGCTATGTCGCTCGGCTCCGCCGACCGGCGTGCCGCCGCCGGGGCGTTCCTACCTCGCGTTCGGTCACCTCATGGCGGCCGGCTACCGCGAACGGGTCATCTGGAATTGGGGCGCTCGCCGGGCCGAGCACGCACCGGGGGAGCCGGTGGGGGAGGCGTACACCCGGTTCCGGCCCGGGCCCGCTGGTGTCAGGTCAACGCGCGCCACAGCAGGTAGAAGCCGATGGCGGTGCCGAACGCCACGATCACCGTCTTCCACACCACCTGCGGGAGCCGGCGGGCCAGCCGCGCGCCCGCGTACCCCCCGAACAGGGTGGCCGGCGCGACCACCGCGACGGCCGCCCAGTTCACCGGGCCGAACAGGGCGAACACCACGAGCGTGGTCAAGCCCACCACCGCCGAGAGCAGGTTCTTCACCGCCGACACCCGGGCCAGCGTCGCGTCCAGCACCAGCGCCAGCCCGGCCACCAGCATCACCCCGAGCGCCGCGCCGAAGTAGCCGCCGTACACGGTGCCGACCGCGACCATGGCCTGCGCCGTGACGGTACGGCGGCGCGCGCCCAACCGTTGCGGATGACCGACCAGCCGGCGCAGCGGACCCTGGAACGCGAGCACCGACGTCGCGCCCAGCACGAGGAACGGCACCACCAGCTCGAACGCCCGCGCCGGGGTCGCCAGCAGCAGCACGCATCCGGCGATCGTGCCGACGACGGCGGTGGGCAGCAGCGACCACAGCTCCCGCCCGCGCGGCAGGTCCACCCGGCTGCCCGCCACGCTCGCCACGTACCCGGGGAAGACCGACACCGAGTTGGAGACGTTTGCCGCCACCGGCGGCAGTCCGGTGGCGATCAGCGCCGGAAACGTGATCAGCGAGCCACCACCGGCCACCGCGTTGACAGTGCCCGCGGCGAGACCGGCGGCGATCAGGAGCGCGGCGTCGGAGAGATCCATGATCTCCCGAGGCTAGTCGGTCGGGCGGCGAGTGCGCATCGCGCCAGTTCGGGGAAGCGGCTGTATCGAGGGCCGGTTCATGCCGCCACCTCCCCGAAGTGGCAGGCGCGCACTGGCGAGCCGGGGTGGAAATGGGCGCGGCGGGTGCGTCGTTAGGATGAAAGCGCGACGGACGAGTCGACCGGGCGGTCGCGTCGACGGGCTCCGGCCCGTCGCCGAGGAACGTCCGGACTCCACAGGGCAGGGTGGTTGCTAACGGCAACCCGGGGTGACCCGCGGGACAGTGCCACAGAAAACAGACCGCCGGCCCTTAACGGGACGGTAAGGGTGAAACGGTGGGGTAAGAGCCCACCAGCACCCCGGGTGACCGGGGTGGCTCGGTAAACCCCACCCGGAGCAAGGCCAAGAAAGGGCCGTCACCGCAAGATGACGACCCGCGCAGACGCTTGAGGGCTGCCCGCCCGATGTCTGCGGGTAGGCCGCTGGAGCCTGCCGGCGACGGCAGGCCGAGATGGATGGCCGCCGCCGGTGCGCCTGCGGGCGTGCCGGTCACAGAATCCGGCGTACAGGTCGACTCGTCCGTCGCCCACCAGCGCAGAGCGGATCCTCCCCGCTTACCGGAACCCACAGCGCCGGGGCAGCCGAACCCCCGTCGGCCTGCGCGCCCTGCTCGCGAACGGGTGGCTTGCGGATCTTGCCATGACCACCGCGCACTGGCAGGCTTCGAAGATGACCTTGCTCAGGCTGAACGAGACCACTCCCGGGCAGTATTCGCTGCTGCTGGATGCCGGGACTGCTCCAGTTGACAGTGTGATCGGGGAGCTTGGTCACGAGCCCAACGGCTACTTCTGGGCAGGTGTCGCGGAAGTTCTTGTCAGCACCGAATCTCCGGCGCTCGAAGGTCGTTTCGCCTACGACCCTGAGGCCGGCATGTTCTGCGCCTACGGCACCGATCGAGGCGCGCTACAGGAACTCGAGGCCTTGATGAACACGGTCGCCACCGACGGGGAACGCATGCGGCGGCTGGTCACTGACGCCGAAGCGCGCGGGTTCGAGTTCGACGACTGACACGCGAAGGTGGCCGGTCCCGGTTCGCGGAAGCCCGGCTGTGACTCCGGAGTGGCCGCCGTGTTCGCCGGGGTGCCCGGCCGGTGGCGGCGCTGGCATCGTTACCCGTCACCGTTCGGGGAGGAGCGGCGATGACAGACGAGCCGGTCGAGGTGGCGTCGCCCCTGCGCGAGTGCATCATCTTCTGCGAGGTCGAGTGCGTTCGCCCGAGCTGCGGGATCGACGCCGCCCGCCCGGCCGAGGGGACGCGGGACGAGGAACTGGCCCGGCTGACCGGGCCGGTTGCGGCAGTGGTGGCCGACCGGCGGACGGCACCGGCTGGGTGGTGCTCGCCGACCCGGAGGGCATCCTCCGCAGCGACGCCGAGGTGGCCGCCACCCGATCGTGACAGGACCAGCCACTCCAGCGTTCTTGGAGTTGTGGCGCCGCGCCGCGGGGACGGCGCGGGCTGTGAGGGCCGGTGTGGCACGCTGCGGTGGTGATCGAGCTTGCGGACATCCAGGCGGCCGCCGACCGGATCGCCGACGTCGTGGTGCACACCCCGACCGTGCCCAGCCCGGGACTGACCGAGCTGCTCGGCGTACCGGTCACCGCCAAGCTGGAGCTGCTGCAACGTACCGGATCGTTCAAGGCCCGGGGCGCGGCGGCGAAGCTTCTCGCGCTCGACGACGCCGAGCGGGCGGCCGGGGTGGTGGCGGTCAGCGGCGGTAACCACGGCATCGCCGTCGCGGTCATGGCCGGTGCCCTCGGGGTGACGGCGACTGTGGTCATGCCCTGCACGGCACCGGCGCGCGCGGTCGAGGTGGCCCGTGCGGCGGGCGCGGACGTGCGCCTCACCGAGGACATGGCCGGCGCGTTCGCCCTGATGAACCGGCTGCGGGACGAGGGCGTGACGCTACTGCACCCGTTCGACGACCCGATCGTGCTCGCCGGGCAGGGCACTGTCGGGCTGGAGTTCGCCGACGACGCCGGTGAGCTGACCGACGTGCTGGTCAGCATCGGCGGGGGCGCCCTGATCTCGGGTGTGGCGGCGGCGCTGCGGGCGCGACGGCCGGGGGTACGGATCTGGGGCGTGGAGACCGAGGGCGCGCAGGCGATGTCGCAGGCGATCGCGAAGGGCGGTCCGGTCGAGGTGCCGCTGTCGTCGATCGTGACCACGCTCAGCGCGCCGAGCGTCTCGCAGCTCACCTACGACCATGTGACCGCGCTGGTGAGCGACGTTCTCGTGGTCTCCGACGCCGAGGCGGTGCGGGGCACCGTCGAGTTGGCCGAGCACGCCAAGGTGTGGGCCGAGCCGGCCGCCGGGTGCCTGCTGCCTGCCGCCCGCCGGGTGGTCGAGCGGATGGGCGGCGACGCCCGGCTGGGCCTGGTGGTCTGCGGCGGCAACGCCACGGTGGCCGACGTGACCGCGTGGGCCGGCCGCTTCGGCGTCTGACCCACCGCACCCACCGCTGCGCGGCGCGACCGCACCACCGCTGCGCGGCGCGACCGCGCCGACCGGGCCGCCGCGGCAGGGCGCCCCACCGCCGCGCCACGACAACCACAGGACCCGGAGGTACGCCGGCCGCCCGCGGCCCGGACGGGTGGGACCGAGACGACCGGCGTACGTCAGGACGTGGCCGGGCTGACGCCGTCGAGCAGTTCGGCGAGCCGGGCCGCTGTGGTCGGGGCGTGCAGGTGCAGCCGCGCCACGTTGATGCTGTCCGTGCCGATCACGGCGAGCAGCGCGTGCCCGTTGATCGCGTACACGCTGAGGTAGCCGCCGGCGTTACGTACCGTGGACTGCTGGAAGTCGCCCTGCCCGAGCCGGAGCCCGACCTGACGGCCGAGCCCGTACATGGTGGCGGCGAGCGCGGCCAGGTCGTCCGGGTCGGCACCGTTCTGCAGGTTGTGCGTGACGAGCAGGCCGTCGACGCCGCCGAGGACGCAGCCGTGCACGCCGGGGATCTGCAACCGCAGCGTGGAGAGTTCCTGGCCGATGGCCGGGTACGGCAACGCCGGGTTGCCGGCCAGCGACTGAGGGAGCGCCTGTGGCGGCGGCAGGGTGCCGGGCTGGGGTCGCGCACGGCGGGGAAGGTCGTCCACCCGGCTCACAGTTCCAGGCTCTCCTCGATCGCGCGTAGCTGGTGTCTGGCCATCGCGAGGTTGGCCCGGCTCTTGCTCACCATCAGGTAGAGGAACAGGCCCTTGCCGGTGCGGTTGCTCAGCGGGCGGATCAGGTGGTACTGGCTGCCGAGCGTGATCAGGATGTCCTCGATCTCGTCGTCGAGCCTGAGCATCTCGATGGTGCGCAGCTTGGCGCGTACGACGTCGGTGTTGCCGGCGGCGGCGACGGTCAGGTCGATCTCGCCGGTGCCCCCGGCGACGCCGAGGGTCATGCCACTGGTGTAGTCGACGAGCGCGGCCCCGATCGCGCCGTCGATGTCCATCGCGTTCTTCAGCGCGATGTCAAGGTTGCCCACGATTTTTCTCTCCCCAGCTCGGGCCGCTGTCCACCGGAGCGGGTGGGCAGCGGGTTCGGTCCGTCGAGGTTCGCATACGGAGTCGGGGCCCGCACCCGGGCCGCTGGTGATCCACCTGAGCGGTCCCCACGGGACCGGCCACCGGTCCCCGCAAGGGAACGCGCCGTCCGATGGCCGATTCCCGGCTGGGCTGCTACGACGCCGTCCTCAGCGGGCCGGGAGGCGCAGATCGCGCAGGCCCGACCAGGACGCGAGCGCGGCCATCTCGGCGTGCACGGCGGCGGTCAGCTCCGGGGTGAAGGGCACGTCCGGGTGGATCGCGTCGACCCGCAGCACCGACGCCCTGCGGTCGGCGGTCGCGTCGACCTTGCCCACCAGCCGATCGTGGTGCAGCACCGGCAGGGCGAAGTAGCCCCAGCGCCGCTGCGTCTTCGGCACGTACATCTCCAGCCGGTAGTCGAAGTCGAACAGCTCCTTGGCGCGGACCCGGTCGTGCACGAGCCGGTCGAAGGGGGAGAGCAGTGCGGTGCGGCCGGTGAACGGCGCGTCGTCCAGCGCGGCCGGGGCGACCCGCCAGACGCCGGACGTGCCCTCGATCCGCGCCGGCTCGCCCGCGTCGCCGACCACGGCCGCCCGGGCGACGCCGAGCGAACCCAGCCGCCGTTCGGCGCGTCGCCGCGCGGCCTCCTCGGCGGAGACCGGGGCGGTGGCCGGGTAGACCCGTTCGGCCAGGTCCCAGGTACGTTGGCGGCCGACCCGCCCGGCGACGGCGACCTCGCCCCGGGCGGCGAGGAACTCCAGCATCTGGGTGACGTTGCGGTTGTTCGTCCAGCCACTGGACGGCCACGGCACCACGCTGCGGTCCTCGATGTCCCGGCTGAGCCGGGGGCCGGCGTCGCGCAGCACGTCCAGCACGTAGCGGCGGAAGCTGTCGTTGGCGGCCAGCCAGTCCCGCCGTCGGGCGTCGGGGGGCCAGGCGGCCATCTCGGCGAGGTGCAGGGACAGGTCGGCCATCGGCCTGATCATGGCCCGGTGCTCGAAGAGGCTGCGCTCGTGTTCGAGTGCGCGGACCAGGTCGTTCGGGTGGTAGCCGGCGCCCAGGCGGGTCCAGGCCACCAGGTCGGCGTTGGGTGCGACCGCGGCGGTCGGGTCGATCTGCAGGAACGTCAACCGGTCCACAGTCGACAACAGGTCGGCCGGCCGGTGGGCGTCGAGCAGTTGAGCGCGGACGGCGATCCGGCGGGCGGTGGCGCGGTCGAGCAGGTGCGGGGTCACAGCCGCGAGGCTAGTCCGTCGGCCCGCCGAGGGCTTCGACTGGAAGGAAGCCGACCCGGCCGTCCCCGGTCACCCGGCCCGCCGCTACTACCGCCTGACCGGCGTGGGCATCCGGTCGGCCCGGCTGGCACTGGCCGAGCTGCGTGCCGACCTGGCCCGGGAGTGGACCGCCGAGCTGGCTCGCACCAGCCGTCGCTGGAGGATGGTCCGGTACGCTGCGAGCCTGGCCGTCCGCCGGGCGGCCACGCCACCCGAGCATCCGGTGCCGCAGGCCGGTCGGCGGGTGGGTGGCGAACAGCGCGAGGTGTCCTCCCGGACGGTGAGCTGGCGTTCCAGCGACAGCCGCTCGGCCGCCGCGTCCAGCGCGCGTCCCGTCTCCACCCGCCAGGTGTCCGGCCCGTGGCCGCCGCGTACCGCGTTGCGCACCGCGGTGGCCACCGACTCGGTCCGCAGGAACGTGTCCAGCAGCCGGGTCGCGCCCGCCGTGCCGCCGGCGCGGGCAGCCATCTCGTCGGCCAGGTACTCGGCCCGCTAACCGCCGTCGCCACCTCCCGGACCAGGGCGTGCAGCTCCGGCGCCTCCCGTTCGGTGAGCACGTCCAGGTCCCGGTCGAGCCGGCCGAAACGCGGCCGCAGCGCCACCGCGAGCGCGAGGAGCGCCACGCCGCCGACCACCGCGAGGTTCGGGAAGGGGTACGCGAACAGCAGCCACACCCCGGCCACGGCGAGTCCCGCAACGCCGAGCAGGAGCAGCACCGAGATGCCGGCGACCAGAATGCGCCGGCGAACCCCGGCCCGGCCGGCTCCAGCGACCGGCCGAGCAGGGCGGTGTACTGCCGGCGGGTGAGCCGCGCGGCGAGCCGGTAGGTCCGCCGGTCGACCCGGGACCAGCCGAACTCCGGCGGCTGGCGGCGCGCGTCGTAGGTGTCGAGGTTCCAGTCGCAGCCGGCGCACCAGGGCAACGCCCCGTCCAGCGACACCGGCGTCGCGCCGCATCGCGGACAGGCCCCCGTGCCCGTCGTCGTGGTGATCACGAGCGTCGGTCCTGGCTGCTTCCCGCCCGAGCCGGTAGCGGCCGTTCGGACGAGGGCGGGCGTGGCCGGGTCTTCAGCCGTTCCCCGCCACAACCGCCGTGACCAGGTCTAATGTGGAGAAGGATGTGGCTATTTGTGCCGTTCCGGTGGCGGCCAGGCGGTTCCCGGTGCACAGTGATCGCATGAGCGACGACGGAAGTGGTGGGCACTACTACTGGTGCACGCGACACCACCGGGTCGAGACCGATGCCGACGTGTGCCCCGCACGGCACGTTCTCGGACCGTACGCCTCAGCCGCCGACGCGGACAACGCCCTGCAGACGGTGCGGGAGCGCAACGACGCGTGGGACGCCGAGGACGCCCGTTGGGCCGGGGAGGGCCGCTAGACGGCGCGGGAGGGCCCGCGTCGAGGTGATCCGTGCTCCGCGAGGGCGAGAGCACGTCCCCAGGAAAGGGAACCGAGATGGCCGAAGCACAGCAGGCCACCCGCCCGGCCGCGAAACGGACGACCGCGAAGAGAAGCGCCGCGGGCAGGACGACCACGGTCACCAAGGCGTCGCCGAACGCCTCGGGCGCCGGCGCCGGACGGACCCCGGCGAAGAAGGCGGCGGCGAAGAAGGCGGCCGCCAGGAAGGTCGTGTCGGCGGCCCGTAAGGCGCCGGCCACCAAGACCACAACCAGCCGGACGGCGGCGGAGAAGACCACGGGCCGTACGGCGCCGGCCGGCCGGGCCACCGCCAAGAGCGCGCCGGCCAAGAAGACCACGGCGAAGAAGACGACCGCGAAGAAGACCACGGCGGCCAAGAAGACGGCGGCGGCGAAGAAGACCACGACGGCCCGGAAGACCACGACGGCCCGGACCACCGCGACCGCGAAGAAGGCGCCGGCCCGCAAGACGACGGCGGCGAAGAAGACGACGGCGGCGGCGGCGAAGACCACGGGCGCGCGGAAGGTCACCGCGGCGGCGAAGAAGGCGCCGGCGAAGAAGACCACCGCCTCGACGCGTCCCACGGCGCGCAAGGCGGCGGCGAAGAAGGCACCCGCGCGCAAGACCACCACCGCGCGCAAGAGCACGACGGCGGCGAAGAAGACCACCGCCGCGAAGAAGGCGCCGGCCCGCAAGAGCACGACCGCGAAGACCACCACCGCACGTAAGGCGCCGGTCCGCCGCGCCTGACGCCGCTCCCTCCCGGGAAGCGGAACGTGCGGGGCGCTGTCAGGATTGACCGCGTGGTGATCCGACGCGTACTGGCGCCCCGTATCGACTTCGGCGCGCTGCGCCGCGAGCTGGGACTGCCCGAGGGCTTCCCGGCCGCGGCGCAGCGCGAGGCCGACCTGGCCGCCGCCGCGCCGCCACCGGCCGTCGCCGACCGGACCGACATCCCGTTCGTCACCGTCGACCCGGCGACCTCGCGCGACCTCGACCAGGCCATGTACCTCACCCGCCGTCCCGGCGGCGGCTACCGCGTCCGGTACGCGATCGCGGACGTCCTGACCCACGTACGCCTCGGCGGTGACCTGGAGGCCGAGACGTGGCGCCGGGGGCAGACGGTCTACCTGCCCGACGGCAACGTGCCGCTACACCCACACACGCTCAGCGAGGGGGCGGCGAGCCTGCTGCCCGACGCCGACCGGGCCGCCGTGCTCTGGACCGTCGACCTGGACGCCGACGGCGGCACCGTCGCCGTCGCGCTGGAGCGGGCGCTGGTGCGCAGCCGGGCCAAGCTCGACTACGCCGGCGTGCAGCGCGACGCCGACGCCGGCCGGCTGCCCGAGCCGATCGCCCTGCTGCCCGAGATCGGGGCCCTGCTCACCGCGCGGGGACTGAGCCGGGGCGCGATCAGCCTGCCGCTGCCGGAGCAGGACGTCGAGTCCGACGGCGACGGGTGGCGGCTGGTGCTGCGCGGGCCCGTCCCGATGGAGGAGCACAACGCCCAGATCTCGCTGCTGACCGGGATGGCCGCGGCAGACATCATGCTGGCCGGCCGGATCGGGCTGCTGCGCACCATGCCCCGCCCACGCCCGGAGGCGGTCGAACGGCTGCGGCTCGCCGCCGGCCCGCTCGGCGTGCCCTGGCCGGACGGCACGCCGGTAGGTCAGGTGCTCGACGGGCTGGACACCTCCCAGCCCCGGGTGGCCGCCTTCGTCGACCAGGCCGCCGAGCTGATGCGCGGCGCCGCGTACACCGCGTTCGACGGGGAACTGCCCGAGCAGCCCGAGCACGGCGGGGTGGCCGCCGCGTACGCGCACGTGACGGCGCCGCTGCGCCGGCTGGCCGACCGCTACGCCACCGAGGTCTGCCTGGCGCTGCACGAGGGCCGCGACGTGCCCGAGCAGGTCCGGGCCGCGCTGCCGAAGCTGCCCGAGGCGATGGCCGCGACCGACCGGATCGCCGGCGCGGCCACCCGGGGCGCGGTGGAGCTGGCCGAGGCGGTGCTGCTCGCGCACCGGGTGGGGGAGACGTTCGAGGCGGCGGTGCTCGACGTGGACGAACCGCGTCCGGCGGGCAACGGCCGTCAGGGCCGCCCGCCCGGCGGCACGATCGCGCTCGACGAGCCGCCGGTGCGCGCCCGCTGCACCGGCGAGCTGCCGCTGGGCGAACGCGTCCGGGTGCGGCTCACCGTCGCCGACCCGGCCCAGCGCCGGGTCGCTTTCGAACGGGCGTGACCGGCGCGGCGATTGTCACAGCATCGGGACGCACCGCTCGCCGCCCCGCTTTGCGAGGATGAGCCCATGGCTTACGACGCGACCACGCTGCCCGACGTCTCCGGGCTGACCGTCGGCATCATCGGTGGCACCGGCGACCAGGGACGGGGTCTCGCCTACCGGTTCGCCCGAGCCGGGCAGACCGTGCTGATCGGCTCCCGTACCGCCGAGCGGGCCACCCAGGCCGCCGCCGAGATCGCCGCCCTGCCCGGGGTGCCCGACGGCGCTCTGGTCTCCGGCGGCGACAACGAGGACGTCGCCCGGCGCAGCGACGTGGTGATCGTCGCGGTGCCGTGGGAGGGGCACGCGGCCACCGTCGCCGCGCTCGCCGGACCGCTGACCGGCAAGATCGTGGTGGACTGCGTCAACCCGCTCGGCTTCGACAAGCAGGGCCCGTACGCGCTCACCGTCGCCGAGGGCAGCGCCGTGCAGCAGGCCGCCGCGCTGCTGCCCGAGTCGCGGGTCTGCGCCGCGTTCAACCACGTCAGCGCGCCGCTGCTGGCCGACCCGGAGATCGACCGGATCGACCTGGACGTGCTGATCTGCACCGAGGACCGGGAACTCGTGGGCGTGGTCGCCGCGCTGGCCGCGCGGATCCCCGGCATGCGGGGCATCTACGCCGGGCGGCTGCGCAACGCCCACCAGATCGAGGCGTTCACCGCCAACCTGATCGCGATCAACAAGCGCTACAAGGCGCACGCTGGCATCCGGGTCACCGACCTCTGACGCGCTGCCGCCGTGCCCCCCCGCCCGCGCCGTGGGCGGGGGCACGGCGGCAGCGCGTGTTAAGAAGGGGCCCCTCCTCTACGCGAGGCGTTAAGAAGGGGCCCTTCCTTGCACCCTCAGAAGGTGTGCTCGGCCGCGGGGAACTCGCCGTCACGCACCTCGTCGGCGAACCGGCGGGTGGCGTCGGTGAGCGCACCGGCCAGGTCGGCGTAGCGCTTGACGAAACGCGGCGCCCGGCCGGTCCGCAGCCCGGCCATGT
Organism: Micromonospora sp. CNB394; assembly: GCF_000374985.1. Taxonomy (NCBI): domain Bacteria; kingdom Bacillati; phylum Actinomycetota; class Actinomycetes; order Micromonosporales; family Micromonosporaceae; genus Micromonospora; species Micromonospora sp. CNB394. The sequence continues at coordinate 16,633 of NZ_KB895839.1, read as the reverse complement.
CCTGCCAGACCAGCACCTGCCCGTCGGTGTCCGGGCCGGCCCCGATCCCGACGGTGGGGATGGGCAGCTCGGCGGTGACCCGCTTCGCCACCTCGCCGGGCACCATCTCCAGCACCACCGCGAACGCGCCCGCCTCGGCCACCGCCCGCGCGTCGGCGAGCACCTCCTCGGCGGCGTCGCCCCGGCCCTGCACCCGGTAGCCACCGAGGGTGTGCTCGCTCTGCGGGGTGAAGCCGACGTGCGCCATCACCGGGATGCCGGCGCCGGTGATCGCCTCGATCTGGGCGGCGCAGCGCCGCCCGCCCTCCAGCTTCACCGCGTGGCAGCCGCCCTCCTTCATGAACCGCACCGCGGTGCGCAGCGCCTGCGCCGGCCCCTCCTCGTACGAGCCGAACGGCAGGTCACCGACGACCAGTGAGTGCTTCGTGGCCCGTACCACGGCACGGACCAGCGGCAGCAACTCCTCGGCGGTCACCGGCAGCGTGGTCTCGTAGCCGAAGACGTTGTTCGCCGCCGAGTCGCCGACCAGCAGCACCGGGATCCCCGCCTGGTCGAAGATCGAGGCCGTGTACTGGTCGTACGAGGTCAGCATCGCCCACCGCTCGCCGCGCTCCTTGGCGGCGATCAGGTCGCGGGCGCGTACCCGCCGGGTGGCCGGCCCGCCGTAGAGGGCGGTCACCTCGGCCGGGGTGGACTCCACCATGACAATCTCCTTCCTCGAGGCCGCGCACGCGGTCCCCGGGTTCCCCGCGATCGTCGCACCGGGCGGCGGGCCGCGGGCAGGTCGGAGTGGAGGATTTCACTCCCCGGCCGGGGAAGCGGTCAGCCGTCCTCGCGCCACCGGTTGGTGATCGGCAGCCGCCGGTCCCGCCCGAACGCCTTCATGGAGATCTTGGTGCCGGGCGCCGACTGCCGTCGCTTGTACTCGGCGGTATCCACCATCCGCAGCACCTTGTCCACCACGGCCGGGTCGTGGCCGGACTCGACCAGGCCGTCGCGGCCCAGGTCGCCGTCGACGTAGCCGATCAGGATCGGGTCGAGCACGTCGTAGTCGGGCAGCGTGTCGCTGTCGAGCTGGCCGGGGCTCAGCTCGGCCGACGGCGGCTTGCCGATCGAGTTCTCCGGGATGGGCGGCGTCTGCCCGCGCCGTACCGCGTCGGCGTTGCGCCACTTCGCCAGCCGCCACACGAGCGTCTTCCAGACGTCCTTGACCGGGTTGTAGCCGCCCACCGAGTCGCCGTAGAGCGTCGAGTAACCCACCGCCAGCTCGCTCTTGTTGCCGGTGGTGAGCACCAGGTGGCCCTCCTGGTTCGACAGCGCCATGAGGATCACGCCGCGTACCCGGGCCTGGAGGTTCTCCACCGCCACCCCGGACAGCGACATGTTCGCCAGGAACGTGTCCACCATCGGCTGGATCGGCTCGACCCGGTAGTCCAGGCCGGTGCGCTTCGCCAGGTCCTCGGCGTCGGTGCGGGAGTGTTCGGAGGAGTGCTGGCTGGGCATCGAGACGCCGACCACGCGGTCCGGGCCGACCGCGTCCACCGCGATCGCCGCCGCCACCGCGGAGTCGATGCCGCCGGACAGGCCGAGCACCACTGACGGGAACCGGTTCTTGTCGACGTAGTCGCGCAGGCCCAGCACCAGCGCGTGCCACACCTCGGGCTCGTCGGCGACCGGCTCGATGACGCCGCCGTCGGCAGCCGGGCCGGACGGCGCGGCCGGGATCGCCGGGAGATCGTGGCGGGCCACGCGCATCCCGTCGGCCGGTGCGCCGGTCCCGCCGGGCGCACCCGCAGCCGCCGGCAGCTCCAGGTCGTGCACGAGCAGGTGCTCGACGAACTGCGGCGCCCGGGTCAGCAGCGTGCCGTCCGCGGCGACGATCATCGAGTCACCGTCGTAGACCAGCTCGTCCTGGCCGCCGACCATGTTCACGTACGCGACGGCGGCCCCGGCCTCGGCGGCGCGCCGACGCACCAGCGGCAGCCGCACGTCGTCCTTGTTCAGCTCGTACGGCGAGCCGTTGATGCTCAGCACCAGCCCGACGCCGGCCTCCCGGGCCACCGCGAACGGGCCGCCGGCCTGCCACAGGTCCTCGCAGATGGTCAGCGCCACGTCGACCCCGCCCACGCGCACCACCGTCAGCGTGTCACCGGGGACGAAGTAGCGGTCCTCGTCGAAGACGCCGTAGTTGGGCAGGTGGTGCTTGAAGTAGGTGGCCACCACCTCGCCCCGGTGCAGCAGCGCCGCCGCGTTGCGGGCGCCCCGGCCCGGCTCGGCGTCCGAGCTGACCTGCGGGGGGCCGTCCGCGTCCAGGTAGCCGACCAGTACCGGCAGGTCACCGAGACCGTCGGCGGCCAGGTCGGCGGCGAGCCGGTGCAGCGCGGCACGGGACGCGGCCACGAACGAGCGGCGGAACACCAGGTCCTCGACCGGGTAACCGGTGAGCATCAGCTCGGGGAACAGGACGAGCTGGGCGCCGGCGTCGGCGGCCTGACGGGTCCACGTGCGGACCAGGCCGGCGTTGCCGGCGAGGTCGCCTACCGTCGGGTTGACCTGGCACAGGGCGAGACGAAGGGTGGGCATGGTTCCATCTTCCCCCAGCCGTCCGGGACGGCCGGCCGGGGAAGGCGTAACGTCGGCGTAACGAGCCCGGTGGAGACTGGGCGGTCAGGCCCGGCCGGCCCGACCGGTGCGGACGTACGTGTCACGAGGGGTGGAAGTGGACCGTCAGCAGGAGTTCGTCCTCCGCACGCTGGAAGAGCGGGACATCCGTTTCGTCCGGCTGTGGTTCACCGATGTGCTCGGCACGCTCAAGAGCGTCTCGGTGGCCCCGGCGGAGCTGGAGGCGGCCTTCGAGGAGGGCATCGGCTTCGACGGCTCCGCGATCGAGGGCTTCGCCCGGGTGTTCGAGTCGGACATGGTGGCCATGCCGGACCCGACCACGTTCCAGGTCTTCCCGTTCGAGGGCGGGGTCAGCGGCGAGAGCGCCCGGATGTTCTGCGACATCATGCTGCCCGACGGCAGCCCGTCCTGGGCCGACCCGCGGCACGTGCTGCGCCGGATGCTCTCCCGGGCGGCCGACAAGGGCTTCACCTTCTACACCCATCCGGAGATCGAGTTCTTCCTGCTGGAGAACGGTCCGCAGGACGGCTCGGTGCCCATTCCGGTGGACACCGGCGGCTACTTCGAGCACACCACGCACGCCGTCGCGCGGGACTTCCGCCGCCAGGCCGTGCTGGCGCTGGAGCGGATCGGCATCTCGGTGGAGTACAGCCACCACGAGGTCGCCCCCGGCCAGCAGGAGATCGACCTGCGCTACGCCGACGCGCTCACCACCGCCGACAACATCATGACGTTCCGGCACGTGGTGAAGGAGGTCGCGCTCTCCACCGGCGTGCAGGCCAGCTTCATGCCGAAGCCGTTCACCGACCAGCCGGGCAGCGGCATGCACACGCACCTGTCGCTGTTCGAGGGGGAGCGCAACGCGTTCCACGACGCCGGCGACCCGATGAAGCTCTCCAAGGTCGCGAAGTCGTTCATCGCCGGGCTGCTCACCCACGCCCGCGAGTACACCGCCGTCACCAACCAGTGGGTCAACTCGTACAAGCGGCTGTTCCCGCAGGCGCTGCCGGACCGGATCACCGAGAGCCCGGCGTACGTCTGCTGGGGTCACCTGAACCGGTCGGCGCTGGTGCGGGTGCCCGCGTACGGCAAGCCGAACTCGGCCCGGGTCGAGGTCCGCTCGCTGGACTCGGCGACCAACCCCTACCTCGCGTTCGCGGTGATGCTCGGTGCCGGCCTCAAGGGCATCGAGGAGGGCTACGAGCTGCCGCCGGGCGCCGAGGACGACGTCTGGTCGCTGAGCAGCGCCGAGCGCCGCGCCATGGGCTACGAGGCGCTGCCGGAGAACCTGGCCGAGGCGATCGACGTGATGGCCGGGTCCGAGCTGGTCGCCGAGGTGCTCGGCGAGCACGTCTTCGACTTCTTCCTGCGCAACAAGCGCTCCGAGTGGGAGCAGTACCGCCGCGAGGTCACCCCGTACGAGCGGCAGCGTTACCTCTCGCTCTAGATCACGCTGGCGCGGTGCCGCTATCGTCTGCGGCACCGCCCCGGCACCACCGCCGGGCGGGGTGAGCCGGGGAGGCGTTGGTGCTGGGAGATCTGCTCGACGGGGCGTGGCAGAGCATCGTGTTCGGGATCGTCGGGGTGGCGCTGATGGCCGCCGGCTTCCTGCTCGTCGACCTGCTCACCCCGGGCAAGTTGCGGGAGCTGATCTGGGTGCGCCGCAACGGCAACGCCGCGTTGCTGCTCGCCGCCAACCAGGTCGGCATCGCCGGCATCGTCTTCACGGCCATCCTGACCAGCTACAGCTCGTTCACCAAGGGGCTCGCGTCCACTGTGGTGTTCGGGCTGGTCGGTCTGCTGGTGATGGCGCTGGCGTTCCTCGTGCTGGACCTGCTCACCCCGGGCAAGCTGGGTGACGTCATCGCCGCCGAGGAGCCGCATCCGGCCGCCAGGGTCAGCGCCGCCACCCACTTCGGCGCCGCGCTGATCGTCTGCGCCTGCATCGCCTGAAGCGGTCCCGTCCTCCCGGGCAACCTGCTCGGTGTCTTCGCCCCGCGGGCCGAGGGCTGAGCGCGCTTCGGGTGCGCGTCGCCGGACCGGGGCGACAGCACCCGTAGCGGCGTGGTGGCGGTGCCCGGTCGGGCACCGCCACCACGGGTGGCCCCGCTCGGCTCCGGCCAGGAGGAGGGAACGGCCGGTGCGGGGCGGCGGGGCCACCACGTCACTTGCCGCCCTGGCCCTCCTGCCCGGCCTCGGCGCCCTGGCCGGGCTTGTCGCCACCCCGGCCGTGGTGGCCGCCCTTGCCCGGGCCCGGGAACACGCCCGCCTCGGCGGCTTCGAGCACCGCGTCGGCCTGCTCCTGGGTGAGCTCGCCGTCGGTGACGGCCTGGTCCAGCCGCTCCTTCAGCGCTGCCTGCCGGTCCTCGGTCGACGGCCGTTCCGGGCGTTCCGGGCGGTCGCCCTGGCGCTGCTCGCGCAGCTTCTCCAGCGCCGCGGTGACCTTGTCGGTCGAGACGCCCAGCTCCTCGGCGAGCGCCTCGGCGAACTCGGCCTGCCGGTCGGCGTGCTTCTGGCGGCGGTCGTCACCCTGGTCGGTGGTGCTGGCGCTCGAGGACGGGTTCGGGCTCTTGTCGTCGGCGAGCGCCACCGTCGGGGCGGCGATCCCGACGCCGAGCATGCCGGCAGCGGCCAGGCCGGCCAGCAGGTGCTTCTTCGACATCGTGCGGATCATGCGATTCTCCTGTTCGGTGGTGGTGCGATGACGTCACCGACAGTGGTCGCCGGAACTGAGGGCCACCCGTGGCGGACCTGTCAGCGAGCTGGCAATTCCGTCCGGAAGGCCCCTTTTATTCGCGTTGCCGGGGTGCCGAAGTGCCCGCGAGGCTGGGCGAAACCCGACGAAGGGCCACTTGATGACGAAGCCCGCCATCCGCGAGATCCCGCTCACCGGGCCGGGCTCCGGCCCGTACTCGATCACGGTCGGGCCCGACGGCGCGCTCTGGCTGGCGCTGGCCGGCTCCGGCGGCGTCGCCCGGCTCGGTCTCGACGGTGAGGTACGGACCTACCGCGGCGACCCGCCCGGCAGCCGCCCGCTGATCATCGTCGCCGGCCCCGACGGCGCGCTCTGGTACACCCGCTCGGGCGACGACCGGCTCGGCCGGATCACCGTCGGCGGCGAGACCGGCTCGGTGGCGCTGCCGCCCGGCTGCGGCCCCTGCGGGCTGGCGGTGGGCGCGGACGGCGCGCTCTGGTACGCCGGCATGAGCGACGACACGGTCGGCCGGGTGAGCGTCGACGGGGAGGTCACGTCGTTCCCGCTGCCGGTGGCCGAGGGCTTCCCGTCGATGCTGGCGGCCGGCCCGGGCGACGCGCTCTGGCTCACGCTCAACCAGGGCAACGCGATCGCCCGGGTCGACCTGAACGGGAAGGTGTCGGTGCATCCGCTGCCCACCGGGGCGGCCGGGCCGGTCGGCATCACCCGCGGTGGCGACGGCGCGCTCTGGTTCGTCGAGATCCTCGCCGGGCAGATCGGCCGGATCACCCCGGAGGGGCGGATCGACGAGTTCCCGTTGCCGGACCGGGCGGCGCGCCCGCACGCGATCGTCGCCGACCCGGCCGGTGGCTGCTGGTTCACCGAGTGGGGCGCCAACCGCATCGGCCACGTCGACCCCGACGGCCACGTCACCGCCCACCCCCTGCCCACCCCCGCGTCCGAGCCGCACGGTCTCACGGTCACCCCCGACGGTGCGGTCTGGGCCGCCCTGGAGATCGGCGCCGTGGCCCACCTCGCCCCGCCCTCGCAGGGTTGATCAAGAGGTTGGCGGCAGTCCAGAGATCCACGACTGCCGCCAACCTCATGACCGCCGGGCCTCGGCCTCGGGTCAGCGGACGGCGGCGGTCACCGTCAGGGTGCCTGCGGTGGCGTCCAGGGTGGCGGGGGTACCCACCGGGACGGTGAGCTGGCCGGGGCCGTGGCCGACGGGCAGGCCGCCGAGGACCGGTACGCCGAGGTCGCCCAGGCGGTCGGTGAGCACGTCCACGACAGTGGTGTCCCAGCCGTCCGCGCACTCGGTGAACTGGCCGACCGCCACTCCGGCGATCCCGTCCAGCGCGCCGCAGCGGCGCAGGTGGGTGAGCATCCGGTCGATCTTGTACGGCGGCTCCTGCACCTCCTCGACCAGCAGGACCGCCCCGGTCAGGTCGGGCATGTCAGGCGTGCCGACGGACGCGGTGATCAGGCACAGGTTGCCGCCGAGCAGCCGGCCCCCGGCCCGGCCGGGCACCCGCACCGGGTACGTCTCCTCCGCCTCGACCGCCGCCACCGTCACCGGCTCGGTGCTGGTCAGCGCCGCGTGCAGCGACTCGGCCGAGCGGATCGGCGTGCGCTCGTCCCGCCACGCGGCGCCCGGCCCGTGCACCCCGGCCAGCCGGGCACCCCGCCAGAGCGCGAACTGCACCGCGGTGATGTCGGAGAACCCGGCCACCACCTTCGGATCCCGGCGTACCGCCGCCATGTCGATCAGGTCGACCACCCGCTGCGCGCCGTAGCCGCCCCGGGTGCAGACCACCCCGCGGATCTCCGGGTCGGCGAACGCCGCGTTCAGGTCCGCGGCCCGCAGCGCGTCGTCGCCGGCCAGGTAACCCCGGCGGGCGTACGCGTTGGGCGCGGGCACCGGCCGCAACCCCCAGCCGGTGAGCAGCTCGACGCCGCGGGCCACCCGTTCGGGACGGGTCGGCCCGGACGGGGACACCAGCATCACCGCGTCGCCGGGACGCAGGGCCGGTGGGCGCAGGCAGTCGTCAGGCACGATCGGAGCCTAGGGCCTGCCGGAACCGGCCCGGTCGGGCGCACCGGTTAGCCTCGACGTCGTGGCGACCGCTCTGGTGATCGAGAACGACCCGACCGACGACCTCCGCCGACTGGGGGAGTGGCTCACCGAAGGGGGCCTGGAGCTGCGCGTGCTGCGTCCGCACGCCGGTGACCCGCTCCCCGCCGACCTGGAGGGGTACGCCGCGCTCGTCGTGCTCGGCGGCGACCAGCAGGCGTACCCGGGGCCGGACGGCGGCCCCGGCGCGCCCTGGTTCCCGGCACTGGAAGGGCTGCTGCGCAAGGCGGTCCGGCAGCGGGTGCCCACGCTCGCCGTCTGCCTCGGCGCGCAACTGCTCGCCACCGCGCACGCCGGCCGGGTCGAGCGCAGCCCGTCCGGCCCGGAGGTCGGCCCGGCGCTGGTGGGCCGGCGCGACGCCGCCGAGGACGACCCGCTGTTCCGGTACGTGCCGCTGATGCCCGACGTGCTCCAGTGGCACGCCGACGAGATCACCGAGCTGCCGCACGGCGCGACGCTGCTGGCCGCGTCCACCCGCTACCCGCACCAGGCGTTCCGCCTCGGCGACCGGGCCTGGGGGTTGCAGTTCCACATCGAGTGCGACACCGCGATGATCGCCGAGTGGTCCCGCGACTCGGCGGTGCTGGCCGAGCTGGGCTACGACCCGGAGCTGGTGGTGGCCGCCTGCGACCGGGTGATGGCCGACGTCGAGGAGGCGTGGCAGCCGTTCGCGATCCGGTTCGCCGCGCTCGCGCTCGGCGAACTAGGCGACGACAACCCGCGCCGCAGCCTGCCGCTGCTCGGGGCCTGACGGTGGCCCGGCCGGCCCGCGGGCGCCTGGCCCGCTACGGATTCGCCGAGGGCGACGGCGCCGTCCGCGCCGTGGACCTGCTCGGCCCGGACGGGCTCGCCCTGTGGCGGCCCGACACCCAGGAGCCCGCCGACGACAGCGCCGCCGAGATGCTCGCCTCGCTGTCCCGCGCCGCCGATCCGGACCTGGCCCTGCGTCAGCTGCACCGGCTGGTCGAGTCCGAGCGGCGCTCCGGCGACGAGACGGCCGTACGCGACGCCCTGGCCGCCGACCCCGGCCTGCGCCGCCGGCTGATCGCGGTGCTCGGCGCCTCCTCAGCGCTCGGCGACCACCTGGTGGCCAACCCCGGCCAGTGGGCGGTGCTGGCGACCGAGCCGGACGGGCTCGCCCCCACCGCGGACGGGCGGCTCGACCTGAGCGTCGCGGCCCGGCTGACCACCATGACCGGCGCGGTCCCGCTGCTGCGGCAGGCGTACCGGCTCGCGCTGCTGCGAATCGCGGCGGCCGACCTGACCGGCGGGCGCGGCCTGGAGCAGACCATGGCGGCGCTGTCCGGGCTGGCCGACGCCACGCTGGCCGCCGCGTACGACATCGCCGCCGACGAGCTGCCCGACGGCACGCCACGCCCCCGGCTGGCAGTGGTGGCGATGGGCAAGTGCGGTGGCGACGAGCTGAACTACGTCTCCGACGTCGATGTCATCTTCGTCTCCGCGACTGACGACGACCTGCCCGCCGCCACCCAGGTCGCCACCCGGCTGATCCAGATCTGCGGGCTGGTGGCCTGGCCGGTCGACGCCGCGCTGCGTCCGGAGGGCAACCGGGGCCCGCTGGTCCGCACGCTCGCCAGCCACCTCGCCTACTACAAGCGCTGGGCCCGCACCTGGGAGTTCCAGGCGCTGCTCAAGGCCCGCCCGGCGGCGGGCGACCTGGAGCTGGCCAAGGAGTGGATCGACGCGCTGGCCCCGCTCGTCTGGACCGCCGCCGAACGCCCCGAGGCGGTCGAGGACGTCCGGTCGATGCGCCGCAAGATCCTCGACAATGTGCCGCCGAAGGAGCTGGAACGCGAGATCAAGCGCGGTCCGGGCGGGCTGCGCGACATCGAGTTCGCCGTCCAGCTGCTCCAGCTCGTGCACGGTCGGGGCGACGAGTCGCTGCGGGTGCCGGGCACCGTGCCGGCGCTGCGCGCGCTCGTCGCCGGTGGCTACGTGGGCCGCGCCGACGGGGAGGCGCTGCTGCGCGGCTACCGCTTCCTGCGCGCCGTCGAGCACCGGCTCCAGCTCCAGGCCCTGCGCCGGACCCACACCGTGCCGACCGAACCGGCCGCGCTGCGCTGGCTCGCCGCCGCGCTCGGCTACGCGGCCACGCCGGGCCGCAGCGCCGTCGAGGAGTTCCGCGCCGAGTGGGTCACCCACGCCGCCGAGGTACGCCGGCTGCACGCCAAACTGCTCTACCGGCCGCTGCTGGAAGCCGTGGCCCGGGTACCGGCCGAAGGGCTGCGCCTCACGCCCGAGGCGGCCCGCCACCGGCTGGAGGTGCTCGGCTTCGCCGACCCGGCCGGCGCGCTGCGGCACCTCCAGGCGCTCACCGGCGGGGTCAGCCGTACCGCCGCCATCCAGCGCACGCTGCTGCCGGTGCTGCTCGACGAGTTCGCCGACGCCCCCGAGCCGGACCGCGGGCTGCTCAACTACCGGCAGGTCTCCGACAAGCTCGGCAGCACCCCGTGGTACCTGCGCCTGCTGCGCGACTCCGGCCCGGTGGCGCGCCGGCTGGCCCGGGTGCTGTCGTCGTCCCGGTACGCGGCCGACATGCTGGCCCGCGAACCGGAGGCGCTGCGGCTGCTCGCCGAGGACAGCGAACTGACCCCGCGTCCACGGGCGACGCTCGTCGAGGGGTTCGCCGCCGCTGCCGCCCGCCACGACGACCCGGTCGAGGCGATCCGGGCGGTCCGCGCGCTGCGCCGCCGGGAACTGGTCCGGATCGCCGCCGCCGACGTGCTCAGCCGCGCCGGTTCGCTCGCCCCGCTCACCCCGCGCCCGGTCGGCGGCGGGGAACGCCGGCCCACAGTGGTGGACGTGACGGCGGTCGGCACCGCGCTGTCCCACGTCGCCGACGCCACACTGGCCGCCGCGCTGCGCGCCGCCCGTACCGTCCACCCCGGACCGCCCGGCCTGCGCTTCGCGGTGATCGGCATGGGCCGGCTCGGCGGGTACGAGTCGAACTACCTCTCCGACGCCGACGTGCTGTTCGTCTACGACCCGCCGCCCGGGGTGGAGGAGAGCGCCGCCAGCGCCGCGGCCCACGCCGTCGCCGAGGAACTGCGCCGGCTGCTGTCCGCGCCCGCTCCCGACCCGCCGCTGGGCGTCGACGCCGACCTGCGCCCCGAGGGCCGGCAGGGCCCGCTGGTCCGCAGCCTGGCCGCGTACGCCCAGTACTACGCGCGCTGGTCGCGGGTGTGGGAGGCGCAGGCGCTGCTGCGCGCCCGGTTCGTCTGCGGCGACGCCGACCTGGGCGCCGAGTTCGAAGCCATGATCGAGCCGGTGCGCTACCCGGCCGAGGGGCTGAGCCGCGAGCAGGTGGTCGAGATCCGCCGGATCAAGGCGCGGGTGGAGACCGAGCGGCTGCCCCGCGGCGCCGACCCGGCCACCCACACCAAGCTGGGCCGGGGCGGGCTGGCCGACGTCGAGTGGGCGGTGCAGTTGCTCCAGCTCCGGTACGCCGGTCAGGTGCCCGCCCTGCGCGGCACCCGTACGCTCGACGCCCTCGCCGCCGCCCGCGCCGCCGGCCTGCTCGACCCGTCCGACGCCGCCGAGCTGGCCGCCGGCTGGACGCTCGCCGCCGAGGTGCGCGACGCGCTGATGCTGGTACGCGGCCGGGCCGGGGACCAGTTGCCCCGGCACGGGGTGGAGCTGGCCGGGGTGGTGCGGCTGCTGGGGCGCGAGGACCAGGGCGAGTTCCTCGACGAGTACCTGCGCACCGGCCGCCACTCCCGCACGGTCGTCCAGCGAATCCTGGAGTCCCCCCTCTAGCCCCTGCGCCCGTCCGCCGCGTCCCACCCCGCCCCCGCACGCCGTCCCGCGCGGCGATCTTGCAGTTGCGGCCCCGCGCAGGCCGGATAGGCCCGATTTGCCGGGGCAGAAAGCGCAAGATCGCCGCGCTCAGGGGACGGTGGATCAGCTGGTGAGGGTGTAGGTGCCCGCCTGGGGGACCGTCACCGTGGTCCAGGTGCCGTTCGGGGTGACTGCGGCTCCGCCCGAGGCGGTGAGCCAGCGGGTGTGGCGCACCCGGATCGGGATCGGGCCGGCGGCGGGGGCGCGGAACGTGATCGAGGCACCGTCCTGGCGGATCAGCTCGCCCGGCGCGCCGACCAGCGGAGTCGGCTCGGTGACCGCGTACAGCTTCCAGTGCCGGTCGTACCAGACCTCGGTCAGGTACGGCTGGCCCGCCTCCACCAGCTTCGCCTCCGACGCACCCACCCAGGAGAACTCGGCGTCGGGCACCGCCACGTACTGCACCGCGTTGTCGGCCAACCAGTCCCGGTAGGTGACCGGGGTGAGCGGGACGCCGGTGCCGTCCGCGCCGGGCACCGTGGTGAAGAACAGCGGATTGCGGTCGATGTCGGCCTGCCGCAGCCAGCCCCGGGCCAGCGGCACCTCGCCCATGTGGGCCGCCTCCCAGTAGTTGCGGGTCGGCGGCACCTCCACCCGCCCGGTGAGCCCGCGCCGGGCCAACTCCGTGCGCAGCGGCGCGAAGTACGCCGGGTCGGCCGTCGGGTCGTCGGCACTGCGCAGGTCGGCGGTGACCACCGGCGGCTGCCACCAGCAGACCACCGCCAGGAGAGCGGCCAGCCCGGCCGCTCCGGCGACCCGGGAGCGCCGACCGGCAGGGCGCAGTCGATCGGCGAGTGGGGCGGGGAGCGTCGCGGCGGCGGCCAGCACCGGCAGCGCGAACATCACCACCAGCCGGGTGGCGTTCAGCCCGACCGGGGTGTGCAGCAGCGCCGACGCCAGCACCCCGGCCGCGGACAGCAGCGCGCCCGCCCGCACCGGCCGGTACGCCACGAGTGCCGCGACCAGAAGGCTCGTCACCACGGCGTGCACGGTGTCGGCCGTGCTGATGTTCATCCAGCCGCCCTCGCCGAACAGCAGCCCGGTCACGGCGAGCGGCGCGGCGGCCGGCACGGCGAGCAGCAGGCCGTCGGCGTACCGGCGGGTCAGCAGCAGCGCGACGCCGGCGAGCCCGACGAACAGCCCGGCCACCGGGCTGGCCGCGGAGGCGAGCAGCGCGGCGGCAGCGGCGGCGACGGTCGCCCAGACGCTCCGGTCACGACCGGAAGCGCCGGGCCCGACCGGCTCGGCGGCGGCACCGGCGGCGAGGCGGGTGCGGCGGGCAGGAACGGTGAGCGCCAGCAGTGCGGCCAGGCCGAACGCGACGCCGAGGGCGTACGTGACCCGGCCGGAGACCAGGTTGCCGGCGATCGTGACCACGCCGACCAGGCTGCCCAGCAGCGGCCGGGGCACCCGGGCCCGCACCAGCAGGGCGGCGAACGCGGTGGCGGAGGCGAGCAGGGCGAGCGCGCCGGTGACACGTACCCCGAGCAGCGCCATCAGCGGCGGCGAGACGAGGCTGTAACCCCACGGGTGCACGCCGCCGTACCAGCGCAGGTCCACCAGGGCGGCACCGTGCTCGGCGAAGAAGCCGGCGCGGGCCACCTGCGCGGACAGGTCCGAGCCGGTGGCCGGCAGCGTGAGGTGGAACGCGGCGAGCACGAGCGCCGACACGGCGGAGACCGCCACCACCCGACCGCCCCGCATGCCCACCTCCTGATCGCGAACCACCGTACTGGCAGCATGTCGGACGTGCCTCACCACCTCTCGCGCTGGATCGGCCTGGCGGGCTCCGTACTGCTCGCCGTGGCCGCGTTCCTCGGCGGCGCCCTGCCCGACGGAGAGTTGCGTCCCACCCCGGTCAGCATCTGGCAGGGCCCGGACGGGCCGCTGATCATCGGGTTGTGGCTGCTCGGCACCGGGCTGCTGGCGTGGGCCTGGTGGTCGCTGCGGAACCGGGTGCCGTCGGCCCGGTGGGTGCTGGTCACCGTCGCGCTCTGGCTGCTCCCGATGCTTGTCGCGCCGCCGCTGGGCAGCCGAGACGTGTACGCGTACGCCTGCCAGGGCGCCAGCTTCTCGGCCGGGATCAACCCCTACGAGCAGGGCGTGTCAGCGTTGCCCTGCCCCTGGCTGGACACCATCTCCTTCATCTGGCGGGACACCCCGGCGCCGTACGGGCCGCTGTTCGTGCTGCTCGCCGGTGCGGTGGTGGAGGCCACCGGGTCGCTGTTCGCCGCCGTCGCGCTGTTCCGGGTGCTCGCCGTGGCCGGGGTGGCGCTCACCGCGTGGGCCCTGCCGGTGCTGGCCCGCCGCTGCGGGGTGCCGCCGCGGCGGGCGCTCTGGCTGGCGCTGGCGAGCCCGCTGGTCCCCGTGCACCTGGTCTCCGGCGCGCACAACGACGCGTTGATGATCGGCCTGCTCGTTGCCGGGCTGGCGGTGGTGGCGGCCCGTCCGGGGCGGCCCGGACCGCTGCTCGCCGGTGGGGCGCTGCTCGGGCTGGCTGCCGCCGTCAAGGTCACCGCGCTGGTCGTGATGCCGTTCGCCGCGCTGGCCGCGATCGCCGGGGCGTACCGGATCAGGACGCTCGTGCGCGACGGCGGGTGGGTGGTCGGCGGCTCGCTCGCGGCGCTCGCCGCGGCGACCGTCGCGTCCGGCCTGGGGCTGGGGTTCATCAGCGGGCTGGAACAGGGCGGGTTGGTGGTGGCCTGGACCTCGCCGCCGACAGCGGTGGGGCAGACCGTCGGCTACCTGCTGGCGCCGTTCGGCGTGCATGTCGACGCGCTGCCGGTGACCCGGGCGATCGGCATGGTCGTGCTGATCGCCGTGCTGATCTGGCTGTGGTTCCGGTCGTTCCGCCGCGGTGAACCGTTCTGGCACGCCGGGCTGGCGCTGACCGCCACGATCGCGCTCTCCCCGCTGTTCCACCCCTGGTACTGGCTGTGGCCGCTGGCGGTGCTCGCCGCCACCGCGCACCGCACGCTCTGGTTCTCGATCGTCACCGTGGTGTCGTCATTTCTGGTGCTGGCCGACGGCACCGGTTTACCCAGGTACACCAAGATGCCCGGTGCGCCCCTGATGACCCTGTTCGTGATCGGGCTGGTGGTGTGGTTGGTACGGTCGGCTCGCCAGGGTCGGCAGCCGGTTCCCGCGGACTGAGGAGAGTGCCGGTGAGCGAGCCCGACGGACCCGTCCGGCCGGTCGCCGCCGGTCTCGCCCGCTACGCCGGCCTCGCCGGGGCGGTGCTGCTCACCGCCGCCGGATGGCTCGGCGGCGCGCTTCCCGGTACGCCGTCGCGCGGCACGCTCGCCGCGATCTGGGCGGCCCCGCACGGGCCGGTGGCGCTCGGCTGCTGGCTGGCCGGGACGCTCCTGCTGGTGGGCGCCTGGTGGTCGCTGCGGTGGGGCGCGCCGTCCGGACGGTGGGCGTACCTGACCGCCGGGCTCTGGTCGCTGCCGCTGCTCGCCGCGCCGCCGATCGGCAGCCGCGACGTCTACTCGTACGCCTGCCAGGGCTGGACGTGGACGCAGGGCCTCAGCCCGTACCGGGTGGGAGTCGCCGGGGCCGGCTGCCCGTGGACCGACTCGGTGCCGCCGATCTGGCGGGACACCCCGGCACCGTACGGGCCGTTCTTCGTGCTGCTGGCCGGGCTCGCCGTCCTTGCCGGTGGCGGCCTCATCGGGGCGATCGTGGCGCTGCGGCTGGCCGCGGTGGCCGGGGTGCTGCTGGTCGCGCTCTGCCTGCCCGGCCTGGCCCGCGCCGCCGGGGTGCCCACCCGCCGGGCCGCCTGGCTGGTGCTCGCCTGCCCACTGGTCGGGATCCACCTGGTGGCGGGCGCGCACAACGACGCGCTCGCGCTGGGGCTGCTCCTGCTCGGCCTGCTGGTGCTGGTCCGCCTGCCGGGCAGGCCGCGCGCGCTGCTGGTCGCCGGGGTGCTGCTGGGCCTGGCGGTGGCGGTGAAGGCGGTCGCGGTGGTGGCGCTGCCGTTCGCGGCGCTCGCCGCCGTGCTGGGCGGCTACACGTGGCGGGCGCTGCTGCGCGACGGCGGGCAACTGGCCGCGTCGGTGCTCGGCACGCTGCTGGTCGTGTCGCTCGCCACCGGCCTCGGGCTGGGCTGGGTGGACGGGCTCGGCCACAGCGGCGACTCGCAGCAGTGGACCTCCCCGCCGACCGCGATCGGGTTCGTCGTCGACTACGCCGGGGAGCTGGCCGGGCGGCGGCCGGCGGCGGTGCCGGTGATCCGGGCGGTCGCGCTGGTGCTGCTGACCGGAACGCTCGTCGCGCTCTGGTGGTGGGCGTGGACGACGCTACGGCGGCTCGACGACGCCCGGCAGCGGGTGGCCCGGCTGACGCGCGCCCGCCCCCGGGTGGCGCTGCTCGGCGCGGGCCTGGCGCTCGCCGCCACGGTGCTGCTCGCGCCGGTCTTCCACCCCTGGTACGCGATCTGGCCGCTGACGCTGCTCGCGGCCGCGGCGGTGCCGCTTGCCCGGCAGGTCTGGTTCGTGGCACCCAGCGCGGTGGCGTCGGCGCTCACCCTGCCGGACGGCTCCAACCTGGCCCGGTTCAGCAAGGCGCCGGGCGCGGTGCTGATGACGGCGCTGGTGGTGGTCGTCGCGGTGGCCGGCGTCCGGGCCGCGCTGCGCCGCCGTACTGCGTGAAACGGCCGGGCCGGCTCCGCCATCGCGGAGCCGGCCCGGCCGGTGCTGACGAGCGTGCTCAGCAGTCGAAGTACATCGCGAACTCGTGCGGGGTCGGGCGCAGGCGCACCGGGTCGACCTCGTTGGCCCGCTTCCAGTCGACCCAGGTGGAGATCAGGTCGGGCGTGAACACGCCGCCGTCGAGCAGGTAGTCGTGGTCGGCCTCCAGCGCGTTGAGCACCTCCGGCAGCGAACCCGGGACCTGCTTGACGTCGCCCCACTCCTCCGGCGGGAGGTCGTAGAGGTCCTTGTCGATCGGGGCCGGCGGCTCGATCTTGTTCTTGATGCCGTCGAGGCCGGCCATCATCATGGCCGAGAACGCCAGGTACGGGTTGCTGGACGGGTCCGGCACCCGGAACTCGACGCGCTTGGCCTTCGGGTTGCTGCCGGTGACCGGGATGCGGGTGCAGGCGGAGCGGTTGCGCTGGGAGTAGACCAGGTTGACCGGGGCCTCGAAGCCGGGCACCAGACGACGGTAGGAGTTGATGGTGGGGTTGGTGAAGGCGAGCAGCGACGGGGCGTGGTGCAGCAGGCCGCCGATGTACCAGCGGGCGGTGTCGGACAGGCCGGCGTAGCCGGTCTCGTCGTAGAACAGCGGTTCGCCGCCGCGCCAGAGGCTCTGGTGGGTGTGCA